>JBHELG010000072.1:0-4793 GCA_046263195.1 Nitriliruptorales bacterium | reverse complement strand
CACGTCACCGGGGGACAGCACACGGGGAAGTGTCTTGGGTGTGCGAACGAGCGCTCTCCCGGCCGGGCCCCGGCTGCTGCCCGGACGACGAGCGGACAACCCACGAGGAACGGGGTTTGCCGTGATCGCGACGTCACCGCGAGCAGCGAGGTAGGCATAGAGGCCCGAGACGCTCGACAGCCGGCGAGCGATTGTTCGTGCCGACAGGCCACTCTCGCCGTCCTCGAGGCGGACCACCTGCGTCCCGCGACGAGGGGCCCGCTGGGCAGTCAGGAACGCGAACACATCGGCTGTCGTCACCTCGGCCGGCGCCTTGCCGACCGCCGCAAAGAAGATCTTCAGGTCCGAGGCGATCGCCAGCCAGGTGTTGGTCCGGGCTCTGGCGCCCACGAAAGCGAGGTACTCATCGAGGAGCGGGTGGCCGAGGCTGATCGCTTCGACGTCGGAGCCCTGGACGGACCGGACCAGGCACGGCATGAATGCCAACGGGGCTCCCTTCGAGGAAGCCGACATGCTGACCTCCATCGGCACCCGAGTGGTGGATCACCCGTGTATCAAACACCGCTCCCTGGACATGACCCTGCGTTACGCCCGCATCTCCAACCGGGTGGTCGCAGACGAGTACGACGCCGTGTCGGCCAAGGTCGAAGCCCTCTATCGCGACTCCGCCCTCCCGGCCGACGCCGAGGGCCCGAACATGCGGCAGCTGCGGGAGCAGGTCCACCACCGCCTCCTCGGCAACGGCTGGTGCCGGCGGCCGGCAGCCCTCGACTGCCACTTCGAAGCCATCTGCGAGTCGTGCACGCACTTCGCCACCGACGCCACCTTCACGCCCGTGCTGCTGCGTCAGCGCGACCACGCCGCTGCCAACCGGCAGGAGGCGCGAGCAGCGCTGTTCGACGGGCTCCTGACTCGCGTCGAAGAGGACAAGTGATTGCCCCTTGACAGCCATCACCTGCATATCGCCGGTTACCTCGCGCTTCCAGAACCGCGCAGAGGTGCCTGGACCGCGCGCCGATGGCCCCAGACCCCGACGTCCGTCCTCGTTGCACGCTTCGCGAGCGTCACCTACCGGCATGTGTGGGACACCGAGGCGGACTGGCCCCGGCGAGGGTCATGGGCCCGTACCCCCGGCCCGTCGATAGGGGCTGCAGCTGTATGCGGCGATTTGGGATGGGTACGACAGAGCGCTGCGTTCGTCGTCCAGCGCCCTATCCGGGAAGCACGTCGCGTCACCCGGTGGTCCGCTGCGCGGCCGCCCAACTCACCCAGTCGTTGGAGACGACAATTTGGCTCCAACCAAACCCAAGGTGCGCGGACCGCATCCGAATACGGCAAGTAAGAGCAAGAGTCGCCCGTACACCCCGGACCAGCGGTCCGGGTGGCGCCGGCTATGGAATGTTCGGCTTTGCCAGCGGGGATTCTTTGTCGTCCACGAACACGTCTACGACGCTGAACTGACCTGGGTCGACCACGCCCGTGACGAACGCGTGGTTCGTGAGGAGGATCGACCCATGCCCGTTGAAAGCGATATTGGCTGGTGAGTCGTAGGGAGCGAATGGGCTGAGCGGAGGGTTCGAGAGACGACCGACTTCTGTCCCAGAGGCGTCGAGCATCGAGACGCCTGAGGCCCCGGGGGTGGCGATGGCGACGTAGAGCAGGCCCGACTTGCCGAAGGCTATGCCGTCGGGCAGGGCGTCGGGACCGTACTGGTGGAAGGGCTTCAGATCGCTGGCCTTCGGGGCAGGAACCAGGGCCAGCCGGTAGACGAACGATCGCTGGAGGAGGTCGGTCGTGACGGTGACGAATGCCTCGGTCCGCGTTGGGTTGAGCCGGATCCCGTTCGTCCCGATGTAAGCCGAGGCCAACCTGGAGTCCTGAAACCACACCTCGGGCGTCTTACCACCGGTCGGCACCGGTCCTGCTGGCACGCGCCAGATCGTCGCTTGCATGGAGTCGGTGATGTAGGCGTTGCCTGCTTCATCGAAGGCGATGTCGTTGGGAAGGGCGGGAGCGTCCGTGGGAGTGGGCGAGCATGGCGGCCCCACAACCAAGGGCACGCATGGCTTCAGGTCCGGGAATGGCTTCGCATACGTCTCCTGGGCGCCCGTTTCAGGCGAGAGTCGGTAAATCCCGAGCTGAGTGTTGAGGACGTACAGACGGCCGTTTCCATCAAAAGCGATCGAAGAGTTGGCGTGCTCAGCAAGCAGGTTCTCGCCCTGGGCGAGGTAGGTGGCGAGCAATGCTCCGCTGTGCACATCGAAGGCGAGCACAGCCGATGGCCCCTTGCCCGTCGTGCCGAACGTCGCCGGACCGGCGACGTAGACGCGGTTCCCCTTAACGGCGATACCCTCTGGGAATCCGGGCTCAGGCGGGAGTTTGGCGAGGATCTTGGCGTCGCCGACGGGCCGGCCGTTGTCGGCACTCGCCGTGGCTGGTGACCAGAGTGTCGTCAGCAGCGCCAAGACAGCGAGGGCCGTCGGCCAGGTCCATCGGGACGGCCCGGTGCTTCCCGTGACGCGAGTTCCCCCACCCATTGCAACCCCCCACTCTCCGTCGTACACAGGAGTAAACGCCCTTGCTCGCGTCCCCCGCAAGGGTGCTACCCCGCCTCATCAATGGTGGTGCTGGCACCCAACTGGGACGAGAAGTCGACGACTCGTCTAGCGGCCATTCCGTAACGCATCGGGGAGGATTATTTTGCGGCTCGCCGCTGACGCCGTCGCTCGGACCTGCCAGGCTCAGAGCCTCAGAGACAAGGAGGTCGGACGAGAGATAACACGTACACGAGCACCAGTGTCGCCGGTTCGGCCCGACCGCCGCACCGCTTTTGGTTCGGCCCCGCTGGCCGCAGGCCGCGAGCTCCGGCTCCCCGAGCGCGAACCACGGCGTCCTGCGTCCTGCTGTTGGTGGCCTGGTGGCCGTCCAACGAGGCACGCGTCAGTATGCGTCCCCGAACGTCGGCTCGGGGTCTCGCCTCGCCGTCTTTGAGGCTGACAGGAGGCGTTGCAGGACGGCCGCGCAAGAGGCACGCCGTGATGCGTCCGCTGGGCATCTGCCTCTGGGGGTCCGAAGATTGCGCAACGCAAGACTGCGGCCACCGTTTTTTCGTCGAGCGCGAGAGACCTTCCCCTGCGATCCCCGGCCTCATCGGCACGTTAGGACCCGACTGTGCCGCCGCTGTGCAACGGCCTGGGAGCCAGTCAAGCGGGGATCGGTGCGCCTTGGCGGCGGGCTCGGGGCTACGATTGCTGCGAGGCGAAAGGCGGGGAACGCGTGAAGGGTCGTTTGGTAGCCGTAACCCTCGTTATCGGCGTCGTTTCTCTAAGCACGGGTTGTGGCAGCGACCGATCAGCGTCATCCACCAAAGCAACTTCCCGGCCGGTTTCCGAAGGGCAGTCAAGTGTGGCCACGGAACCGTCCTCCGTCGCGACGTCAGCGCCCTCTACGACAATGCCAGAAAGTCAGAAGAACGTCGAACTCATCAAGAGCGGCTTCACTCAACTTGCGCCAAACAGCATTGGGACGTCGTATGTCAGCTACGCCGCCGTCATTCGCAATCAAACGTTAGATGGGTCGCTGTTCGCGTGAACGTCAATCTGACCTTTTACGACTCCGGTGGAACGGTTGTAAAAGCAAAGAACGAGACGATAGATGTCTTACTACCCGGGGAAACGGCCGCTTGTCGGCGCCAGCGATTTCGGTGAGGGAATAGCTCGACTAGAGGTTCAAGCATTGGTTTCCGACTGGGAGCCAGTGAACCAGCTATTTGGCACCTTCACAGTAGAGGGGGTTCACGACGCGGCGCAGAGCTTCGCCGGTCTCAAGACCACCGCAACGGTCTCATCGTCCTTCTCCAGGGATCTTCAGGACACGAAAGCTGTCGCCGTTTACCACGATGCCGCTGGGCGAGTTGTAGGAGGCGCTTATACCTACGTCGATTTCATTCCCGCTGGTGGCAAGGTTGGTATCGAGATCGCGGAGCTTTCTAATCCCAAGAACGTGACGTACAGCGAGATCTACGTCCAGCTTACGAACCTGACGCTCGCTGGTAGTTGACGCTCTGGGCGAGATCGTTGCGCAGCAGCGTGCGGCTGGCCAGTGGGCTCATTCACCGCCGGGGGCGGACGCTGATCTCGGCCCCGCGCCATGCGTCGGCCGCCAGCGCTGAGTACGGGAACCGCACGAGTAACGGCACGACTGCGGTGCGCGGTAGTGCTCACAGACGTGGCGCCCGGGGCTCAACTCTGACGGTCGTCGTCTTTCCGTCGGTCTCCGGTGCCTCCACGACTCAGGTGGCGACCGAGCGCGTTCAGGAACTGATCGATGCTCTCGATGTGGCAGGCGTGGGAGCCGGGGAGCTCTTGAACCGTGGCGTTGGGGAGGCGCTCGCCGAGCACATCCACCACTCGCTTCAGCCAGTCGGCCGTGACGGTGCCTTTCACCAGCATGGTGGGGCAAGTGACGGCCCTGAGGCCCTCCACGGTGCGGTCCGGATGGTCCACTGCCTCGTTCTGCCACGACAGCGTCATCCGGTGCGGCGCCCACCGCTCCCAGTTAGGGTGGCTACGGGCTTCGGCCCGACTGGCAACAAACCCAGCGTATTCCAAGAACGTCGCCAGATCCTCCTCGGTGACGTCCCGTCCGTACAGTGGGTGGAGGAACCTGTTCAACTCGTCGACGACGTCGATTTGTTCGTCGAGCTGCTCCAGGATCCAGTAGGCGGCTGGCTCGACCAAGGTGAGCGTTTTCACCCGATTCGGGTACTCGGTGGCGAACTCCAGCAGGGCCTT
>JBHELG010000071.1:0-12654 GCA_046263195.1 Nitriliruptorales bacterium | reverse complement strand
CTCCGAACGGCGCAGTCCCGTCAGGGCAGCGACGAGCCACAGCGTGCCCAGCGGATCGCCGCTGGTGGCTTCGAGGAAGGTTCGAAGCTCGTCCTCGTCCCAGGTCTGCATGGCGGCGCGACGCGCTGAGGCGGCGACCTTCGCGGGAGGTGGATCGGCGAGGTCAGTGGGGTTGCGTTCGGTCAACCCCCAGCGCACCGCATCAGCGAGCGCCTTGCGCAGCCGGCGGTGGAGATCGCGGACCGTGGTAGGTGAGAGCCCTTGCCCTGCGGGTCCGCCCTCGCGCAGGAGATCGCCGTAGAGGGCGGTCAGCTGGGCGGCGGTGAGCTTCTGCAGTTCGACGCCTCCAAAGCGCGTGATGACGTGGCGCTCGAAGGAGTCGCGCCGTTCCCGCCACGTCTTCCACGCGACCGCTGGCGGCGACGTCGCGACGAGCCACTCATCCCGGAGGTACGCGGCCAGGGTCAGCTTGCGCGGCTCCACGTAGCGGCCGCCGTCAACCGATGCGAGCAGCTCGCGCCGAGCGCGGATGGCTTCCTTCTTGCTGGCGAAGCCGCCTCGTCTCGTCTGCCGTCGCTTCCCCTTAGCGTCGCTGCCGATGTCGACCCGAAAGGCCCAGCTGTAAGCGTCGCCCCCGCATCTGTGGCAGCGCTGAGCGCCGACCTTGAGGATTGCGCCGCAGCCGTGTCTTGCGCACCTCCTGAACACCTCGCTGGTCATGGCTTCTCTCTCTTCGGGGTGAGGGAGTTGAGGGTCGTCAAGCAGTTTGACGAGGGCAGCAACGGGGACGAGGAGCCGTCGTCCGATTCGGAGCGTGGGAACGTCACATCTCCGGCGGCCTCGTAAGGGGTACCCCAGTCCTCGAGTCATCCATCATTTCCTCACATTCGTCACCGCGGAAAGTGTTGTGAGAAGGTTGTGAGAGGTCGTCCGCCGCTCGCGAGCAGTTCGTGCTCCCGTTCGCGCCTTCCGAGGCCATCCTCCTTGCTCGATGAGCCATTCAGCGCATGAAAGGGGGCGCGTTGTGGAACCTCTCGACGCGCTGAACTTCAAACCCCCGTCCTCACGGAGAGCAGGAGTCAGACGCGCTGTTGACGTGGTGGGGGAGTAGTTCTTCGGCGCCTTTCATAGCCTGAGAGGCTCCAGGCGGTCCTCGAGTGCGGCCTATGAAAGGCTTTTCTCGTCGACTTGCGGCTGGTTGCGAACTGCAAGGAGCACCGGCCAGTCCTCGTCGTCGGGTAGTTCCATGCCGAGCTCGTCGGCGATGGCAAGCGCGCGGGCATGAAGCTCCCTGCCCCGTTCCTCATCTCCGGGTCCTCCCCGGGCGCGCAGCATCTGGGCATAGCCCATTTGGGTGAGCGAGACGAGAGGCGGAGAGCCCAGCTGCTGGTGATGGTCCAGCGCCGCCTCGAAGTGGGCTTCGGCCTCATCGAAGCGGCCGAGGAGGGTTGCGAGGAGACCGACAACGCGGGAGACGGACCCGAGGAAGTTGTGCGCCCGGTCCAACACGGCGACCCGGTCTGCGTAGGGCCGCAGGAGCCCGTAGAGCTGGGCGGACCGGGGTATGTCACCCACGAAGGTGCTCGCGTCCGCGGCGAAGGTCAGAAGGTCGAGCCAAAGGACGTCGCGTGGGAGCTCGGTGTAGTCGTCGTGGCCGACTGCCTCGAGCCAGGTGCGGGCCTGGTTCCGCAGGCCCTGCCGCGCGTGCAGGTGGGCAAGCGCGAGCTTGAAGCCGTGCCCCATGTGCGGCAGCGCCGCGAGGTCTTGAAGACTGGCTACGAGTTCGGCGAACTCCTGCGGTCGTCCCCGCAGGAAGACGATCAAATGCCGCTGGACGAGCTGGGTCAGCTCGGCGGACCGGTCGCCTGCCTCGTGCCCGAGGCGATAGGCCTCCTCACTGAGTCTTTCCGCGTCCTCGAAGCGGCCGGCGAGGGCTGCTCGCATGGCCTGCCAGGCGGTTGCATCGCGCAGGTGGAGGGGGTCGTTGAGCCTGTGGGCCAGCTGTGCGTGGCGCTCCATCTCCTGCCACGCGCCCTCAACCTGAGCGCCCGCGAGCAGGTCGACGAGCCGCCAGCCCCGACCGCGCAGTTCGAGGTCCCAGTCGCCGGTGCGCTGGGCGATGTCGACGATCAGAGTGGCGTCGTCCAGCCGCTGGTCGAGGTGGTCGGGACCGCCGAGGGTATGGCGGGCGCTGAGCACCTCGGCGAGGGCAGCGTCGTCGCCGAGGTGGTGAGCTTCTTTGACGGCAGTGTCGATCAGCTGTCGTCGCCTGTGAGGGTCGGGGTCGTAGTAGAGGGCCTGGCCGAGGCGGGCCATGACCCGCGCCCGCAGCGGGGTCGGGTCGTCGCCGAGGCGGGCCAAGTCATCTTCGAGAAGCCCCCGCAGGGTTTCGTCGACCCCCCAGATGTCGGAGGCCTTGGCGTACCCCAGCGCGGCCCGGGCCAGAGCCTCAGGGTCCCCGAGGTCTCGAGCGAGGCTCGCGGCGTGCTCGAAGGAGGCCCTCGCTGCCGGGATGTCGCCATTCGCCCGACGTGCCTCGCCTAGCGCCAGAAGCGTGGCGAGCCGGAAATGTGCACTGTCCGCATCGCTGCCAGCCTGGGCGGCGTGGTCGGCGGCCTTCTCCAGGAAGTCGAGGGCTTCGCGGTTCGCGAAACGTCGCAGCGCCTGCTCCCCGGCCTCCAGCTGGTACCGGGCGGCGCGGTCGGGCCGCCGCGACTGCTCGAAGTGGCGGGCGAGTTGGGCAGCCAACTCCCCTCGACGTTGCGGATAGAGCCGCTCTAGCGCCTCGCCCACCACCCCGTGCAAGCGGCGCCGCTCGCTCTTGAGCAGTGAGCCGTAGGCGGCGTCCTGTACCAGCGCATGACGGAAGGCATACACGAGCTCAGGTCGGGCGCTCGTCAGCCGCAGCAATCCCGCGGCCTCCAGCTGCCCCAGCTGCCGGCCGGGAGGGTCAGCGTCCATCTCCTGCGCCATGACCTCGTCGAGCAGGGCTGCGGGGAACTCGCGCCCGATCACCGCAGCTACGCGCAACAGTCGTCGAGCAGGTTCGGGTAGGCGGTCGATGCGGGCAAGGAGCAGACCGTGAAGGTTGTCGGGGATCTCGGCCAAGGTGGCCTCATCGAGGGCCGCGTTCGGCTGCTGGGGGAGGCGGTCTAGCAGCGTTCGCACCAACTCCTCGACGAACAGAGGATTGCCCTCGGCCTTCGATGCGACGACATCGCTGAGCCGGTGCGCGAGGTGACCCACGGCCAGGGTGTCTGCCAGCTCTCGTGCCACCTGTCGGGTTAGCGGGCCAAGGGTCACCTCTATCAAGGCGTCGCCGAATCGGGCACGAATCTCGTTGACCAACCGCCACCCGGGCACTGCACGCTCGGGCCGACCAGTGACGATAAGCAGCAGTGGAGTTTCATCGACCACGGACAGAAGTCGGGTGAGGAGCTCCACCGACGACGTGTCCGCCCAGTGGACGTCCTCGCATACGACCACCAGCGGCCCCATAGCGGAAAGCCCACCCACCAGTTGGCGCAGGGCCGAGAGGTAGCGGGGCTGCACCGCGGCCGGCTCGAGAGCATCGAGCCGCTGACGCTCCGAGGGGTCAAGGGGCAGGCCGAGCAGATGGGCAAGGTCGGTGGCTACCGGTGCGTCGTCGCCAGGCAAGTCCTCGAGCGCTTTCTCGAGTACCTCGCGGGCTGGCGACCCGTGCTCTCCCGCCTGTATCCCAACCAGGCCGCGCACGACGTCGACCACGAGGTGGTAAGCCAGGTTGCTACCAAACGACAGGCAGCGCCCCTGCGCCCACTGCACCTCACCCGCAACCTCACTGGTGCGGACCCGCAGCTCCCGTACCAGCCTGCTCTTGCCAATCCCCGGCTCGCCAAGCACCAGAGCGGAACGACCACGTCCGGACACCGCGGCCGCCAGCGACTCCTCCAGGCGGTCCAACTCGACTGTGCGGCCCACGAGGGGGGCGTCGAAGCCGGCATGGGGGGCCACCACGTCGGGACGCAGTCCCACCACCTCGAAGGCGTGGACCGGCTCTTCCTTACCCTTCACCGCCATTGGACCGAGGTCGAACGCATCCACAACTCGTCTGACGTGGCGATGCGTCTCCGCGGTGACGAGCACACTGCCCGGTCGGGCCTCTGCCTGCATGCGGGCAGCGACGTTCACCGCGTCCCCCAGCGCCGTGTACTCCGAATGCAGCTCGCCCCCCACCGTGCCGACCACCACCGGTCCGGTGCTGATACCCACCCTGATCGTCAGCTCGCCTTCCGCATGGCGCAGCAGCTCGCCTGCGGCCTCGATGGCAGCGACCATGTCGATGCCAGCGCGTACCGCCCGTTCGGGGTCGTCCTCATGGGCCAGCGGGGCGCCGAAGACGGCGAGCAGTCCGTCGCCTGCCAGCTGCGTCACGGTGCCCCCGTAACGGGACACGGACTGCGACATGAGCTCGAAGACGCGGTTGACCGTCTCCGCCCAGTCCTCGGGGTCGGCGCGCTCCGCAAGCCTCGTCGAGTCGACGACGTCCGCGAAAAGTGCTGTCACCGGACGACGCTCTCCGCTCAGGCGGCGCCTGGAGGTCGCATCGGCAAGCTGGCGGACCGAGCCCCCGCAGGTGGCGCAGAAACGGGCCTCCGCGGGCAGGGAGCTGGCGCAGTGGGGACAGAACTCTGGCACGCTGCTCTCCGCTCGGCCCCGGACGCAGCTCACCCTACTCGCCATGCGCCGGCCATTCGCGTGGCCGGTTCCTTCCTCCATCGCGCCCCTAGTTGCCGGCCCGCGCCTCTGGGGTGGGCTGGGTTGCGAGGGGGTCCTAGCGCCCGAGGGCAATGCTGCGGCCGGACTGGCGATCGTGCGTCAGCTCGCGGCGGTTGCGGTCGAGCGCCGTGGCGGCCCAGCGATGTTCGGACAGTTGCGCCGGATCCTGGGGTTCATCGCCGAGGGGGCGGTCGGGGTCAGTGATGTCCCAGCGCAGCCGGTAGCTCTCGACGGTGCGCGCCGCCTCGCGCCACAGCGACCGGTCGTGGTGGCTAGCGGGTGGAGTCCCGAGGCTGCGCAGCAGGTACCCGGGCGGGTGGCGCTCCGCCGAGCGGACGCGGACGTCAGCGATCTCGGACAGCTGGCGAGTGAGCGCGGACAGCTCGTCCTGCGCCTGCGCGATCGCAGATTCGCCGGGTAGCGCGGCCAAGGCGCGTCCAACCTGGCGGAGGTGCTGCTCCGTCTCCGCGAGTGCCGGGCGGTTGCGGCTCAGTCGCGTCTCGAGCTCGGTGCGTTCCTGGCGGTGGCACAGCCTCCGGAGCCTGTGGTCCAGGCGGTCGAGCTGCTGCTGGTCGCGGTCGACGAGGCGACGCAGGCTATCTCGGCGGTCGGCAAGCTCGTCGCGTTGCCGCGACAGCTCACGTTGCCGGCGGACCGTTGGGCCAGCCAGCTGCTGTTGGAGTTCCCGCCAACGTGCAGCCAGGACGGCGGCGTCGTCAGAGACGGGCTGATGGGCGCGGCTGCGCCCGAATCGGGCAGCCAGCGTGGCCGTCGGGTCGCTGGGCGCCGGTGCTCCGTGTTGGTCGAGTTCGGGCTCGAGGTCCCTGTCGTTGCCGTGGACGTAGAGACGGTTGCTCTCTCGCCCGCGTGAGAGGGCCACGTAGCCCCATTCGCGGTGCAGCTCGGGTGAGGCGAGCACGAAGGTGTGGTCCACTGTCAGCCCTTGAGCCTTGTGGCCGGTGATGGCGTAGCCGTGGGCGACGTGGCCCGCGTCGAAGTAGTCGGCGGGCAGCGTGAGGGCCGCGCCGTCGTCGGCGAGGACGGTCAGGCTGCGAGCGGTGGGGTCGACACGGGTGACCGTGGCCCGGGTGCCGTTGAGCACGTGGAGGCGGCGGTCGTTGCGTAGGCAGACGATGCGGTCGCCGGCCTGAAACTCCATGCCATCGACCTTGAGAGCCGCCCCGCTGAGGAGCCCGGCGGCTCGCAGGCGCAAGGTGGCGCGGGCATTGAGATCCTCGACGTCCACTTGCCGCATCGCCACCATCACGGCGCTAGTGGCGCCGAGCTCGTCGTAGACGTCCCACCAGTCACTGACGAGCTGCTCACGGGCCATCTCGGCGGTCTCTGCGGCGATGATCCGGCGGTGGTGTGTGTAAGCGGCCACGGCGTCGGCGGGATCGCCATGGCGCAGCTGGTCGAGCGCACCGACCTCCCACGCCTGCTGTTGACGGCGGTTCTCGCTCAGCTCGATCGCAGGCAGCCGGGTGGCGAGGGCACGGAATAGCCCCCCAGCGTCGATCTCAGGCAGCTGGTGAGGGTCACCCACCAAGACCACCTTCACCCGCTGGTCTTCCGCGTGCGCGAGCAGCCGCGAGAGCACGCGCGTGACTACCATGCCGGCCTCATCCACCACCAGCACCGACCCCGGCGCCAGAGGCGACCCCGGACGGGGATCTTGCAGTGCGGCCTGCAGACGGTGGACCGTGGTGGACGGAATCCCGGCGGCCTCCTGCAGCTCCAGGGCGGCACGCGCTGCCAAGGCGGCACCGACCACGGGGATCCCAGCCCGTCGCCACGCCTCTCGGGCGACCGCAAGCCCGAAGGTCTTGCCGGTGCCGGCACGTCCCACCACCACCGCGACGCCCTCCCCGGCGGTCGTCAGACGGCGCACCATTGCGTCCTGCTCCTCGCTGAGCGACCGCCGCGCCGAGAGGACACCTTCGACCAGCCCCTCGGGGACGACGGCGATCCCCTCATCGCGGCGGTCCAGCGCCGAGCGGACTGCACCCTGCTCGGCCAGCAGTAGCCCAAGTGTCGTGAGCCGCGCTTCGTCCTCGTCTGTAGGCGCGTGAGAGGCGTCGAGTGGACTGGCCGGGCCGACCGCCGCAAGCGGACCGTATCGCCGCTCGAGCGCCACCAGTTGGTCGCTGCCGTGTTCGAGTACGGCGTCGGCCAGCTCCTCCACGTGTTCCACTGTGGCGCCGTCGGGGAGGCGCTGGGCGACCGCCTGCAGCACGTCGCGGCGGCTGAACGTCGAACGCTGTTCGGTCAGCACCTCGCGCCCCACCAGCTCGTCCGCGAGCACCTCGATGTCCGGCTCCCTGGCCTGATGGCGGTGCAGCAACTGGTCGAGGGTTGCGCGGTCGAACCCCAGAAGCTCGGCTCGCTTCGCCCAGCCTCGGCGCAGCTCAGCCTCCGATACCTGCCCCTCCTTCGCTACTCGGGTCTCCAGCGTGGCCACCTGGGCAGCCTTGGCCGAGGTCTCGCCGCGATCATCGAGACGTTGCAGGATGGCCTGACGACGCCGTGAGAACGCATCGATGAGTGGCCGTGAGATTCCTGCGAGATCCGCGTACCCGTTTACGACCGGCTGCCAGGCCACCCCAAGACGCCGTGTGAGCTCGTCGCGGAGGTGGGCCTGATAGAGAAACCCGGCCGTCTTCGCGTACAAGAACAGGCGCCGCGACTCCAGCGTCCGCCACACCCCGTCGTCAGGGGTACGGGCGAGGTTGGCGACTAGGACGTGAGTGTGCAACAGCGGGTCACCGGCGCGGGAGGTGCGGTGACGGAAGGCGGCGGCGATCAGCCCATCCACCTCGACCCGCTCGGATCCGCCTGCGCCGCGGCGGGTGCGTGCCGCTTCCCGTTCGATGAAGCTGATGGCCGCCTCGACTGCCGCGTCGTGCGCGTCCCGGACCTCCGCGGCTACCGCCCCGTCGCCCAGCGCCCACAGCAGGGAGACGGACTTGGGAGCGCGGAACGTCAGGTCGAACCCGGGCACCTTCCGAGCAGGGTGTGCGGCGAGGCAAGCCCCGGTGTGAGGCTCGGCGCCAGCCAGCACGTGCCGCAGGGGGCCGGCCTCGACCCGCCCCTCCAAGCCCAGCAGCTCGGCGCCGCGACCCAGCCAGCGGCCGGGCGCCTCACCTCGGGCGAGGTAGTAGTCCTCGACGCCCGCAGCCACCACCGACAAGTAGTAGCCGTGCGAGCCGGGGGCCATACGCCCGATGTTCAGCATCCCCGCACCACCCCGCCTCACTGCCTAAGTGACAGTCTGTGTTCGCCTTTCATAGGCGACAGGATGCGGGCGGAACTGTCCTATGGCGAGAAGCAAAACTTGCTCTTGCCGCAGTTTAGAGCCTGAAATCGACAGTTTCCGTGCCTGTGGATGTCTCCCAGTTGTAGGGCGTCTCAGCTGGTGTCAGGGGATGCCATGCTGAAGAAACAGCCAGCAATCCTGCGGCTGAGCACCTGGCGCACATCAAGGCATTCGGTGTCACTCTCGGATGGCTTGGACGGCCACTCCCTTAGTGAGCGCCTATCAGGAGCAACGCATGAAGACCATGAGGTCTCCGCCACGATAACGGTCGAGCAGGCGGTGCATTACTCGGAATCAGCCGCCGGTCTTCTTCCCGCCCAACGGCGGCTGGCCACATCCCGACGATACGGCTTGGCCGTCGCATCCTCGTCCCCACCGCCGCGCTGTATCGCATGCTGAGGATCACCCGCCACACGGCGACTAGGACGCGGCACACGCGAGACCCGTGCAGAGCCGACGCGACCAGACGGTATCCGGGGTTACCGTGCAGTTCGTGGGCGCCCGATCCCCGACGATGAGCACGTCTGGCGTTCCGCGTCGTGGGCGTTGTTGCGGATGCGGCGTCGCGCAGGGTGGCGGCGAACGCGTCGGGGTCGCCCTTCCAGCCGAACTCGCCGCCGAAGAAGCCGCCGTGGTGGCGGGGAAGATGACGGCGTCGGCCACGGTCAGCGCGGCGCGGTGGGCCATCTCGCCCTCGGATTCGGCTCCCGGCTGCCACGACGATGCGCGTCGCCGCCGCGCGCAGTGCCTCGAACGGGCTCGTTAGCCATCATTGGCTCCGTTCCGCGGGTGACCGCACTGCGACGATCACCCCCACATCAGCACTGCGAGTATCACGAAGTGGTAGACGATGTCGGGTGCCGTGCGCGGACCCACACCGACGACAATGGTGAACACGCCGACAAGCGTGCCCAGCAACGCGAAACCCTGAGCCGCGATGCTGTCCGGTTCCACGCCGGACGGATCCAGCTCACCACCAGCCCTAGGACCAAGACGAGGGCAATGACGCTCTCGGCGGTACGAGCCTCCCGGTGCTCGTAGCCCTCCACCAGCACTCCAGCATGCACCAGCGCGGCAGCGAGGAACGCGGCAGCTTCGCCCAGCAGGAAGATTCGGAGACGTTTTGCCATCAGTTCCTCCGCAAGGATCTCTGCCACTGCGGTACCGCCACCCTGGACACGGCGCCGCAACCGTGGCTATGCGCGCTCCGCCTCGGTGGCTACAACGCGCATGGCAGAGGGGGACCAGCTTCTGGAATAGCCCCGAAGGGCTGACAGTACAATCGCATCTCGGCCGTGCTTGTCACTACAACCTTCGCACCGTGAAACCCTGCACATGTGCAACCGACAAATGTGACATCATCCCTAGCCCGCGAGGCCGCGCGATGAGCCGTTGCCCTTCAGGTCGTGCGAGTGAACGCGAGGGGCCGAACTGGGGACAGCCATCCAACTACTTGCAAGCTCCTGGTCGATGGTCGAGCCGACGGCCACGGGGGCGTCAAAGGATGGCGTCCCGCCGAGTGGTGTCTTTGCCGCGTGATCGGGTCGCCGGATGCGGCGCCGCCGAGGTCACCGCCACTGCGGCCGTGACGGGCCGCGACCGCCACGCCCTCGACCGAGGCTGACCGGGGAGCCTCGTCTCAGCCGGTGCGTTCCATCTCGGCCTTCAGCCGCGGCAGGGCACGAGCCAGGTAGCGGTGCATCATCTTCCCGAACATCCATCCGCCTGGACCGCTGAGCGGACCGGCGCTCCAGCCGAGGAACCAGATGCGTGTCTGCCCGTCGCCGAGTTCCTCGAACCTGTGCTCGAAGCGGGTGGTGACCCCGTAGGAGGTTCCCTCCCACACCCAACGCGTCGGCGGGTCGTACTCGGTGACGACCATCTTGGTGCGCGGACCCGCCCGCATGTGCAGCAGCACCTCGGTCGAGGCCGTCAGCTCACCCGGCGGGGACGGCTCCATCCGTCGGATGTGCGCGGCCCAACTGGGCCAGGCCTCCAGCCGAGCGAGGTGCGCCCAGGCCGCCGACCGAGGTCGGTCCACCACGACCTGCTCACGAACCGTCTCACGCACTGCAGCCTCCTCGGATCCCCAACGACGCGGGGCTCGGACCCTGCGCCACAGTGTAGACAACTACATCGGGCCGTGATATACATCGGTAGGAGATATAGAGGGAGGTGCTCGCGATGACCGGACGGAAGCCCGCCGAACTCCTGCCGCTGCCTGCGGCGTGGCTGCACGTGCTGGTCGCGCTCAGCGGTGGCGAGCTGCACGGCTACGCGATCATGAGTGAGGTCGAGCGGCTCACCGACGGTGTGGTCACCATGGGCCCAGGGACCCTGTACGGCACGCTCAAACGGTTGCACAGCCAGGGGCTCGTCGAGGAGAGCGAAGGACCGGCGGAAGCCGAGAGCGAAGGACCGGCTCGCCGCTACTACCGGCTGACCGGCTTCGGCGAGCGGGTGCTGGCGGCGGAGACGGCGCGGCTCAGCAACCTGATCCACGCCGCATCGCGGGGCGCCGTCCCCTCCGAGGGGACCTCATGATGGGCGGGTCCCATGTCGAGCCCAGCCACCGTGCACGCACGCCGTGGTGGCTGTGGCTGTACCCGTCGGACTTCCGGCGGGAATTCGCCCACGACCTCGTCCTGCTCGCGGACGAACTGGTACAGGATCGAGGCATGAGGGGTCGCAGGGTCTTGGCCATCGACCTGCTCGTCGCGGTCCCCCGGATCCGATGGGAGTACACGATGCGCTCGTCACCCCTACCCGGGCAGCTGATCGCCGCCCTGACCGTCCTGGCCGTCGCCACCTGGCTAGCGACCGTGGCGTTCGGGCTCAGCTCGACCGGCACCATCATCGCCGCGGTCGTGACCGCCATCCTGCTCGCTCTAGCTCTCGCTCAACGCTCGGTGCTCGGCCGAGCGTTCGCCGCCCCCGACCAGGCGCCCAAGCCCACGACGCGACGGGTCTTGCTCCAGTCGTGGTGGGCTCCGCTCGCGGTGGTGCACGCACTCGCCACGCTGACCTTCGGCGTGGCGCTCGGTCTCGGTGGTGGGGACGACGTGCTCGGCTCGGTTATCGGTTTCGCCGTCGCCGTCGTCTTCGGCGCCGGGATCCTGGCTGGTCTCGTCGTGCGACTGTCACGTCCCGGGCTGGGAGCTGCGATGATCGTGATCGGAACCGTCCCACTCGGCGGCGCCTTCTGGATGTGGTGGCCGCCAGTCCTAATGCTGCTTGTGTGGATCGGGGTGATGTCGAGCGCAATCTCCCGAGCACGTCACCAGGCCCACACCGTCAGTTAGCTCCCGTGCTGTGGCCGGCTTGCTCCCTCCTGTGACATCCGCCACCGACAGATGGTCGGCCGCACTCACACTTCACGTCGCGCACGTCGCGCGTGGTCCGGCCGGGTGACCTCGATCGCAGGGAGCGCACCCCCGAAAGACCAGCGAGGGGATGCGGTTGCGTGCGCGGCACCGTCGCGCGTCACCGCCCCGTAACGGGGATTACGGGCGGGTCGGTAACCCTGTGATATCGGCTGCTATGCCTGATTCCATCCTCTAGCTCTGAGGTCGTATCGCCGGATGAGGTGTTCTTCACTTCGGCGTAGGTACCTGCGTAGTGACTCGCGGTGCTCTTCAGGGAGCGCAATCGTCCGTACCCCGTGTTGAACCGTGCTACCGAGGCGATCACCCGGCTCTGTGGTATCGGCTTACGACGGTCCTGGCATCCGGGCGCCGGGGAGCCCCGGACGGAGCACTTGCTCCACGGCTCCGCTGTTTGTCCGTGACACCGCCGTCACAAGGAGTGCATTTGGCCGCCGGGAGGGGTGACCGCCGAGAGAGGTCGCCCCACTGTTGACCGAGCTACCCTGCATAACCCTGACCATGAGCCCGTTTAACCTCAACTTCCCGGACCCTGACTACGCTGAGATCTTCTCGGCGTACCGGAACTACTTCGAGAATCTCGCTGGCTGGATCGGGGGCAACTACGGCTGGGCAGAGACGCTCACCGAAGGTGTTCACGACGCGGTGTTGCTGCATCCCGGGGCTGCGAAGGTTAACCGCCGAACCCTTGGCCAAGATCGACTCGCCGAAGTTGACAAGGCGCTGCGGCATGCCTGGGGTGACCTTCGTCGTTCTTATCGGGAGATCGAGGACGACGAATTCGACGAGGAGGCCAACGCTTGGCTTCCGGCGCAGGTCTACTACGCGACGTACCACGCCGCACGCGCCTATGGATTCGCCTCCGGTCAACAGGTACCAAACACCCACCAGGGGGTATTGAAAATGGTGGGGAAGACGGTAGAGCGGGGCCTGCTGCCGTACTCGTGGAGCGTGTCCTGTTCGGGCTGCCCGCAGACGGTCGCCGTCAGCTTCAGCGGCTTCGGTCACGTCGAAGATGTCCACGTGCTGTCGCGCCCTGACCCGAATACAAGCGAGTCCCGACTGGCGATGTTCCTCCGCACCACCCGTGAGAAGGACTTGGAGCGTCGCTTCAGCGACGAGCGCACAAAGAAGGTCAATCCTGGCCGTTCACGTCGAAACCTGTCCCAGGTCGATAAGGACCGCATCGCCCGAAAG
>JBHELG010000070.1:0-4962 GCA_046263195.1 Nitriliruptorales bacterium | reverse complement strand
ACGATGTGCCACGGCACCCAGCCGCCGACCCATCCCGGCGGAGGCCCCATCCACGGCATCTGCTCCAGGGGAGGCGGCGGGGCTGGTGGAGGAGGCGGCTGCAGGTCGTCGAAGAAACCCATACCTCCAGGCTCGCGCCGTCGAGTTTCCCGGGTCACCCGGGTTGGGATCAGGAGCGGCACGTGCCGCTCCTGATTGTTACAGCCAGCGCACGGTCTCAGCTCACCGGCAAGCCACTCGGCGACGTCCACCCCGGTGTCGGCCCAGATGTCCCACCGCGGCGACGGTCCTTCGTCAGGATGGCGTTCAGTGAGGCCAAACGCGGAATCCCGTCTGGGAGGGGTCCTCCGGACCGTCCACAATCGCGTTGCCGCGGATCGCACGCCTGCGAGCGCGACGCTGATAGTCGTGGCGCAACGAAGCTGGACGGGCAGTCGCGTGCGTCGGATCGACGGCGGGACTCGGTGCGCCTCCACGTTCTCCCACGTCCCCTGGAAGTGGGCGAAGACGGCAGCACCGATCCGGGCGAGGCCCGCGTCCATCTCGGGGCCCTCATCGCCGCTCAGATCCACGCACCCACTCCCATGCGATGGCTCTCGCTGATGCTTCCCCAGACGACGGCGCCAGCGTCGCTTGGCTGATCAGCGCCTCTCCGACGGCGCCGGCGGCGAGGCAGTCGGCCAGGTAGCGGTGATAACCCCCGGCGAAGTGGAGGACATCGGCGTCGGCGACGAGATCGAGAGAGTTCTTGCTCGCCGACGGAGCGACCCGACGAGGTGTCCTCCCGCCGCTGTATTGCGCTACGAGTGCGTGCGAGGGACTCGACCACGGGCAGGCAGCCCCGATGAACGCGAGCGTCCGCTCACGACTGGAGGCTCGAACCAGGCCTAAGACGGGCATCGACGCGCCTTGCCACGGCGCCGCCGCCGTCGATCACCAGCCCATTGGACTGTCAAGGGAGTACAGACACACGATAGGGTCGATCCCCGTGCAGACGTGGCGGCGGGTCAGCATTCTGGCCTTGCTTGCGTGGACGATCTCTATCAGTTTGTGGGCGTTCGGCTCTTGGATCGACACCGTTCCCCTCAAGACACCCCCTGGGGTTGAAACCCAGACGCTGAGGTTCAAGTGCAGCCCCGCCCTAGGCGCAGATGGGGACGACGAACCGCGTGCAATGAAGGAACCCCCTTACCCGGCGTCCCGGGAGCCCTGCACTGATCGCGCAGAACGCCGTGTCCTCGCAGTGTTTGATATCGGCCTGGGAATCGCTGGCCTCGTGCTCATCGCAAGGTCGTCTAACCGGCCGTCCTCGAACGGAGATCGCTTCGTCGAGCCGTCGATCGGCTAGTCGCGGATTACGCCCTGGGCGAAGAGTGATGATGGAAGACGTCCCTGACCAAGAGTCGGCGCGAAGCCGTCGAGCGTGGCTGTGTGCGGCTTCCATTCATGGGCTCGGTCCTGACTTGGTTGGCGACATCGGGTGCGCGGGTACGCACTGGAGTCAATGCGGGCCAGTCGCTGCGCAGGCTCGGGGTTTGGTGTCCTGTCGCGCTTCTCGGGTGGGCCAGCCTTTTTGCGTACGCTGAGGCGGGGCGCGCGTTGGGGCGCGAGGACCCCGCCTACGGTTGCTCGACCGGTCGCCGTCGGTGAGCAGGATGTGCCGCTCTGCGTCGGTTGGATCCGCTCGCGATTCAAGCCGTATCGCCGCTGCCAGGAGATATCGCTCCACCGCTGTCTCGTGCTTCAGCCACCGGGATCGTCACTCCACGGGAGGCCAGAACATCGGCCTCACCGAGCTGCCGACCTTTCTCGACGCACGATTGGACGTCCTCAACGTCATGCCGCCCAGCGCTCATCACGGAGCGGCTGTGCGCACGCCGAAGCTGCTGCCCCGATCCTCGAGCCCGCCGCCGTTAACCGGCTGATCGACGCTGTGCACGGCCGAGACCGAGCCGCGGTCGTAGCGATGGTGCCGGGCGGCCTGCGCCGGTGTCTGGTTCTCGGGTGCTCCGGGCGCTCAAGGGTGTGCGCCAGGACCGTCAGCTCACCGAGACGATCTCCCGACTACCTGGTCCGGATGTCCTTGTCCATGCGCCCTTCCAGCGTCTACAGCGCGGGGCGAAGGGGGTCCCACCAGCTGCGGAGCCGCTTCGGCTTGGGCGGGTAGCCGTACCTTCGGTGTACGTGGGCGGCTATCCGCCGGCATCGGAGCACGGCTCACACCTCCGGGTCGGCCAGGCGGCCGGCGCCCAGTCCAACCGCGCCACCGCCGGGTAGCTCAGGTTGAGGCCGCCGTCGCGTCGAGCGCCGAATCGAGGGCCACGAACTCGCACGACCCGGGATGACGCACGGGTTTTATGCAGGTGCGGCCGGTTCGCAGGTCGAAGCTTCCACAGAGGTGGGCACAGGCCATCCGCAGGTCCACTGAAGCGTTGTGCAGGTCGAGGCGGTCGCCGGGATCCTCCGAGATCCCCCCCGTCGGGGTGAGATCGAGCACGGAGTTGTCGTCGCCCATCCCGTTGGGCTCGTAGACCCCGATCTCTGGGTCGTTGAACCAGCGGCCGCCCTTGCCGAGGTACCGGAATCGGTACCGCTGGCCGGGCTCCAGGACCACTGACACCTTCAGCCAGTCCTCGCATCGGCGGAGGGCGTCGATGGTCGGGTCCCAGCCGTTGAAGTCGCCGACGACGGCAACGTCGCCGTCTACAGCGTCGGCGGGGACGGCGAAGGTCACCTTGACCTGCCCGGTGTCCTGCAGGGGTTCGGTCCCGATCATGACATCACCTCGGTCTTTGTGACGGGGCTCGTGACGACGGACCCGCTAGACCTCGCCCGTGCATCGCAAGTTCGCGCGAACCAAGACTATCGGCACTCCGGGACGGCGGCTTGAGAATCTCTCGTCAAGTCCGGTTTCGACGGGTCGCGACTTCCAGGTGGCCACCCAGTACGAGCCGACGGACGTCGAGGATGACGTGGCTGAGGCCGGCGTCGTTGTAGACGGCCCTTCCATGCGGATCTCTGGACGAGCGGCGAACAACGGGTTCTCCTCGTGACCGATCGGGGCGAGACGACACCGATCAGGATGTGCCGGTCCTCACCGCTTGCCTGCCTCGCCGTCCCGGCAGTATCGCCGGCCCCGCTCGATACCGGCCAGAGCCTCGCTCTCGTCCGCCGACGCTGCCGCTCCGGTCCCGGCAGTCTTGCTCGGTCACCTCTGCCATGAGACCGGTCCACAGGATCCGGTGATCCCGGACGGTTCCCTGCGCTCGCCGAGCGATCCGACATCTACCGCTCAGAGCAGGCGCGGTGGGGCACGGTGAGAGCGAGGTCGGCGCAGCCGCTCATCGTTCCGAAAGCGGATCCACTTTCGAAGCGTTGCTCGATCAGATCCGCTGCCGGATCATTGCTACCAAGACTCAACCGTATCCCTGGCCTACGACAGCGCCCCATGCCGCCGGGTGAATGCAGCTCGCCGACTACCTGGCGTCGGAGGAGCTACGCCGTGAGATCCACGGGGTTCGCAGGTCGTCGAGAGCTGGAACAGCGCCAACGCCACCCCGCACTACGGCCGGGAGGGCGAGCTGAGCGGACCGACCGTGAGCACAAGAAAGTGCCGATGCTTGCGCGGCAATCTCCTCCAGGCCGCCCCCGACCATGTGATTCTTCGACGTCCTTTGTCCCTCCAACACCGTCATGGTCCAGCCGATCCTCGCCGAGAGACCTGGTCGGCCCGGCTCACCGATCGCGACCGCCGTGGCCTGAGCCCGTTGTTCTGGGCGCACGTGAACCTTTATGGCAAGGTCACGCTCGACCTCGACCGTACCTCGACTTGGAGATGCCGCGCGCGGCGTAGTGGCGAACTCCGAATCCGGCTCTTGCAGCGGTGTCCTGCCTACCTTGCCGCTGGTGACGAACCCAAGCACGGGGCCGTCATGCGCCGATCAGGAGGCTCACCGTGCCGCCCTGCTGGGTCACCCCCTGCGGGCTCAGACACTCCAGGAGCCGCGGGACCGGGTCCTGGGCCACCTGTGTGATCGGGGAACCGGCGAAGAGCCCGGCGGTGACGACACCCTTCAGGGTCACGATCGTCACCCCGCCGACTCTGTTTGTCATGAGGGTGTAGGTGGCCACTGTGGTCTCTCCGGTGTTCCACAAGTACGTGCGGGTGACTGTCGTGGCGGGCCCGCCGAGGACGGTCAGACAGGAATAGGTCTGGGGCGCAGTACCGCTCGAGGTAGCAGAGGTGATGTCAGGCCTGGTGGGCGACAGGCAGGGCCCGAAGACCGAGGTGATGCTGGTGGTGCCCTGCTGCGGCACGAAGGTGATGCCCGGGTTGTAGGAGATGGCCTGGACCCCGATCGGGCAGGTGAGCAGGCCCGGCCCAGCCGCCGCCTGGGGCGCAGCGAGAGACGTCGGCGCCACCACGAGCAGGCTCGTGAGCAAGCGGATGGCGTGAACACGGGACCTGGCAACCCTCATGACGTCCTCCCGCACTAGACCCGTTCCCGTGACGTTCCGTCACGTGCTGGGCTTCCGCTCCTGTTCGAATGTAGGCGAACGGTCATTGCTCTGGAAAGCCCTACCGCTACCGCGGCTGTGCTGACCAAGGAATAGGGTCACCTCCCGGCGGGAGCCACAAGCCGTGCCCAGCCGTCTGACGGGGTACGGGCGAGGCCGTCGCCGGGCTCCCGGCCGCTCAAAAATGCGGCCCTTCGCGTTGGAGTCGGGATGACCCGGGCGGCCATCGTGAAGCAATGAAATGCTCGCGGTGCCGCCCGGGCGCGGCCGCCGTCCCCACTGTGAAGCCTCTGAGCTCGTTTGGAGTCTGGTGCGGGGTCCGAGGGGATCGTGGAGTGTCGCTGCGAGCACGAACCCCAGTATCCGCTTGATCCAGGTCCCTCCTCGGGCGGCGACCGAACATCGAGAGGAGGAGGGACAGTGGAGAGGATCCGAGATCGTGTC
>JBHELG010000069.1:0-26271 GCA_046263195.1 Nitriliruptorales bacterium | reverse complement strand
CGCGCATGCGTCGCTGCACCTCATCGTACTTCTGCTCGAGGTCCACGAGGACCAGCGAACCCACGAGCCATGCCAACTTCTCCGGACCGCCCGCGCGAACGAGTTCGAGCAGCTCCTCGGCGCTGCTGGCGAGTTCGAGCCTCTTCGCCGCGGCAAGGGCACGAGCGTCAGCGAAGGGAGCGATCTCCTGCCAGATGGCCTGGACGTCGCGGAGGAAGACGTCGACGCCGGCGTCGCTCATACCCGGCAGGCCCAAGAGCAGGTCGCGAAGCCACTCGCGATCCCCTTCGGCTTCGTTCCGGACCATGCGGAGGTCACCCTCGTAGCGCTCCGCCAGGACCTCGGCGCAGTCCCCGATCAGCCGTGCGACGTCCTCGGCATCCCCCGGATAGTCGTCACTTTTCAACGTCTGAGCGCGTTCCTCCTCGTCGGACACGGCGATCTCCTGGGCCGTCGTCCATCCGCGGTCCAAGAGCGCCCGGGCCGAGGACGCGGCCTTCCTGGCGTCGATCTCCGGCACCGAGAGGATCGACAGGACCAGCAGCCCGAAGAGTCGGGCTGGATTGTTCGTCACCCGAATGCCCATCTCCCCCGCGAACCCGCGCCCATGCATGTCCAAGAGTTCGCGCACCATCCTCCAGCGGTCCTCGACGTCCATGCTGCTCCTTCACTCCCGGGCCCCGGTCGGTCGCGACGGGCCACGCTTCCGCAACCCCGCCTGACCTGATTGGACGTGAGCCCTGAGCGGGTGCGGGGGTGCAGGGGCGGCCGCTCGGTCGGATCCAAAGCAGGAGGTGGAATGTTGTCAGCGGTGATACTGGCCGCAACTGGTCAGGCGAGCGAAGGAACCGGAGATGGCCGACGAGGTGGAGAAGCGGGAAGGGGTCTGGTTCGGACCGGAGACCTCGGACACGGTGCAGCGGGCGAAGGTGATCAACTCGCCCGACGAACACGAGGACTACGAGGGGCAGACGCTCGTCACGACGAGTCACGAGGTCATCAGGCGCTGGGCCGAGGAGCGGGGAGGGGTCCCCTCGACGGTTCCAGGAACCGAACATGGGGACCACCTCGGTGTCCTCCGCTTTCAGTTTCCCGGCTTCGCCAGCGAAGACCTCGAAGAAGTCAGCTGGGAGGAGTTCTTCGACACGATCGACCAGCGCAAGCTGAACTTCATCTTCCAGGAGCACATGTCGGACGGCACCGAGAGCAACTTCTTCCGCTTCGAGAGCCCCCACCGGGAGACCGCTTAACCCCCAAGGGTGGGAAGCGCACAGGCATGGGCGGTCAGCGTCGTCCTCGCATGACCATCTCCACCGCGTCGTGTGGGCGGTGGCCAAGGGTCGTGGCGACCTCCTGATGGTAGGCGCCTGAAGGCAGGATCCCGCATCCGCCGCAGCGTTCCATGACCCGTACCTGGGCGACGATGTCTTCACCTCGGTGAGCGGGAGGCAGCTCCTCGTGGAAGTCGAACCCCCCGCTCGCGCGCAGCGCACCCGCATCGAACAGGACACAGCCTCCGACCCAGGCCACTTTGTACAGGCGCTGCGACTCCCGTGTGATCCCGAGCCGCTCCGCCGCGTGGAGGACGTTGCACGCGTTGTGCAGCTTGTAGCGTTGCCATTCGGGCCCTTCCGGGCGCACAACCTCCGGCTCGACTGGCCCGTCCCAGAACTCGATCCCCTGCTCGTGCGGTCGGACATCGTGGCGGTAACTCAGGCCGATGAGCGCCGAGCCGACGAAACCACAGCCCTGCTCCTCGATCTCCCCAACCAGCCGCTCGAAGAGGTCGGCCTCGAGGATGACGTCGTCGTCGAGGTAGAAGACGTAGCTCCCTATCGCGTTGTCGAGCAGAAACTGGCGCTGCTGGGCCATCCCACGCCGGGGCAGGTTGCGCAGCATGACTACCTCGCGCCCCTTGGCCCGCAGGAAGCGGATCACCGCCTTCACTTCAGCGGCGTGCTGCGAACCCACTTCACCTTGATCCGAGATCACGAGCCGGAAGTCGGAGAACGTCTGCAACGCCAGGCTCGTGAGCGTGACGCTGAGTGCCGCGGGCCGGTCTCGGGTGGGCACGAGCACGTCGACTTTGGCCGGTCGTTTGCCACTGACCAGGCGCCCGCCTACCACGCTCTCCTCCTCTCAGGCAGACTCGGGGGCAGGCTAGAGCCAACGGCGTGCTGACAGAGACTTGTCCGGACTGGACCGGGATGGGGCTTCGGGTTGCCGTTTACACCGATGCGCCTGGCGTTGGCGGCGGTGAAATCGCCCTCGGTCATCTCGTGGCCCACGTACCCCGAGACATCGACCTCCTCGTTCTCGGTACGAGCGCCCCGGTCGTCGCGCACGTGGCGGAACGAAGGCCGGACACCCCCTCGATGCTGCTGCCCTCGTCGCCCCGCGTCGGCGACATGAGGATCGCCGCCGCGCACGCCCAGGTGCTACGCGCCTTCCGACCGGACGTGCTGCACACGAACCTGCCCGTGCCTTGGACCGGGTGGTATGGGATCATCGCCGGACTGGGCTGGCCGGATACGGCCGTCGTAGCGGTCGAGCAACTGCCCATCAAGACCCGCTCCGAGGCCAAGCGCTCGCTGAAGCGTCGTCTGTCAGCACGACTTGCGGCGCACGTGGCGGTCAGCGAGCACAGCGCGCGGGAAGTCGAGGCGTACGCGGGGCTACCAGCCGGGTCGGTGCAGGTCGTGCACAACGGCGTCCCCGACCTCGGCCCGGTGGAACCGACGCCACACGATGGAGTCGTTCTCGTCGCGGTGGGTCGCCTGAACGCCCAGAAGGGCTTCGACATCCTCCTCGAGGCTCTGCGGCGGCTGGCCGGAGTTCGACTCGTGATCGTGGGGGGCGGTGAGGAGCACGACGCGCTGACGCGGCAGGCGGACCGGCTCGGGCTGAGCGACCGGGTCCGCATAACCGGCTGGACCGAACGCGTGCGGGACTTCCTCTCTCAGGGCGATATCTTCGTCCTGCCCTCGCGCTCGGAGGGCTTCCCCCTCGCCATCCTCGAGGCGATGCTCGCTGGACTCCCAGTGGTGGCGAGCGGCGTCGGCGGAGTGCCCGAGTCCGTGCAGGACGGCGAGACCGGTTTCCTCGTGCCCAAGGACGACCCGGAACGGCTTGCTGCGGCCTTGCAAGGGCTGGTCGACGACCCTCAGCTCCGTGTGCGCATGGGTCGCCGGGGCCGCCTCGTCGCCCGGCAGTTCACGGACGAACGGATGGCGGGCGCGTACCTCGACCTCTGGCAGCAACTCGCTGGGTAGCGGCTCGTACCGCCGCGAAGACAACCTCGACCGAGACATCCTCGACGCAGTTGCCACGGTCGGGGAAGACGCACCTACCGCTGTACCAGCACGACTGCTCGGTCATGTTCCGCGGCTTGCGTTCGGAGCACGCCAGGGGCGAGTCGAGGTTCACGTGCCCGGGGCGGAGCCCGAAACGACCCGCGGTGGTCGGCCCATAGAGGGCGACGGTCGGGGTTCCCACCGCGGCGGCAATCCGGACCGGACCGGTGTCCGGTCCGACGCAGACGTCCGCGGCCGCGGCCACGGCTGCGAGCTCCCGAAGCTCGAGGCGGGGCAACGCGACGCTGCCCCCGCCGTGGACGATGGAGCTGGTCAGCTCGGCGTCGTCACCGGCAACGACCGCGACTCCAGCCCCGAGTCCACCGAGTTCCGCGGCGAGCGCCCTCCAACTCCCAGGCGGCCAGCGCTTTATGGTCATGCCGGCGTCCGGTATGAACAGCACCCGGGGACGCCGCCCGGCCAGGAGATGCTCGAGCCGCTCATTGCCCCGGTCACGCTCCTGGGACGTGAGCGCGATGCGGGGGGGAAGCTGGAGGAGGCGGGCGTCGACGAGACCGTCACGGTGGAGGAGTTCGAGAAAGCGGAGATCGATCAGTTCGTCCTCGGGGGGGTCGCGCCAAAGGTTCGTGACCGTGGCGATGCGGCCCCAGCCCGTGACTGCCCGCTCCAGGCCTCCGTACATGCTGTCGCAGACGACGACGTCGAACTCGCGCCGCTCACGCAGCCGCCGCACTCCCTTGGTGACCTCCTCGGCCGTGCCGGTGGGCAGCTCGAGGGTCTCGTCGACCCAGGGGTCACGCGCGAGTAACCGTGCCGCTGGCGGAAAGGTCACCACGGCGGTGTGGGCCGGGGTGTGACTACGCGCAAGGGCGTGTATGGCGGGCAGCGCGAGCACGAGGTCGCCGATGCCTCCCAGCAGCTCGATGAACAGGATCGAGGTGATCGAGGGCTCGGTCATGGTCGCGCTCCGACGCTACGCGCCGCTCCCGTCATTTTCGCGCCCTCCCGGCGCTACCCGCCCGCCACGCGTGATATTGGCGCCCTGTGCCCAGCACGTCTTCGTAGAGTTCCGTGTGCTTTGCCGCGATGGCTGCCCAATCGTGCTGCTCTGCGACACGGCGACCCGCTGCTGCGAGCCTCTGCCCAAGTTGCCGATCGGTGAGCAGACGTGCGATCGCGACTTCCAGAGCGCCGGAGTCGCGTGGAGGAACGAACAGCGGCGTTCGCTCGTGGACGAGTTGGGGGTCGGGCACGTCTGGACGGGTCGCGACGGTCGGCAGTCCGTGAGCGAGGACGGTCACCAGCGAGCTGCTCTTCGTCGTCGTGCCCGCGATGAAGGGCAGGACCGCGAGGTCCGCACCCTGCAGGACCTTCGGCGCCTCAGCGGGAGGAAGGTACCCGGTGAACGTCACCGCCTGCTTGAGTCCGAGCGCAGCGAGCAAGTCCTGCAGTTCCCGTTCGTAGCGCCAGGCATCGGGCCTGGTGAGTGCGAGGCTGCGGAACCCCCCAACGACGACCAGGTGGAGGTCGGGATGGCGAGAGCGCAGCCGTACAAGGGCCTCGAACAGGTAGGGCAGGCCTTTGACTGGGTGCACGAAGCCGAAAAAGGCGAGCACCGGGGCCTCGGGGGCAGCGCCGAGACGGTCGCGTAGCCCTCGTCGGACTTGCGCGTCATCCACCGCGACGGGAGGAACGTTCGGCCCCACCGGAATGAGCATCGCCGGGCGTCGACGGAGCCGCGAGATCACCGAGGAGTGTTGCCTGTTGGTGACGACCGGAGCGGACGAATGAACGGCAAGTAGCAGCGACTCGCGGTCCCACACGTGGAGCCGTTCAGCCAGCCGCCACAGCGGCCGCAGCGGCATCTCCGGAATCATCCTGGGGCGCCACGACCACCAGCCGTACTCGTGCAGCGTCGTGATCAGGGGGAACGACCCTCCCAAGAAGAGGGGCAGCAACCCTATGGCCGGCTTGAAGCCGTACGCGGAGGGAGCGGAATGGACATGGATGAGGTCGGGCTTGAGCCGCTCGACCGCGCCTGCCACCGCCTGGACCCCCCTGAAGACGGAGCGTCTTGCGACCCGGTGCAACTCCACGCCAGGCACATCGGGCCCGTGATCGCTCGAGATGACGGCAGGCGCCACCCCCCGCGCTCGAAGCTGTTCGACGAGGTGGGTGGTGTAATCCGTCACCCCGTCCAACATCGGCTGGATGGCGCCACAGACGACCGCGACCCTGATCACAGCCGGCTCATCAGGCAGCGACGACGTCTAGCGCCGTATTCCAGTCCCGTAGGAAGCGCTCGATGTGGAACCGTTCGAGCACCCGCCGTCTTGCGCCTTCTCCGAGCTCTGCCGCAGCGGCGCGGTCGCGGAGCAGGTCGTGCATGGCTTCGACGATCCGGTCGACGTTCGTGTCGACGTAGCCCGAGACCCCATTCTCGATCGCGGTGGCCATCTCGGTCGTCGCAAGGCCAACGACGGGCATTCCGATCGCCATGGCTTCCAGGACGGCCAGGCCGAGGCTCGTGTAGCGGATGGGGTTGAAGAAGAAGCGGTAGCGCGCCTCGAAGGCCGCCAGCTGATCCCGTGGTACCTCGCCGAGGCCTCCCAGCCGCTCGGACTCCATCCCCACGAGATCAAGCGGCACCTCGTCGCGCACGCGCAGGAAGACGTCCGCGCCGGCCCGCCGTCCGCGTCGTTCGAGGCAGTTCACGACCGTGATCCCCTGATCACGCTCCCCGGACCAAGGGACGTCCACAGGTACGGCGACACCGTGGTCGATGACTCGCGTCGGGGTTCGTCCACAGTCCCACATGAGCTCGTTGAAAGGGGTGACGTGGACGAGCAGGACGTCAGGCTGGTCAACCACGTGGCGGGTATCGGTCGGTGCTTCTCGCGGGGGGTCGTGCTCGAGGAATATGCGCGGCAGGCGCGCTTGGGCCGGCGAGAGGATGTCAAACTGGTCGATCTCCCAGTTCCGTCGCGACTGGAAGATGATGACGTCGAGCGCCAGCCTCTCCACATCCTCTGCCGGCACCTCGTGGACGTTGGGGCCCCATTCGAGGCCGGGCAGGCAGCCGCCGTAGCCTTCCGGCCGCCCATCTCTCACCGGCAGGAAGAACTCGTGCGGGGCCCGGACGAGGTTTTCGAGGTAGGAACCGTGCACGTGCCAGGTCAGGACCCGAAGCGGTCGCGTCATCGCTACCGCCCCCCACCAGCCGACGGACCGGCCGACAACAGATCGAGAGCGGCGGATGCCACCTCCAGGGGAGGAATGTCGAGACAGGGCACGACAGCCTTCCCGCCCGCGTAAGGGCAGACCAAGGCGTGGCAGGGTGCACAAGTGGTCTGCCTTCGCAGCAGACGCGCGGGTGCCGAGCGGGGGGCGAACTGGGATTCCAGTTCCGTCCCCGCGAAGAGAGCCACGAGGGGCCGTCTCAGCGCGTCCGCCAGGTGCATCGCCGCGGAGTTGTTCGTGATCACGAGTTCGGCGCCCTCGACGATGCCTGCCAGTGCCGGCACGTCGGTACGCCCGGCCAAGGACGTCGCGCCGGGGGCACGCTCGGCGACCCGCACCGCCAGGTCCCTTTCCTGCCCACTGCCCACGACGAAGACCTTGAACTGCTCGGCGAGGAGTTCGGCGAGGCCCGCGAACCGCTCGGCTGCGTAGCGGCGGCTCGAACAGCTCGCTCCCGGAGCGACGGCGACGTAGGGGGTCGTTGGGGGGACTCCCGCGTCCGAGAGGAGACGCTGTGCGGTGACCCGGTCCTCGGGCCGTACGCGCACCTCGAGTTCCTCCCCTGCTCTGCGCAGGCCCACCGCCTCGATGAGATGCAAGCTCCGCTCGACCTGATGGGCCTCGTAGGGGGCTGGCGGCACCGGGTGGGACAGGATGCTGCCCCCGAACTCCTGTGACTGTCCCACGCGTACCGGTATGCCTGCGAGGTAGCAGGCGTAGCCCGGGGGGAAGGGCGACTGGGAGAAGCTCGTGAAGATCATGGCGGCGTCGAAGTGTCTTTCCCTCAGGTCCTCGACGAGGCGCAGCTCCCGATCGGGGTCGAGGGCGAAGCTGCCGGAGGCGTCCTGCCAGGTCACCCTCCTGACGATCACCTCGTCCACCCAGGGGAGGAGCGGCGCCACCGCGGCCCCGGCAGGAGAGCACAAGAGTGTCAGGGTCGCGTGGGGCACATTGGCGTGCAAGGCTCGCAGCGCCGGGCCGAGCATGACTACATCCCCGATGTTGTCGAGTCGCACGACCAGAATGCGGCGCATGCGACCCCAATCGACGTGGGCCGCCCCGGTCATGTGCGCTCGAGCGTCTGACCAGCGTCACGGATGAGGTCGATGAGCTTGGTCGTCGAACGGTCCTCGACGTAGGCGAGGATCTCGACCACCCCTCCACAGCGCTCGACGGTCTCGGCTTCGGCCAGCATCTCCCGGGTGTAGTCACCGCCCTTCACATAGACGTCGGGCCGCACGGCCTCTACGAGCCGGACCGCGGTCTCCTCGTAGAAAGGCACGACATAGTCGACACAGCCGAGCGCTGCGAGCACGTGGACGCGGTCGTCGAGCGGATTGACTGGCCGACCACCGCCCTTCAGATGGCGAACGCTGCGGTCGGAGTTCACGCCGACGACGAGGACGTCGCCGAGCAGCTTGGCCCGGTTCAGATAGGCGACGTGGCCGCGGTGGAGGATGTCGAAGCAGCCGTTCGTCAGCACGATCCGCAGGCCTCGCCGACGGTAGGACTCGGCCTTCGTGGCGATGCTTTCCAGGCTCTCGATCTTCTTCTCCCCCTCCAACTGGAGCTGGAGGTCCTCGCGGGAGCACACTGCGGTCCCGACTTTGCCCACCACCACGGCTGCCGCCGCCGAGGCGATCTCAGCCGCAGCGACCGTGTCGGCGCCCGCTGCGACCGCGAGGGTGAACGCCACCCCGAAGGTGTCGCCCGCGCCGGTCGACAGCATGGGTGCCCCCCTCCCGCTCGCTTCGCGAGCTGGTCCGGCTGGGCCTGACTGCCCGCCGGCATGAAGGCCGTTGCCGCGGGCGGCGGGTCGGGCTGCGACCCGCTGTGGGGCCTGTCCGTGCTCGAGGACGACCGCACCGTCGGCGTCGAGCGTTACGACGACGAGCTGGGCACCCGTCAGTTCCAGCAGCTGGTCGGACTGCTCCTCGATCTGCGCCGCCCTCGCGGGTCCGTTCGCCGGAGGCAGGCCGAGCAGCTGCAGCGCCTCGGAATAGTTCGGCTTTGCGACCGTGACCCCCACCTCCCGGTAGAGACCCGGCGAGCGGGCATCGACGAGCACGGTCTTCGGATCTGCTCCCTGATGCTCTGCGATCGTGGCTCGCAGGTGGGCGCCACACACGCCGTAGCCGTAGTCGGAGATGATGACCGCGTCAGCCTCGTCGAACAGCCGCTCCAAGCGCGCCGCAAGTTCCAGCTCGAGGTGGTCATCCAGCGGTTGCGCTCGTCCGATATCGAAGCGTGACAGGAGTTGAGCCTCAGCCACGACCCGATGCTTGACGGGAGTGGGACGTCCGGGCGCCACGATGAGATCCCCTTCGACCCTGGCGGCGCTGAGCGCGAGCCGTATCGCATCGGCCTCCGCTTCGTCGCTGACGACGGTGAGAAGACGGGTTCGGGCACCCAGAGCGCTCGCATTCGCGGCCACGTTGCCTGCCCCGCCGGGACGATCATCGACACGGTCGACTTGCACGATTGGGACGGGGCCCTCGCGGCAAAGGCGCTGCGAGGATCCCCAAAGGTAGCGGTCGAGCATGACATCCCCGACGACGAGCAGCCTCGTAGCGCCGAAAGCCGAAGTGAGGTGCCCCACGTTCTTCGGAGAGGTGAGTTCGAGGTTCGTCTCGTAATGGCCAGCGATGGAGGACCGGGTATCCCCCGCTCTGGCGTCGGCCATGATGTCGCCTCCTCACCGGCGGTCCCGCCTCATAATCGCGACGCCAGGACGAGCACCGCAGTCACCTGATTCCCAGCCTCGCCGGCGGTCCGGCTCAACTGCTGTTGCCAATGTCGTGAAATGTAGCCTGCAGCGACGAAATGGGCAGTGTGCCGGACGGGAGGCCATAGGCGGACCAAGTGCAGCCCGTCAGCGGGGCGAGTCAGCCGGGGCCGGGCAGGAGAAGGAGAGGCGCTCGTAGGAGACGCTGTACCCCCCTTCGAAGCCCGGCGTGGGGTTTCCCGTCGGATGCAGGGTGATGTGGTCGAAGGGCTGCCCAGGAAGGAACCGCGGATGCCAGCGCAGACAGTCCGGAGGATCGACCAGGTGGGGACTGCTGGCATGCCCCCGGACGAACCGCCACGACTGATGCGGGTCATCCCCGCGGAAGGTCAGTGTTCGCGGCTTGAGCACGATGCCCCGCAGACGGTCCCAGGGCTGCGGGTCGACACGGTAGAAGCGGGCAACGAGCAACTCATCGGAAGCAACCTGCGGCGTGTCGCTGTACCCGCCGTACGACAGCCGCTCACGCCCCGCCGGTTCCGGCTGGCCGCAGCGGTCCCCCACGCGCTGCAGCAGCTGGAAACGGCCATCGTCGCGGACCTGCTCGTAGTGGCATACGAGCGCGAGCTTGTGACCTGGCGGATCGAACAGCGGGTTGCGTCCGTCGATGTAGGTGGCCTCCTGCAGGACGAACTCCGGCGCGTCCGGGGAGAGGAGCGCGACTGCGTTGCGTGCGTCGAGTTCGGACGTGTAGGCGACGAAAGACTGGAACACGGGCACGGGCCGCCAACGGAACTCCGGATACGCCCAGAGCAGGGCGGTTTCCCACGGCTCGACATGCACGGTTCGTCCATGGAGCAACGCGATGGTCTCACCCGACAGCCCGTACTCCCGGCGCATCCGCTCACGTGCGTCCGCAACGAGCTGGGCTTGACGGTGCGGTGGGACCGTGGCGAGCGCCTGCCCTGCTTCGCCCGCACCCGCCAGCGTCGGGCGCAGCGGCACCGTGCCGGCGACCACCGCCATGGCTACGGCGGCCGCGACACCAGCCGCCGCGAGATTGAGCGCCCGTTTGCCCAAAGGCAGCCAGACGAGCGCAACCATCATGATCGGAACGAAGAACAAAGGAGAATGGCCCCCGTCGTGACGCACGAAGCCGTGCCGCGACAGAGCGGCCACGTACACCCCGAGTACGAGGAACAATCCGAGACGGGCACGCCAGGGCACGCGGCGTGTCGCCCACAGCACCGACACACCGACCAGTGCGAGGACCAGCAGGGCTGCCAGATACTCCCAACGTCGCGTCAGATCCTCGGCGGCCATCGCCTCGACGTGGCCCGCGCTGATCTCCAGCGAGTAGCGCAGGAACGGGATGGTCTCCTCGAACCGTTGTCCGGTCGCGATCCACACGGCGATGAGCGCGACCGCGGCGCCGGTGGTGGCGGCGGCGAGCCGCCGGAGAACCGCCTTCACCCACGGCCCTTCCGTGGGCAGAGCGACGGCCGTGATGGCTACCGCGGGGAGTGTGACGACGCTGGCGTTGAACTTGGCGAGCGTGGCGATCATGCCGAGGGCAGCGAGCCCTGTCAGCGCGGCGAGCCTCGGTCTGGCGCGGGCATGGAGGAGGAGCCCGAGGCAGGCGAGGACGAGCAGCAGTGTGAGCAGCTCGGGCGTGGCGAGCAGGTGCAGCAGGCGACTGGCGATGCGGGCGACCACGTATGCGCTCACTGCGGTCAGCAGCCACCCTCCCGTGCTCGTACCGAACGCCCGGAGCAGGAGGGCGACCATCGTGGCGACCAGGACGAGTTGCAACGCGAGCGCGACGACCGCTGCGATGGGATAGGTGGTCGGGTCGTAGGCAGTCGGTGCGCCCAGAAAGCCCAGCGGCCCGAAGTTGTGGACGATCTCCCCACCGAACCGCACCCCCCGGTCGAGCGCCATGTGCACGGCGGCCCGATAGGAGGGGTCCAGGCCGCTGATCGGCACATAGGCCAGGCCTGGCAGGGTGACGAGGTAGACGACGAGGGTGAGCGCGCCTCCGGACAGCAACGCGCGCGGTTTCAGCTTCGGGGCAACCCTACGGCCACGGGTCGACTGGGCGGTCGTTGCGGGCGCGTCGTTCCGCCTCCCCGCGCGTCTCACGCGATCCCATCAGCTCATGAGCTCACCGGACCTCGGAAGGATATACAGGTGATGGGGTTCTGGGTCGACTGCGGGGCTCACAGGCCACTACGCGAAAAGTGCATCCAGTCCTTCGCGCTGCGCCAAGCGCCGCCCCAACCCCACCCGATCGTCGCGAAGCTTTCCGTCACCTCGTCCCCTGCGGCGATCATCCCGGCCCGCCGCCAGCTTCGCTTCGTGTACGCCGTCGCGAGTTCGGGAAGTACGAGATCCCCCTTCAGATAGGGGTTGTGGAACGGGTTGATGTCGACGGCCAAGCCGTAGGCGTGCTCCGACCAGGTCGTCCCGCCGGTGGTGGGGCGGCACGCGAACGACGTCGTGTTGTTCCCGTCACCGGTGGGTGCAGCGCGCAGCTCCTCCGAGGAGACGACCCGCATCTCCTCGATGGGGAACCTGGCCGCGTAGAGGCGTCGGAAAACGCGGATGAGGTCCTCGGCTGCCGCCGCGTGGACGAGCAGCTCCCCGGTGTGGGGACGCTCGTCGAAGCCCCAGTACGTCAACATCACGTAGCGCAGATCCTCGAGCGCTACGGGGCACTGCGGATGCCAGGTGGAGCGACGGGCGACCTCGCCTGGGACAGTTTGAACTCTGACGTCGAACCGGTGGTCATGGGGGGGCGGGAGCAGATCGAGTGAGGCGAACCGTCGATCTTGCAGCTCGGGCGGGGTGGGCCGGACCTCGCCGAAGCCGTCGGGGCGTCGTGGCAGTACCCGGGTGCCCAGCCATGACGGGCGTCGGACACTCGACGTGCCACCAGCTGATACGGCGTCCGAGGTGATGGGAGTGTCCCCTCCGGCCTGTGTGTGATCATGGGGGGGCTGGCCGGATCGAGCTGCCAGGGGCGTCGGTTGCGAGGGGGAGGTGGTTGTCGTGGCAGTCTCCTCACGCAGCGGGTTTCTACTGTCGAGCAAGGTTGTCGCCGTGCAGCCCCCTGCGACGAGCCCGAGGAGCAGTAGTGGCACGGCGAGATGCAGCGACGAACGAGGTTGGAGCATGTGGCCAGGATAGGGTTCGCCTCGTGACAAGCGATGCTCGGGGTGAGTACGAGGCGCGTAGGGCGCGGCTGGTCGAGCACTACACCTCGCTCCCGGCGGGTGCGCCGGTGCGGCTTGCGAAGCCGACCTCCAACCTGTTTCGCCCACGGCGACGGCACTCCGCTGCTCGTCTCGACGCGCACGGCTTCGACGGGGTGCTCTCGGTCGACCCGGTCAGGAGAACCGCGGACGTGCAGGGCATGACCACATACGAGCACCTCGTCGCTGCGACGTTGCCCCTCGGCCTCATGCCGCTCGTCGTGCCGCAGCTGAAGACCATCACGATCGGGGGCGCGGTGAGTGGCCTCGGCATCGAGTCGTCGTCGTTTCGTAACGGGCTCGTGCACGAATCCGTGCGGGAGATGGAAATCCTGACCGGCGAGGGTCGCCTCGTCGTCGCCCGCCCCGACAACGAACACCGCGCCCTCTTCTACGGCTTCCCCAACTCCTACGGCACGCTCGGTTACGTCTTGAGGCTCGTCATCGAGTTGGAGCCCGTGCGCCCGTTCGTTCGTTTGCGCCACGTACCCTTCGCCGACCGGATCGACTACTTCGCGACGATGGCCGAAGTCTGTGCGGAGCGGGTGTTCGAGGGCGACCCGGTTCACTTCGTCGACGGCACCGTGTTCGGCCGCGACGAGCTGTACCTCACACTCGCGACGTTCGTGGACGAGGCACCCGCTGTCAGTGACTACACAGGGATGGACGTCTACTACCGCTCGCTGCAGCGCCGCCGCGACGACTACCTGACGGTACGCGACTACCTGTGGCGGTGGGACACCGATTGGTTCTGGTGCTCCCGCGCCTTCGGGGTCCAAAACCCCAGCGTCCGACGGTTCGTCCCGAAGCGCTGGCTTCGATCCGACAACTACTGGAAGCTGGTCGACATCGAGAAGCGTTATGGCCTCATGCGTCGACTCGACCGCATGCGCGGGCGTCCGCCCGAAGAGTACGTCGTGCAGGACATCGAAGTGGCGATAGAGCGAGCGCCCGACTTCTTCGACTTCCTCGTGAGCGAGATCCCCATCTCTCCGTTCTGGGTCTGTCCCCTGCAGCAGCGCGACCCACGCGCACGCTGGGACCTCTACGCGTTGGACCCGGCCTCGACCTGGGTGAACTTCGGCTTCTGGTCGACCGTGCCGCTCGCTGCCGGGCAGCCGGATGGGACGCACAACCGCCGTGTCGAACAGGTCGTCGAGGAGCTCGGCGGGCGCAAATCCCTGTATTCCACCTCGTACTACGGCCCCGACGAATTCTGGCGGCTCTACAACGGAGACGTCTACAACGCCCTGAAACAGGCGTACGACCACGAACACCGGCTGCTCGACCTGTACGAGAAGTGCGTCGGGCGTAGATAGCGGAGGAGGAGCATGCGGCTCGCAGAGGTTTTCGACGAGGTGACCGGTCGGCGCACGGGCATCGACTTTCGCGCCTACGACGGGAGCAGCTCCGGGCCCCCGGATTCCCCGGTCCGGGTGGAGATCCGCTCGCCGCGGGCGGTCAACTTCCTCGTTCAGGCCCGCAACGACCTCGGGCTCGCCCGGGCGTACATCTCAGGCGAACTGGAGGTCCAAGGCGATCTCCACGAGGCCCTGCGTCGGCTATGGCGCATCAACGACGGCAACGTGCCGCGCCGAGCACGAGCGAGGGCGCTGCGCTCCGTCGGGCTGCGAGCTCTGCGTCCGGTCTCCCCACCGCCCGAGGAGGTGCGACTGCGGGGTCGCCGACACTCGAAGAGGCGCGACGCCGCCGCCGTCTCCCATCACTATGACGTGTCGAATCGCTTCTATGAGTGGATCCTCGGCCCATCCATGGTCTACACCTGCGCGCTCTATCCTCATGCGAACGCGAGCTTGGAAGAGGCGCAATTCGCCAAGCTCGACCTTGTCTGCCGCAAGCTGGGGCTGCGTCCAGGCATGCGCCTGCTCGACGTGGGCTGTGGCTGGGGCAGCATGGTGCTGCACGCAGCGAGGCATTACGGAGTTGAGGCGCTCGGAGTGACCCTCTCGCGTCAGCAGGCCGAATGGGGGCAGCGGGCCATCGCTGACGCCGGACTCTCCGACCGAGCCGAGGTGCGGCCGCTCGACTACCGCGACGTCCCCGAGGGCCAGTTCGACGCGATCTCGTCGATCGGCCTCACCGAGCACGTGGGCAAGTCCCAACTGCCGGCCTACTTCGCCTTCCTCCACAGCAGGTTGCGCCCCCGCGGAAGGCTGCTCAACCACTGCATCACCCGCCCCAGCAATCACTACCCGCTGCTGCTACGCAACGGCTTCATCGACCGCTACGTCTTCCCGGACGGTGAGCTGGTCAGTCCCGGTCGCATCATCTCGGTCATGCACGACGCCGGCTTCGAGCTGCGCCACGAGGAGAACCTCCGCGAGCACTATGCCCGGACACTGGCGGCGTGGGAACGGAACCTCGAAGCGCACTGGTCCGAGGCGGTGGGAGAGGTCGGCGCGTCCAGGGCACGGGTTTGGCGGCTCTACCTGGCCGGTTCGCGGGTGAGTTTCGAACAGGACGGCCTCGAGCTGCACCAGATGCTCGCAACCAGAACCGAGGGCGGTGACGCGGCCATGCCGCTCAGACCCGACTGGGAGCACGGCTCGGCCTCAGTCGCCGGCAGGCCCGGAGCTCGAACGACGGAGGTCCCGTCTTCACCCTTCAGCTGACCACTGCACCGGTCCGGACGGGCAGAGGCGGGCGACATGCCACCAGCTTTCACGCGTCTCGTCGGCTGCGAGCTGCCCATTCAGCAGGCACCGATCGGGTTCGCTGCCGCATTCCCTGAGCTGCCGATCGCCGTGGCGGAGGCCGGTGGGCACGGGATGCTGGCCGGGGTGCGAATGCCTGCAGCGGACCTCGCCGATCGCCTGCAGCTCATCGCGTCCCGCACACGTGCCTTCGGAGTCAACCTCATCGAGCCCCTGCTCGAGGAAGGAGCCCTCGAGACGGCGGCCGAGCACGCCCCTGTCGTCGAGCTCTACCTCGGCTGGCCGACCTCGGGCCTCGTCGAGCGGGCGGCAGCAGGCGGCGCCCTCGTCAGCTGGCAGGTGGTCTCAGCAGAGGAGGCGCGGGCGGCGGAGGCGGCCGGCTGTGACCTGGTCGTCGCGCGTGGGATCGAAGCCGGTGGGCGCGCAAAGGGCGGGATCGGCCTGCTCCCGCTGCTTGACGAGGTGCTCGACGCGGTTGAGGTGCCCGTCATCGCAGCGGGCGGGATCGCGACTCCGAGAGGCGTGGCGGCGGTCCTCGCGGCCGGGGCAGCCGCCGCACGGGTGGGCACGCGCTTCCTGGCCGCAGAGGAGGCTGCGACGCATCCCAGCTACCTGGAGGCGCTCCTGGCCGCCAGAGGAGAGGACGCCGTGCTCACGGAGGCCTTCTCCGCGCCACCAGCGCCCCGCACTCCCCACCGGGTACTGCGCAGCGCCCTTCAGGCGGCGGAGGCCTTGCAGGACGAGGTTGTCGGCGAGATGACCCTGGGGACTCGCCGGGTACCGGTGTTGCGGTTCGCCGCTGACAACCCGCCGGCTGATGCCACCGGCCACGTCGAGGCCATGGCGCTGTATGCCGGTCAAGGTGTCGGTTCGGTGCACCGACGAGAGCCTGCGGCAGCCATCGTCGCCGACCTTGCCTCCGGCGTCCCGCCGCCCTGACGAGATGTGATGGAGGAGGTACCCCCGCGCCTCCTGGCCGGACTCTCGCACGCGTTAGCCGCTGACGTCCAGCAGAATCGACTCATCGTGCCGAAGACACGACGCTACGTCGCCTGAGCGGTCCCCTCGACCGGTCCCGCGCGGGAGGCGAGGTCCTTCGCCACCCCCATGAGTATGACCAGTGACGTGACGAGCAGGTCCCGCAGCTCCTCGCGTGAAACGTCCCGTCGGTCGAGCCAGTCGAGGCTGGCGGACTCCACATATCCGATCCACCCTCGAACCGTCAGCCGCACGAGGGGGCTGGGTTCGCCGGGGCCGCCGCCGAAGGCGGCGGGAGGGCGGGTCGGGTTGTCGGAGAGATGGGAGAAGACGCGTCCCATGACGACATCCCTCGTCTCGTCGACGATCCTGCGGATTTCATCGTCGGAGCCGATACCGCCCCGCATGAGAGCGACATAGGCCTCTGCGTGCTGCTCGACATAGGCCAGGTACGCGTCGAGGCTGGCCCGTAGCCGTTCTATCTCACCGAGCTCAGGCTCGGGCTCGGTCACCTCGCGCAGCTCCCTCGCAGCCGCTTCGATGACGGCCACGTAGAAGTCACGCTTGCTGGAAAAATAGTGGTAGAGAAGTCCTTTCGAGACGCCCGCCGCCGCAGCTATCTCGTCGATGGACACCGCGTCGTATGGCCTTCGGCTGAATTCCTGAAGCCCGACCCTGACGAGCTGGCCTCGACGCTCGTCGATCGCGAACCGACTCCTCGCCCTCTCTTCCTGCATGTGCGTACTCTAGCCCTCCTATTGACTATCAGGTCAATAACGCGTAAGGTGGTTGAACAATATTCAATAGTAGGGCAGGGTGCCGGAACTCGGCCGCTCACGCGAGCAGCCGCCCATCTCACCTCTGTCAGCGGCCACATTCCCTGCCGGTCGTGGAGGGCGATGAGCCACCCCTCGGGCAAAGGAGTGCGGCATGGGGCGTGACCTGGTCGTCGGCTGGGGATACGACTGGCTGTATCTCGCCCTGCCGCTATGGGTCTACGCGGTTTGTGTGCTGGGGCTCCTCGGTGCGGGGCGCACCGAGTTCACCGGCAATCCCGTCAGCTTCTTCTTCCGGCAGGTCTCGGACGGACTCGAGCGCCTGACTGGTTTCCCGGGATGGTCGATGGCCGGCGTGCTGTCCGGTCTCGTCATGCTGCTCATCGCCGTCAGCGGCTTCTACTGGGACGTCGCCTGGCACATCGACTTCGGCCGGGATGACCAGCTGTTCACGCCCTCCCACACGATGATCCTCGTGGGGCTCGCAGGCCTCGTCTACGCAGCTGGGATCAGCGTCATTTTCGCGACGATCGATCGTGCCAGAGTCGGCTTCTCCTTCCTCCGCCTCCGCGTGCCCTGGTCGGCGCTCACGCTCGCGGCCATGGGAGCCGGGGCAGCAGTCGCCTTCCCGCTCGACGACCTCTGGCACGACGCGTACGGACTCGACGTCACACTGTGGAGCCCCTCTCACCTGCAACTGGTCGGCGGCGGTGGTCTCGCCACTCTGGCTCTCATGCTCATGGTGGCGGAAGCGTTGCCGTCAGCCCGCCCCACCCTCTTGGGTCGGGCGGTCGTGGTCATCGCGGCTGGTGCCGCCCTGGTCGGCATGACGACATTCCAGGGGGAGTTCGACTTCGGCGTGCCACAGTTCCAGGTGCTCTACCTCCCGATCCTCATGGCGGCCGCCGCCGGATTCACCCTGGTCTTCGCGCGAATCGCTCTGGGTCGCTGGGGTGCGGTCAAAGCCGCCGCCTTCTACCTGCTGGTCCGGGCGGCCGTGGGATACATGGTCGCCGGCGCCCTCCACCTCACCTTCCCTCGCTTCCCCCTGTACCTTGGAAGCGCGATCGCGGTTGAGGTTGCCGCAGTGCTGGTGGGAACGAAGCGGCGCCTGCGCTTCGCCCTGACCGCCGGTGCCCTCGTCGGCACCGTGGGACTTGTCACCGAGCTCATCTGGGTGAACCTTGCCGGCTACGGCCCATCCTCTCCCGTGCTGCTGCCGAAGATCGCCGTCCTGGGGCCTACCGCGGCCCTTGCCGGGGCGGTCCTGGGAGCCGGGCTCGGCCGCGCATTCTCGGGCTTGCCCGCCCTCCCGCCGCCTTCGGCGGCTCCCGGCGAGGAGGGCGTTCCGGTAACGGGACTGGCGCTGGCGGGAGTCGCCCTGCTCGGCGTTCTCGTCTATCCCCTGCCTCGAAACGTCGGCGACGTGAGGGCGCTGATCCTCCTCGACCACACCGCGGGTCTGGCGCGGGTCGAGGTTCGGCTCGACCCGCCCGATGCCGCCGACACCGCGAGCGCGTTTGCGGTCTCCTCCTGGCAGGGGGGTGGCCGCGTCACTTCTGCCCTGAACCCGCTGGGGCCCGGCAGATACGTCTCGTCCGAGCCCGTGCCCGTTGGGGGACGCTGGAAGTCGGTGGTTGTCTTGAACCGGGGCGACGAGGTCATGGCAGCCCCCGTCCACCTGCCCGCCGACCCGCAGATCGGGGCGGCAGCCATTCCAGCCCTGCCGCAGAGGGAAGCCGTCTTCGTGCGCAACACCGATCTGCTGCTTCGGGAAGCCCGACCTGGCCCCCCCTTGCCGGCGGCTGCGGCCTATGCAGGCTGGGGGGGCTCCGTCGCCCTGTGGATCTCGCTCATGGCCCTCACCGCCGCGCGTGTCGGCAGCCGGAGAGAGGGGGGGTGGGGCAGTGGCACGGGGCGAGAGGGGCATCTCGAGCGTGCTTCGCGGTCCAGCGACGAGTCAGCGCTGCACGCTGCGACGTAAACCGCCGCTGTCAGCAGCGGCGAGGCTCCTGAGGAAGGCAAGGGTGAGATCTCCGGCTCGGCGCAGGTCCTCCACCTCGAGGAGATCGACGGTATCCCGTGGCGTGTGGTAGACGCCATCCTTACCAGTCCACAGAACGGCAGCCGGCAAGAGACGAGCAGCAAAGGGCCCGTGGTCGCTGAAATCGCCCTCGCTGCGAACCGCAAAGCCAGCCTGCGGCGCCAGCGTATGGAGGCGGGCGGCCAGGGTGTCGGGGCTCCCGCGTAGCCAACAGATGCAGGTGACCTCTCCGTTGGCGACCATGTCCACGGACAGCGCCGCGATGACGTCGCCCGCATGGCGGGCGGCGAACTGCTCCGAGCCCACGTGGTGGCGAGGTGGCTGGGACGGCTGGTACTCCTCGGCGCCGAAGGCGACGAGGACGACCGGAACCTCGAGTGTCTCGTCTGCAAGCTCACGCGCCAGGGCGACGAGAACGCCGACGCCGCTCGCATTGTCGTTCGCGCCAGGTGATCCCTCCACCGTGTCGAGGTGGGCGCCGATGACGACGTAGCGCCCCGGCCGGATGCGTGCGCGGTCATCCTCTCCCCGCCAGGCGACGACGTTCGCGCTCGCCCCCCCTTGCGGGAGTGGGAACGGCTCTTCGTCGACGGTCCAGCCGGCGGCGCGAAACTCGGCCGCAACGAGCGCGCGGGCCAGTTCGTCGCGCGTGGAGCCGGCCGGACGGGGTCCGACCTCGTTGGCGAGTCGACGGGCGAAGGACAAGGCTCCTTGCGCATCGAAGCGGCCACGGTGCGCTGGAGCGGACGGCTGCGTGGTGGCCTCGGGCGCGCCAGCAGCCGACTCGGAGTGGGACTCGCCCCAGGTGGGAGCGCGCGAGTCGGAGGTATTCGCGTGGGGGCTCGTGGGTCCTGGAGCAACCGAGCAGCCGGCCAGTACCAGGAGCAGAGCAATGAGCCCGCTGCGCCTCCTCCCCGTGTGACTCAGTCCTGCTCCTCCGCGATGGCCTGAGCCAACTCCTCCTTGCTCATCTTCGAGCGGCCCTCGATGTCCAACTCCTGTGCCCGCTCGTAAAGCTCCTCTTTCGTGGAGCCCTTCACATCGACCCCGCCGTAGGTCGCGCCATCCGGATCGGGCCCACCGCTGGCAGCCCGCTCATCGGAAGGCCCCCATTCGTCCTTCGGCTCCCAATGATCTCCGACCTTCTCGTACTTGTGCTTCACCGCGGACCAGGCGACGCGGTGGGCACGCTCCCCCTCCCCGTACGTCTCCACTGCGCTCTCGTGGGCCTTGATGAAGGTCTCCTGAGCTTCCTCTGGCGAACGCTGCAAGGTGTCGGGCAGATCCTCTTTGCTCTTCGGCATGTCATCCTCCCAGTCCGGCCTCTGTTCCAGTATGCGAAAACCCTCGGGATCCCCCCGTCACAGCTTCGTCCGAACGTGGGGGGACACGAGCCCGCATCCGATCCTTGCTCGGCTGGCAGGGCGAAGGCCCGTCTCAATGGCAGACGCCCCGTTCAGGGTCGCCCTCGTTTGCATTCCGAGCTCCCTCCCAACACTGCCGAGTACCAGACACCAGCCAGCTTCTACGTTTGATCAGACGAGCACGGTTGTGGTCAAGGCAGGATCAACATCGCCCATCATCTCCCGCCAAAGAGACCTGTCCTGAGTCTGCTCATGTCTATCTGTGCTCACCCCTTTCGTTCCAACCACCTCCGAGTGACGCCCTATTCCGAACGCGGGATTGTTCGGGTCAGTCGGATCAACCGGATGGCGAGAAGAGCCTCCGCTGTCAGCCACAACAGCGGCCGCGCGGCCGTACACAGCCGTGCTCCGGGGGGTCCGTGCTGGCCTCAAGCACGAGTCCGCCGCTGGTGCGCGTGGTCGCGATACCGCAGCCAGCCGCGATCCGTCCGCTCCTGAGCGTGGCAGACATTGCCATCGCATGCACTGGCGCTGCGTGAGGAACCCTCGGGCATTTGGGGTCACCGGAGGTCCTCTGCAGACACAACCGTTCCAACCGGCGGCAGGTCCAGTCGGCCATATTCCTCGCAGACGGAGCCCACTGAGGCCGCGCACACAGCAATCGTTGGGAGCGGGGCCGTCTTCTTCGGGTCGGGAACCATACGTGCCCGTCGTGATTTAGGGCCCACTCCGGGAAAGGAGCTCCATCCTCCCGCCCGCAAGCCGGATGGAGTGGCGAAGATCCGGAGCTGGCGGGTTGCGAGGCCCGCACCTGACATGGCCATCGCGCTAACGAAGCGGCGAAGCGGCCGCCTCAGCGCACGGTGCAAACCGATGCAACCTTCGACGCCCCGTCCCCGAATCTCGTCTCGACCCTTGTGAAAAGGAAGCGGAAATCGCGACGTGAGCAGGTGAGTTTGCTCGTGCTCCCACCTCGCGGCGCGATGACCTCGCCCGCGAGCACGCGTGCCATGGCCAGTCACTCTGGGCACGCAAGCAGCGGTGCCGCCCTCTCGTCGCTTCGCCTCTCGAGTTCCTCTGCGCAGGCGAAGTGGCCCGTTACGGTTGCGCGATCCCCACGCCGGTGGGACGACCTCCGCCGGCGTGGGGATCGTCCGATAGCAGGGCACATGGCGGACTTCATCGCCCCTAACACCACTCGGCCAGCACCCTCACGGCTTGGGCGCTGAGCGGGGAGCTTCACCCATTTGTGCTCTCGATTGGGTGGGCCGAGGAGCACTTGCACTTTTTCCTTATCTTTCCATATTCTGTGGCTAACTTGCCCTTCCATACTCTGTTCGGACCAGGATTCAGGACAGCCCCGAGGGGCGAGGCCATGCGCTTGATTGAAACCCCGACGGGTAATGACCTTCATGCGGTCACCCCTGGCGCACGGGTTGCCAGGCAAGGATTGCCAGGCGTACTGGATCCGGTGAGCATCCAAGGGCACTGGACGACGCCAAAAAACTGGACGACCTGCATCCTGCTCCCGCGAGGATGCCCATGGGCGGGGCTGCCATTTGGATTTCTCTCCATGTCGTATCCCAGTGGGATCGTCGACGTGCAGCGAGTTCAGACCGGCAAGTGCTTGGATACACGCCCGCGTGGGAGGTCCGACCGCAGCAGGCGAGGCTCGGGGGCGTGTGACGGGGGTAGGACCGTCGGCGACATCCCTCGAAGAACCGGGGGCGCAGGTAATCAGGTGAAGGGGCTGTCGTGAACGCCGTCTGCCACGACCCCTCGGCGTCGACTGCCGCTGGGCCCGACCCCATGCTCTGGCGACCGTCGCCCCAAGCCGTCCTCCTCGACCGGGATGGCACGCTCATCGCCGACGTGCCCTACAACGGCGATCCTGCACTGGTCCGCGCCCTGCCCGGCGCCCACGAGGCGCTCGAGCGACTGCGAGCCGCTCGAGTCAGGCTCGCCGTTGTGACGAACCAGAGTGGCATGGCTCGTGGCCTGCTCTCTTCCGCGCAGGTAGCGGCGGTCAACGCGAGCGTCGAGGCTCTGCTCGGTCCCTTCGACGGCTTCTACGTCTGTCCTCACGGCCCGGAGGACGGTTGCGACTGCCGCAAGCCCGCCCCGGGTCTCGTCTTGAAGGCGGCCGCTGATCTCGGGATCGAGCCTGGCCGCTGCGCTGTGATCGGTGACATCGGCTCGGATGTGGCCGCAGCCCAGGCGGCGGGAGCACGCGGCATCCTCGTCCCGACGGCAACGACTCGACCGGAAGAGGTTCTCGCTGCTCCGGAGGTGGCGCGCGACCTGAGCGGTGCGGTGGATCTGCTGCTCCACGGGGCGGCGGCGTGAGCCGGCGTCCGGGTCCCGATCGGCGAGGCGGGGAAGCCGCACCACCGCACGTGCTGCTCGCCCGGCTCGACAACTCCGGCGACGTCCTGCTCACAGGCCCGGCGGTCCGAGCCGTCGCGGCAGGTGCCCGCCGCGTCACCTTCCTGTGCGGTCCCCGCGGGCGGCGCGCCGCTCAACTGCTGCCAGGCGTCGATGACGTGCTCACCCATCATGCGGCGTGGATCGATCCGGATCCGAAACCCGTGCGACGTCACCTCGAACTTGCCCTGGTCGATCACGTCGCCGGCCTCGAGGTCGACCAGGCGGTCATCTTCACCTCCTTCCATCAGAGCGCGCTGCCGCTCGCGCTGCTCTTGCGCTTCGCCGGCATAGAAACGATCGCAGCGGTGAGCGAGGACTATCCTGGATCGCTTCTCGACGTCCGCCACCGCATACGCGACGACGTCCACGAGGTCGAGCGCCATCTGTCCCTCGTTGCGACGCTCGGCTTCCGACTCCCAGCAGGTGACGACGGCCGCCTACACGTGAAGCGCCCAGCTGCAGGGCGCCCACATCCCGCCGGCCCTCCCGGCTACGTCGTGGTCCACCCCGGCGCGTCCGTCCCTGCCCGCGCCTGGGAGCCGGAGCGCCACGCCTCGCTCGTCGAGGCGCTGCTCGCATCGGGCTGGCGGGTCGTCGTAACCGGAGACTCGCACGAGGTCGCGCTCACGGCACAGGTGTCGGGAGGACCACGTCCGGGTGTCGTCGATCTGGGGGGCCACACGGATCTCGCCACCCTCGTCGAGGTCCTCGCCGACGCCGACCTGGTCGTGACCGGCAACACGGGGCCGGCTCATTTCGCGGCGGCGGTCGGAACGCCGGTGGTCGAACTGTTCGCCCCGACCGTGCCGAGTAGCCGTTGGCGGCCATGGGGCGTCCGCCACATCCTGCTCGGCGAACAGGACATCGCCTGTGCTGGCTGCCGGGCGACGACCTGCCCGGTGCCGGGTCATCCTTGCCTCGGCGGGGTGACGGTGAGCGACGTGATAGATGCGATCCGCTCGGTGCTCGCCGACCGCGATCTGGCGCTACCGCCATTGGTCGTGCCCCCAGGGCGTACCGCGTCTGAAACCCGGCCTCAGGGAGCTCGATGGCGACCGGAGGCGGCGGTGTGAGGATGACGGCAGCCGGGCCGGCACCTGAAGCCATCCCCGGCCGACGACTCGAGCCGAACATGGGAGGGGACGAATCGTGAGAGTCGCCATGGTCTCCGATCACGCGAGTCCTCTCGCCATGCTCGGCGGTGTTGATGCTGGCGGGCAGAACGTGCATGTAGCGGCCCTCGCCCGCGGACTGGGCGCCAGGGGCGTCGAAGTCGTCGTCTACACGCGCCGCGACGACCCTGCGGCGCCCCGCCGGGTGAGGCTCGCACCCAACATCACCGTCGAGCACGTTGACGCCGGTCCCCCTCGCTACGTCTCGAAGGATGACCTCTTCGGCTACATGGACGACTTCGCCGACGTTCTGAGCCGAGCCTGGCGTCGACGTCCCCCCCACCTCGTCCACTCCCATTTCTGGATGTCCGGCTACGCGGCCTTGAAGGCGGGATGGGCGAGCGGCGTGCCGGTCGTGCACACCTTCCACGCGCTGGGCGTCGTCAAGCGACGCCACCAGGGCAGGAAGGACACGAGCCCACCGGAGCGGCTGGGAGTCGAGGAGTCTTTGGCCCACAACGTCGATCACATCATCGCCACGTGCAGCGATGAGCTGTTCGAGCTGCGCCGGCTCGCCGGCGATCTCGAACATGTATCGGTCGTCCCCTGCGGGGTCGATCTCGACCTCTTCACACCGGTGGGAGAGACCGCGCCGCGGCGTGAGGGGTGGCGTCGTCTCGTCGTCGTCACCCGCCTCGTCGAACGCAAGGGCATCGACGACGTCATCAGAGCGCTCGTCCACGTGCCGAAAACGGAACTCGTCGTGGCTGGTGGCCCACCGCGCCACGAGCTGCCCCTCGATCCCGAGGCCCGCCGGCTGCGCAGGATCGCCGACGACCTCGAAGTTACCGAGCGGCTCGTCCTGCTCGGCAGGCTCGACCGCGAGGCCGTGCCGCGCCTCATGCGCTCCGCGGATGTCGTGGTGGCGACACCCTGGTACGAGCCTTTCGGCATCGTGGCCGTCGAGGCGATGGCGTGCGGCGTGCCAGTTATCGCCTCCGCCGTCGGAGGCATGATCGACACTGTGGTCGACGGGGTGACCGGTCTTCACGTCCCCCCGCGCGATCCCGGCGCTCTCGCGGCCGCTCTGAACGCTCTGCTCGATGACAGAGCGCGCCGGCAGGCCCTGGGCGAGGCCGGCGCGAGTCGTGTACGAGCGCGTTACGGGTGGGACCGGATCACCGCGGCTACTTCCGAGGTCTACACGCGGGTTGTGGCCCGCCAGTCTGCAGTCGCGGAGGAGGTACAGGGATGACCTTGCGCCCGCTCTTGCATGGGTCGTCGCACGTCGGGGCGCTCATCGACACGCTGAGGCACATCCTGAGCGACCTGCCGGTCCTGGAACGGTGGGGACACGAGCTCGCGAACGTGCTCAGGGACGGCGGCCGGCTGCTCGCGGTCGGTAACGGGGGAAGCGCGGCGCAGGCCCAGCATCTCACGGCCGAGCTTGTCGGCCGCTACCGCGACGATCGGCGCCCGTTCAGCGCGATCTCGCTCCACGCCGACACCTCGAGCCTGACCGCCATCGCCAATGACTACGGCGTCGAGGCCGCTTTCGCCCGCCAGGTCGTCGCTCACGGCCGTGAAGGCGATGTGCTCGTCGCTCTCAGCACCTCCGGACACAGCAGAAACGTCGTCGCAGCCGTTCGGACCGCCCGCCAGCTGGGGTTGCGCACGTGGGGACTGACGGGGCCACGTCCGAACCCCATCGCCGAACTGTGCGATGAGGCGTTCGCGGTCGACAGCCCAGCCACCGCTACCACCCAGGAAGCCCACCTCGTCCTCATCCACCTGTTGTGCGCCGCCGTCGACGTCACTCTCGACGTCTCCCCGCCAGCGACGCTGGCAAGCGCGGACGCGAGCGGCCCGCGTAGGGTCACTGCTCCACCTGCCGTGGACTCAGGTGGGACTCATCAGGGAAGAGGTCGGAGTCGCGGTCTTGGGCCTGTCGAGGGCAACGGACGGCCCGGGTGAGCGGGCGCCTCGTCGTCGTAGGCGATTCGCTCCTCGACCGTGATGTCGAGGGCACGGTCGAGCGGCTCGCCCCGGACGCTCCTGTTCCGGTCGTCGACGAGTCCCGCACCCGCACCCGTCCCGGCGGGGCGGGCCTCGCCGCTCTCCTCGCCGCGGCCGAAGGACGTGAGGTCACCCTCGTCACCGCCCTCTCCCACGATGATCCTGGTCGTGAGCTCGCTCAGCTGCTCGCCCACTCGGGCGTCAAGGTCATCGCGTTGTCGACCAACGCGCCCACCCCCGAGAAGGTCCGTGTCCGAGCCGGGGGCCGGCCGCTGCTGCGTCTCGACCGCGGTGGCCGAGAGCCCGGCACGATCGGTCCGCCCCCACCCGAGGTGCAGGCCTCCCT
>JBHELG010000068.1:0-12291 GCA_046263195.1 Nitriliruptorales bacterium | reverse complement strand
TTGATGGTTGACACCGGTTTCGGTGGAGCCTTGACACCACGACCCGCTGCTTCCGTTCCGGTGCGACCGGACGGGAGGAGTCGGGGTGGGGCTGGTGGTGCTCAGCGTGGTCGAGCAGCGCTATCAGGCGGTGCTGGAGGTGGTGAAGGACGGCCGCACGGTGGTCGAGGTTGCCGCCCGCTACGGCGTGTCACGCCAAACCGTGCATGCCTGGATCCGCCGCTGGGAGGCCGGGGGGCTGGGTGCGCTAGCGGACCGCTCGCACCGCCCCCGAGATTGCCCTCATCAGATGCCGGGGGAGGTGGAGGCAAAGGTCTGCACGTTGCGTCGGCTGTATCCGGAGTGGGGGCCGCGTCGGTTGCGTTGGGAGCTGGAACAGCGTGGGATCGAGGCGTTGCCTTCCGTGTCGGCGATCTACCGCTGTCTGCTGCGCCACGGGCTGGGGATCGAGGTCGAGCCGCAGCTCGTCGGCGACGGCGGGGCGGTCGTGGAGATAGGGCCAGAGGTGAAAGCCGAGGCAGGCCAGGTTCACCGCCCAGACCACGTGCACCATGTCGGCCAACACCAGCGCGCGCGAGGTCGTCCCGTTGGGCGTGGTGACGATCGTCGTCTGCAGCCACTCCGGCACGTCTTTGGGGACGCGCTTCTGGAAGAACGAGCTACCCTGCGCGCCGTTGGGAAAGCGCTGCATGAGAGTGGGCCGCCCGCCAGCGGCGCGCAGGAACGACTCTGCGACCGTGGGATAGTACCGAACCAGGTCGAGCTTCGTCTCCCCACGCTCAGGGAAGAAGATCTTGCTCGGATTGGTAACCGTGACGGTACGCCCGGCGATGTCGAGCACCTGGTCGTCAATCACAAGTCCGAACCGTAGCCGGGCGATGTCTACGAGTGAATGCCGGGCGGATTCTTCGTCCTTCACACCGCCTACGGCCACCCTCCGCAGTCGCCGCAAGCTAATTCGGAACTCCCGTCAAGGCTGAGCAGGCCAGGGAGGTGGCGCCCTCAGGCGCTTCGCGTGCTGCGTGGCATCACCTTCAAGAGGCGATAGACGCACTGGCGGGCAGCTGAGCCGCGTTGAGCCGACGGTCGTTGCGGCGGGTGACGACGTGGTCGCCGACGGAGGCGACGTTGTCGCGCAGCTGGGGGTGGTGGGCCCGTCAGCGACGGCACCGGTGGCGATCAGGGCAATGTGGCTCTTTCGCTCATGAGTGGCCGCCTGCTCGTTCGTGGCGACGATCATGAGGACGCTGCGGCGGTGGCCGTTGTGGTCCGTGCTGAGAGCTTCGGCGCGCCACGCTTCGAATAGCTCGGCCTCGGTGTCGATGACGCCCCGCCGCTGACGCGAGTTCGGGAGAGTTGCCGGGTGCTCCTCGTGCTGCACAGCGGCGGACGCATGGTTCAGCGTCAGCATATCGGTCAAGAATTACGGGCCGACTATGGCCTCCTGGCCTGGTGAGCAGGATTCGAGCGAACGTATTCTCTCAAGATGCTCCCTCCGATGACCAGCACGCGACAGTCTGTCTTGTTCAGGGGACTCCCATGACCATCTCGGGTCGTCAGCAAGCCTTGAGGCTATGCACCATCGTTGTCCTCACCATCGCGACGGCGGTAGCCCTGCCGCCCGTCCTAGCTGCTGGGTCGGAGAACCTCTCCTCGGAAACGGCTGCAGTGACGGCTCCGCCCGCAGACGGCCTCGTGAACACCGTGGACAAGGGGGCGGGCACAACCACGGGCACGATCCAGCAGGTCGGGAACGGCACCCCGCTCCAACCTGTGACGAACACGATCTCCAACACGGCCCAGAAGACGGTTACCGGGGCCACCGGGATGCTGAGGCAGCCGGCAAGCCCCGCTCCTGCCCTGGTCTCCAGCCCGCCGCCGGCACCCGCGCCGGCTCCTGCACCATTCGCCGGGACGCCGATGGCCGCGGCGCTGAGCGACATGAGCACCCTCACTCCCGGGAGCGCCTCGGGTCTGCGTGTGTATGCCGCCACCCTGCTGCTCGCCAATGACACCAGCTTCGCGCCTCTGGTCGCTGAGGCGCTGTCGGCAGCACCGTCCGCGCTCGTACTCGTTGCGGAACCGCTTGCGCGAAGCTTGAACCTGCCGCTGGCCCCACCAGATGCCCCGACTTTGGAGCACCAGGTGCAGCCCGTGCGCATCTTGCCCCAGGGCCTGCTGGCCGAGGCGCTCATCGCGGTGGCCCTGCTGGTTGCTGCGACCGCGGCACTCGTCGCCGAGTTGGGCTTGAAACGCTCCACGCCCCGGGCCACGTGACGTATCGCCGTAGTTCGAGCCTCGCCGCGCCGGGACGGCGACCGAAGGTCGTCGGGTGGGAAAGACCTGGACACGAGTCAGAGGGGTAGTTCACCCTCTCCGGCCTGACGCTGGCGAGGCTTCGCGGCGTGTCGTGCCGGCGTGAGCGCCACGGCTTTGCCGGGGAGGAGGTGGGAAGCCCGAGCGACCTCCACGACCTACCACTACATTCTGGAACGTGACTACGCCGGTCGCCTCAACCTATCTACCCGACGATCTGACCGAGGTGCTCTCCGACCTCGAGACGCTCGTCGAGGCGGAGTCGTATTCGGTAGACCGTGACGGCTGCCACGCGTGCGGCCAGCGCCTTGCCGAGCTTCTTGCCGCCCGCCTCGGAGGGGAGCCCGAGGTCGGAGCGGACGGACGGGTCACCTGGGCCGGTGGTGATGTCGTCCAAGGGGAGGAGGGGCGCCGCCGGGAGTCGCATGAGGCAGGACCGGCGGGGGTCGCCCCCGTGCTCCTGCTCGGCCATCTCGACACCGTCTGGCCCCCCGGCACGCTGGCCCACCTTCCCTTCACGGTCAGCGACGGAAGGGCGCATGGGCCTGGTGTCTTCGATATGAAGGCGGGTCTGATCGTGGCGCTTCACGCCCTCGCCGGATTGCGCAGAGCTGGGCGCCTGCCTCCCGTCCGTCTGCTCGTCACGGCGGACGAGGAGATCGGCAGCCCTCGTTCCCGGCGCCACATCGAACAGGAGGCGAGCCACTGCGGCCGCGTGCTGGTGCTCGAGCCCTGCGGGCCGGGAGGTGCGGTCAAGCGTGGTCGGAAGGGCGTGGCGCTGGGCACCGTGACGGTGATCGGTCGCGCGGCACACGCCGGAGCTGAACCACACAAGGGCATCAATGCGGCCGTGGCCCTCGGCCCCCTTCTACCGGAGATCGCCGCTCTCAGCGACCCTGCGACCGGCACGAGCGTGACACCGACCGTGCTCCAGGCGGGGGCTACGACGAATACCGTCCCCGAGAGGGCCGTCCTCCGCATCGATGTGCGCTTCTTCCAGCCCGGCGAGATCGACCGCGTACGAGACGCTCTCTCCCACCTCGTCCCCGCAAACGGTGCCACCCTCACCGCCGAGCTCGAGATCAACCGGCCGCCCCTCCAGGTCGAGGCCTCCGAACTACTGTTGCCAGCCCTCCAAGCCGCGGCCGCGGTGGTCGGCGTCGAGCTCCCAAGTCAGATCACGGGCGGGGCTTCGGATGGGAACTATGCCGCTGCGGCCGGTGCCGCTGTGCTCGACGGGCTCGGCCCCGCGGGTGATGGTGCCCATGCCGACCATGAGCACGTCCTGGTCGCTGACATCCCACGCCGCATCGCAATGCTCGCCGAGCTCATCCCGCGGGTGGTTGCGTGCGCGCCTCCTCCCACCTGCGGGCAGCTGTCTCCTCGCTGAGGTCCCTCTCGCAGTCCCGGGCTGAGCTGTCCCGGCAGCATGCTCGAGGGGGAGTGCCAGCTAGGCCGCTTCGGCCAACGTGCAGCTGCGGCAAGGCAGTGCCTGCGGCTTGGTTCGGACGGTTGGCTCAACGGGGAACATTTCGCTACGGTCGGGCACCGTGACACGGGGATGTGGGCTTCGATCCATGCTCGCGAGGGCGGTTCTCGCGGCCGTTGTCGCCGTGATTCCTTTTGCCCCGTCCGGCTACGCCGCGGAGAAGGGGGTGCGGGTACGCGCGAACAGCTATGACCCTCGAGCCGTGCAGGTGCAGGCCGGGGACACGGTCGTCTGGACCTGGGATGCGTCCCAGCACACGGTCACCGCTGTAGACGGGAGCTTCGACTCCGACCGCAATTGCAGCGCCCCCTCGTGCCGGGCCGCCGGCCGCAAGTTCAGCCACACATTCCGCAAGCCGGGCATCTACGCCTATCGCTGCAAGGTGCTGCCGGCCATGGTCGGGCACGTGGAAGTCGTCGCGGCCAAAGCGCCGCCACCATCTTCCGGGCCGGCCCCGGCCCCACCGCCTCAAGGAGGAGGCCAGCGACAGCCAGGCTCCACCACAGGCCCCGCCCCGCCACCTCCCCAGGCACCCCCAGCACAAGCCGCACCACCGGCGCGGCCCCGGATGGCGGCCGTGCCCGGATTGTCGTACGCCAATGCGCCTCCGGCTCCGGAGCCCGCCCCCCAGCCCATCCCCCCTGCAGTAGCGCCCCGACGTGACCCGTTGAGCATCTTGCCCGAGGGTGGCCCTCCGCCGATCATGGCCGAGGAACCAGAAGAGCCGCCCGCCCAGCTGGCCTTGGAGGTCCCGGCGAGACCGCAGGCACCCTCGACCGGGCTCGTGGTAGGCATTGCGATCGCGACACTCCTCGTGACAGCGGGGGCTTTTGGCAAGTTCGTGCTGTTCCGGCCCCCTTGGTCGTAGCCCGCCACACGAGGCGCCGGTCCAGGTCACCTCACCTGTCACGCTCGCAATACGCAAGTTGGGCACGCGCCCTTTCCCTGACCCGAGGCGTCCTCATCCACAGGTCCGGCAAATGTGGGATGAGCTGTCTCACCCGTCACCTAACCTTCCATCGTGAACAGTCGGAGCCTGGTCCTGCATGCCTCGCTGGAACCGGCTCCTGTCACTCGTGTTGAGGCGGAGGCGACCGTGGGGTACCGTCCCAGCACCTCGGCGTGTTTCGCCGGCCCCCCGCAAGGGGGAGGTCAACTGCTCCTGCTCCCTACGGCGGCCCATCACGCTGCGACTCTGGGGGCCACGGCCCGAAGGAGTGCTCATGCGTCACTACGAGATGATGCTCATCCTGAGCGACGACCTCGACGACGAAGGCGCCCGGGCGCTCGTCCAACGTGTGGAGAGCCAGGTCACCGGCTCCGGCGGCCAGGTTCTGAACACGGACTACTGGGGCAGGCGGCAACTCGCCTACGAGATCGACCACCGGCATCACGGCTACTACGCCGTGCTGGATTTCGAGATGGACCCCGAACCGCTCATGGAGATCGAGCGGCAACTGAAGATCAACGACAACGTCGTGCGCTTCAAGACTCTCCGTCCCGACATCCGGGTGCGCAAGCCCTCGGCTCCTCGAGTTCGTGCCTGACACCGGGCGGTTCACCCGGTGCGCCGGCCGGCTCGCCGCCGCCCAATCGGAGTTCTGACGAAGGAAGGAAGTCAGCGTGGCCAGCCATGAAAACTATGTGACGATGGTCGGTAACCTCGTCGACGAGCCGGACCTGCGTTTCACGGGCAACGGGGCAGCAGTCTGCTCCATCCGCATCGCCTCCTCCCGTCGCTACCGCGACAACGACGGCAACTGGCAGGACGGGGAGACCACCTTCATGACGGTGAGCGCTTGGCGCTCCCTTGGCGAGAATGCCGCGGAGAGCCTTCACCGCGGCGACCGGGTTGTCGTGCTCGGACGACTCCGCGTCAGATCCTATGAGGATCGCGAAGGTCAGACGAGGTGGGTCACGGAGATCGAAGCGGATGAGATCGCCCCGAGTCTGCGCTTTGCCTCCGCCAAGCTCGCGAAGGGCGGTCGCGCGAGCTCGTCCTCGGTCCCTGGGGAGGACTTCGGCGGCGTGCCAGCGGCGACAGAGATGGACGACGTCCCCTTCTAGGCACACAAGGAGCTAGCCGAATGCCATTCCGCCCGTCAAAGCCCAAGGTGTGCCAGTTTTGTCAACAGAAAGTCGAATACATCGACTACAAGGATCTGCAGACGCTTAAGGGCTATTTGAACGAGCGCGGAAAGATCAAGGCGCGGCGCACCTCCGGCGCATGTCCTCAACATCAGCGCCAGCTCTCCGCCGCCGTGAAGAACGCCCGGGACATGGCGCTGATCTCTTACACGGTCCGCTGACAGCGGGCCGATTCACAAGGACCGCGCGTGAGAATCATCTTGCAGCAGGAGGTGGACAACCTCGGGCTTGCAGGCGACGTCGTGGACGTCGCGGACGGCTACGCCCGCAACTACCTCATCCCACGTGGGCTGGCGATCAAGGCCACCAGGGGGGCGCTGAAGCAGGCCGAACTGCTCACCCGCTCCCGTAAGGCACAAGAGGCGAGGACCCTCGGCGCGGCTGAGCAGTATCGCCAGACGCTCGAGTCGCGGACGCTTCGTATTCCCGTGCGGGTGGACGAACGAGGGCATCTCTATGGGTCGGTCGGCCCCGTCGAGGTGCAGAAGGCCTTGAAGGAACGAGGTCAAGACCTGGAGCGACGGCGTATCGACTTCAAGCACCCCATCAAGGAGGTGGGCGCCTACAGCGTAAGAGTGCGCCTCCATCCGCAGGTCTCGGCCGAGCTTCCCATCGAAGTCGTGGACACCGAAGGTCGATTCACACCGGTAGGGGTCGGTGCGAGCGCCGAGGGGTCGCCGTCCGAAGAAAGGGCCGCCGCGGTCACCGAGAGCGACGAGGGCGGTCAGCCGGGACCCGAGACATCTGCCGGGGACGACGGGGCCGGGGAGACGCCCGCACGTACTCGTCGTGGTCAGAGAGCAAGCGAACAGGAGATGTAGCGCGGGAAGGAGCGGACGTGGTCGTCGACCAGCGTCCCGAGCGGCAACAGGGCGCTTCTTCCCCCGCCCCCCAAACGAAGACCATTGACCGCACGCCGCCTCATCATGTTGAGGCCGAGGTTGCGGTGCTCGGTGCAGTTCTGCTCTCGCGCGCCGCGCTCGCCGAAGTGGTCGAGATCCTTCAGCCGGACGACTTCTACCGTTCGGCCCACCGAACCGTGTACGAAGCGGTGCTCGACCTTTTCGCCCGCGGTGAGGTCGTCGACCCCATCACCGTCGTCGACCGTCTCGTACGAGCCGGCAAGCTTGACGACGTGGGTGGGGCCAGCGCGATCCACGACCTGGTCGCGGCCGTGCCGACAGCAGCGAACGCTGTCTACTACGCCCGGATCGTACGCGACAAGGCGCTGCTGCGACGTCTCATCGACGCAGGCACGAGGGTGGTCACGCTCGGCTTCGAGGGCAGTGAGGACGCCAGCACCACCGTCGATCGGGCTGAGCAGCTCGTCTACGACGTTGCTCAGGGACGTATCGCCTCCGAGGTCTCCCCACTGAAAGAGCTCCTCAGCGAGGGGTTCGAGCGGATCGAACGGCGCTACGAGAACCGCTCAGAAGTCACCGGGCTTCCCACCGGTTTCAACGATCTCGATCGACTCACCGCTGGTCTGCACAAGCAGAATCTCATCATCATTGCCGCCAGGCCCGCCATGGGGAAGTCGTCGCTGAGCCTGGGCATCGCCCAGTACGTGACCGTAGAGCTGCGCAGGCCGGCGGTCATCTTCAGCCTCGAAATGAGCAAGGCGGAGATCGTCGATCGCATCCTGTCTTCCGAGGCTCGCATCGACTCGTCGAAAGTACGGACGGGGCGACTCGATGACGCTGACTGGGCGTCGCTCTCGGACGCCATGGGTCGACTTGCCGAAGCCCCACTGTTCATCGACGACACGCCGTCCATCTCGCTCATGGAGATCCGTTCGAAGTGTCGGCGAATGAAGCAGCGCAATGACCTCGACCTCGTGATCGTGGACTACCTGCAGCTCATGCAGTCACACCGCCGTGTGGAGAACCGCCAGCAGGAGGTCTCGGAATTCTCCCGGGGTTTGAAGATGCTCGCGAAGGAACTGGACGTTCCCGTCGTTGCCCTGTCACAGCTGTCACGACAGCCAGAGACGCGCAGCGACAAACGCCCCCAACTGTCCGACCTGCGGGAATCCGGTGCTCTCGAGCAGGACGCCGATGTCGTGAGCTTCATCTACCGGGACGAGGTGTACGAGGAGAGCTCCGACCAGAAGGGCATCGCCGAGCTCATCATCGCAAAGCACCGTAACGGGCCCACTGGTGTGGTGAAGCTGGCCTTTCTCGACCACTACACCAAATTTGCGAACCTGGCCCACTCGGCCGTTCCCGCACGTGTGTAGATCACGAAGCCTGCGAGATCCGCTCGTGGACGTCAGCGCAGCCGTCTTCCGTCCTGGAACACGAGGATGGCGAAGGTCGGGCAGGTTTCTGCGGCCGCCAGGATCTCGCTCCTGGTAGCGGCCTTGGCGTCGATCACGACAGCCATCCCCTCGTCGTCCAACTCGAAGACCCCGGAGGCGATCCGGGCACATACTCCCGACCCGATGCAGCGGGCACGATCGACCTGGAGCTCGAGTGACATGGTTCGGACAGGCTACCGGGAGGTCTCCCGGATCAGGCGAGCTCGATGTTGGCGTCGGCTGCGATCAGCTGCAGGCCGCCGTCAATCACGAAGGACTCGCCGGTGACATAGGAAGCCTCTGGAGAGGCGAGCCAGCGGATGGCCCGCGCGATCTCCTCAGCATGACCGGGCCGACCCAACGGAATGGCCGGGCGGTCATGGTCTGCGGGATCCTCGTCCTGCTGTCCGGTCATCTTCGTCGAGATTTCGCCGGGGGCGACGGCGTTCACCGTGATTCCGTAGGCCGCCAGCTCCAGCGCCGCCACTTTCACCACCAGGCCGAGCCCGCCTTTCGATGCGCAATAAGCCACGGAGTCGCGCAAGGGAATGTGCTCGTGGATCGACGTGACGGCGATGATGCGTCCGCCGCTCCCTTGGCTGGCCAGACGCCGGGCAGCCGCCTGCATGCACGAGAATGCCCCGATGAGGTTGACGTTCAGGACATGCTCGAAGAGCTGAACATCGTGTTCGAGGAACGGGGAGCCCTTGGCAACGCCCGCGTTGCTCACAAAGACATCGAGGTGACCGAGTTCTTCGATGAGCTCGTCCACCACGCGAGGACCCGCGCGGGGGTCCGCAAGGTCGAGCTGGCGGGCCGCCGCGTGGCGACCGGCGGAACGAATCTCCTCGATCGGGCCCTGTAGACCGGACTCGTCCTCATGCCACGTGAGGCCCACGTCGTAGCCAGCCTCGGCGAAGGCGACGGCGGTCGCCTTGCCGATGCCGGAATTTCCTCCCGTGACGATCGCCGTTCGAACCAAGCGTCATTCTCCTCGTCGGATCGCGCGAGCTTCCCGAGCATGGGCCCGCTCTTCCCGGGAAAACAACCAGAGCGCAGGCGGAACGGGAGGATGTTGGGACCGCCGCCTACCTTAGAGTGTCCCTCCGGCGGTCTTGGTCAAGCCAAGACCACCCTCCCACCCTAGAGTGTCCCTCCGGCGGTCTTGGTCAAGCCAAGACCGCCCTCCCACCCTAGAATGCAGCAAGGCAGAGGAGCCAGCGATAGAGCCAGGTCAGATCCTCAAAGGCACCGTGGTCCGTCTCGAGGACTACGGTGCCTTCGTCGAGGTCAAGCCTGCAGGTGCGGATCCCGTTACCGGGCTGGTCCACGTCTCGGAGGTGGACACCCAGTTCGTCGAGAACATCTACGCTCACCTCACCGAAGGCCAGGAGGTCGAGGTGAGGGTTCTCGCCGTCCGCGATGACGGCAAGGTGGAGCTTTCCATCAAGCAGGCGGATGCGGACTGGCAGGATCAACCGCCCCCGGTACGCAAGAGCAAGCTCGACAAGGACTTCGACAAACGCCTGCGAAAGTTCATGCACAAGTCGCAGACGATCCAGGGGGAGCGTCGCCGTCAGCAGCGCGATCGCCTCGACTGAAGCATTGCGCCGAGTCGGCAATGGGCGGCAGATGGGTGCGGCAGGGGGAGCATGCAACGGAGGCGGGCCTGACGGTACCGGTCACAGTGCGGCCGTCGCTTCCGTAGTCCAGAGCCGGACAAGTCGCTCCGCTTCGGCCAGCGCCTCCACCACGTACCAAGGTCCCCCGGGGCTTTCGTCAAGAGTGCGGGTTTCGGCTTGCCCTGCGAGGCGACAGTGGAACGTCCTACTGGTACCTGCATCTGCAGCGCTATGCGGTCTCCGACGGCATACGCGTCTCTGCCGGTCAACTGATCGGTACAACGCGACAGGGACAACGCGCAGGGGACGCCGCCCCACGTCTACTTCGAGCAGCACGCGGAAGGTGGGGCCGCCGTCAATCCCTACCCCCTGCTGAAACGTGTCTGCGGCTGAGGTCGAAGGTTCGCCGGGTACCGAGAGGGTGCTACCAGCCCAATTCCGTCCGCCTGGCGAGGAAACCACTGCCAGCGCCCGCCCCGGTCTCCCCGGGTGGGCGGAGCCCGGGACTATGGCCGGAGCGGGACGAGCGGTGAGGGGTGAGGACTCCGTCAGGTGCCACGATGAGCGAGCTCTCCAGGGTCCTCACATCCCAGGCCATCGCCGTCCTGGTCGAAGTTGTGTGGATCGGGGGAGCTGACGACGAAGACGCGCTGGATGATGTCGACGCAGTCAAGATCGGGCGGCGGTGGGGGAAGGCACGGCCCGGGATAGGCGGGATCGCAGTCGCGGTACGCGGCTTCAAGATCCCCGCAGCCGACCAGCGTGACGGCCACCACGAGGGACGCCAGCAGGGTGGATCGGATCACGGCACCGGGCCCAGAGAAGCGGCGTACAGGACCGTCAACGCGATCAGGCCTCCCGTACTCAGCCCGACGAGCGCGACGTAGAGGGGCCCGCGCACGTAGTGGGCCGCGGCCATGATGAGCGGGAACGCGGTCAGAAGGAATCGCGGCCGTAATCCGAGTGTCACCGAGGCGACCGTCAGCCCGACGAGGGTGAGCGCGTAGACGACGAGGTAGCCAGGCGGCCTCCAGACCAGCAGCGCCGCGAGCATGACCCCGGTGACGACAAGCGCGGCGGCAGTCAGCGTGAAATGCAGGTTGGCACCGGGATGCAGGGTGGCGGACACGGCGTTGCGCACAGTCGTCACCCCGAAGTCCAACGATTCGAGCCAAGCCCGCCGCTGAACGAAGAACCAGGCCGTCGGTTCGCCGGTTCGCCGCCACAAGAAGACCATGAACACGGCGAAGCCGGCCGGCGCGAGCAGAGGCGCGACGAGCGCCTGCCAGCTTCGCTCGCTGTGGATCACCCTGGCCGCCTCCCAGAAGCAGGCCGCGCAGACTGCTACGGCATTGGGCCGTGCCAAGGTGGCGAGCGCACCGGTGGCGCCCGCTGCGGCCCAGCTCCGCTGCTGCAGGGCCAGGAGGCAGGCGAGGCAGAGGCTGAGCGTCAGACCCTCTGCGTACGCCATCGAGAGGACGACTGCTCCAGGAAAGAAAGAGAAGAGCACGACGGTCCGGTCAGCTGTCGCAGCGTCGACAACGCGGCGGGTGAGCTCCCGCAACAGTACGACCGCAGCCGCCCCCCCGATATTGGCGACGAGCACGGCCGCCGGTACGACCGTCAGGCCGGTCAGCCAGGCCACGAGCCGGATGGCGAGCGGGTACAGCGGGAAGAAAGCGGGGGCGCCCGCGACCGTCCCCTGCGGGTTGACGAGGGCGCTGGGATAGCCGAAGACGGTGACGGTGAGGTACCAGGCCCCATCCCAGCTGACGAGTGACCGCAACAGTCCCAGCTTGCTCCCGGACACCGCCGCCAGGGCGGTGAGCAGAACGACCGCGCGTGAGGCGGCGTAGACGGCGAGTGGACGCCCGAGAGAGGCGCGGACGGCAGGCCACTCCCGGGTTTTAAACGCTGCCAGGAGGGACTTTTCGACCACGTACGCCTCAGCCGGACGGGTGAGAGAAGCCTGCCGCGAGAAGCCGCACGATCGGCGCGGTCCGGCCGATGCTGTCCGCGCGCTGATCTAGGCCTTTACACGGGAGCGGGTGAAGGGAATCGAACCCTCGTTCCGAGCTTGGGAACCGCGTCGGGGCCGTGGCACCCGGTGCCCCCCCGTGCCGCTAAATCCCCCCTGACCTCTAGTTTCACAGCGTTCTCATGGCATCGCGTGCCAGGTTCCGCCGTCGCATGCCACGTCTTATGCGCTCAGGATGCGCTCTGGCGAGAGCCCTCCCTGAGGTTATCCGAAAGGCTTTGCAGCCAGGACGTTAGGAGACAACGAGGAGGTCAGTCCAGCCGCCCTGAGGCAGCCTGATGGGCGGCGGAAGGCAACAGCCCAACTCTCAGCTTGAGGCTCGCCGGGCCCGGGACGTTGTGGCGTTCGGGCAGGAGATCGGACGCGTTCTGTCCGACGG
>JBHELG010000067.1:0-4372 GCA_046263195.1 Nitriliruptorales bacterium | reverse complement strand
TCGATCCTTTCGTTCTGTCCGGCGATCGCGTAATCAGCGGAGCATCAGAGCGGCGCCGCGTGACGGCCATCGTTATCACTTCGTAGTCCGGTGGTGCCGTCTCCGCGGTCTCGGTCTCGCGCCGGCCGGCGGCCCGGCCGTGAGGGGGTCCAGCACTCTGGCGACGGCTCGTCGATACAGGAACCTGACGACGCTGTGACTGAAGGAGCTCGCCGGCGGTGCGGAGATACTCGACGGCACGGCGGCCGGGGTCGCGGAACTCGACGGCCAGGTGGGCCAGCAGCCGTCGCTCTGGGGGGTCACCGCACCAGTCTCAACGCTGGTGTGACACCCGGCGGGTTTCAGGTCCGCTCGCGCTGCGCCCGGTAGTGGGCGTCGTCCTGGCAGAACGTCCACCAGCCGCGCCACAGCTCCTCGTCGTCGCCAGTGACCATCAGCTCGCTTATGGACGCCAGCTCACGGCCGTCAGCGAGGGCGACGCCATCGTGCACGGTCACGGGGTGCGTGGTGCCATCGAGCTCAATGAAGTGCTCGAAGCCGGCGCCGACGTCGGCGACGATCTGGTCGACGGGTTCGGTAAACGACCGGGCGTACGGGCCTGCGGGGTCCGTGTAGCCGCAGCACACGACGGTGGGGCCCACGATCAGGAGCCCGCGGATCTGCCGATTCCGGCCCTTCGGGGGCGCCGAACGGGTCCCGGTCCGGATCTCGCGATCCACGTGCTCCTGCGTCGGCCAATCGGGGTGGAGGCGGACGTAGCCCCCGCCGAACGGGAGCGGCGAAAGCGGGAACCCGGAGATCTGGTTCTCGGCGTCGCGTTCAACGAGCGACGGGTCGCAGGACTCGAAGAACGCGAAGGCGTCCATCAGCGTGTCGAGGAGCAGACGGCCGGCGACGGCGGTGTCATAGCTGTTCGCGTAGCCAATGTTGAGCTGACCAAGGCGCTTGCGGTCGTGGTGCTCGAACATCGCCGTCGGCAACAGGGCCCGGTCCTTCCAGCGGGGGAAGATCACGCAGGTCCCGCCCGGCAGCGGGCCGACGGCTCGGGCGAGGTCGGGGTCGACTACGTCGACGTGGTGCACTGCGTTGTTCCGCAGCGGGGTCATTCCCCGCACGACTCCACCCGTGGGCGAGCCCGACCGTGCAGCTTGGTACGCGGTCTTGTCCGAGGGTTCGAGGACTTCTAGGTCGATGGTCCGGACGGAGACGAGCGCGTTGTCGAGCGCGTTGATCACGTCGTCGAGCTCTTTGAGCTCCAGGATGCCGCCCGGATGCACGCAGCCGCGCACGGAGGCGGACGCGTCGTAGAGGTCTCGGATGCTGGTAACCAGGCTCCGCATCTTGAGCTGGCCCTTCCGCAGGCGATCGGGTGCGACCTTCACCAGCAACCCCGCCAGGTCGCGATGTCTTCGCGGGACCACAGGTAGTTCACGTGGCGCCACGTGAGCTCCGGGACGACGTCGAGGTACACGAGCGTGGCGACGAGCACGAGAAACGTCATCGCCTCCAACCCGATCATCGAGGTGCCGTCCGCCCGGGAGAACGCTCCGAGGTCGTCTCGCAACGCACTCCGCCACGTGCCCCCCGTCCCGCTCAGGTCGGGGCCGTTGAACATCACGAGTACGTGCGCCCCGGGTGGGGCGCTGGCGAGCGCATGTTCGAGCGCACCGCGCTCGGCCGTGGTGAAGCCCGTGCGCTCGGGCGCGGTATCGCACACGACGAGGACGCGGTCATGGACGGCTTCGAGAGCAGGTTCACTGCGGAAGTCGTCACCGGGATCGAACCCGTACTCGGCGAACGCCGGCGACTGCCACTCCAACGTCTGGTACAGCCGGCCGGCCATGAACCCAGCGAGTAGCCCGGCTCACGATGACCACGCTGTTCATCGTCGACGACATCCACTACCTCAACCTCGCCACCCGTGAGGGCCAGGCCGTCAACGACCACCTCAAGTACCTGGCCAACACCGTCGCCGCCACCTTCTGTGACGGGTCGCACAAGTTGGCACCTCAGGTGCACGCTCTTGCAGCCGGTTGACAACTCGGGGAGAACGACTGGAACCTCGGCGGTTCAGACAAGTTGGCATTCTCGGCAGTCGCGGCGCGCCCGGTCTGGGCGCGGCAATGTGTGATGGGCTGGGTGAGAAGTCAGTGCCAACCGCTCGTGTCTACGCCCTCCCATTCCTCGTCAGCAGCGAGTGGCTCAAAGGTGGCCTTGAGGTCATCGAAGGCAGCGCGATCGATTTGGAAGTGCCCGTGAGGCCGCTGGTTGCGGGCCTGGCATCGGGCTCGGGCAACGCTCTCGTCGCAGATGACTTCGTAGAGCTGGACAGTCGCGCCAGCCGCCTCCGCCAACTGCCGGGCCCGATCACGGCCGGCGCGAGACCAGAAGCCGAAGTCGAGAATGACGTCCACGTCTCGCTCGAGTAGCACAGGCCAAAGCTCATCGAGCACCGACATCAGCCGGCGCCATGCAGCCCGGTCCAGATGCGGTGTCGTCTCCTCGCCGACGTACAGCTTGATGTACCACTCGTCGGCGGACACGCGAACGGCTCCGGTCGCTGTTTCCAGACGCCGAGAGAAGGTGGTCTTGCCGGCTGCGATATAGCCGTGGACGAGGTGGGCAACCGCCACGCTCACAAGCTTGCCTCGAAGCGACGTCGTTCTTACCTTCCAGTTCCGCGATCTCCTTGCCAGCTTGGCTGACCCGTTGCCATGTCCATGACAACTTCGCGGGCCTTGCCGACCTGTGTGTCACACCTTCGTCTACGCCGGCATCGACTGCGAGCTCACCGGCCTCATGACCGAGGGCTTCTCGTCCTCGACCCACTCCCGGTCGCAGACCAAGTCCCGCTTCAGCCTGCTCGACGTCGGCTCCTTCGACGACCGCACGGCCGAGGGCCGGACCCGTTGGCGAGCCCTCCTGGGCTCGTTCGAGCCGGAGCTGGTGCTCCTCGAAGCGCGCCCGGGCGACGTCTCGAAGTCCCTCGCCCCCTACCTCTACTGGCGGACGGCAGGCGTCATCGGCTCGATCTCGACACTCCTTCGTGAAGGCGCGGCGCTCGCGATAGAGCGCGGGGTGGAGCGGCTGAGCGAGTCGCTCCTTGACGACATCGAGGTCGACGCCGACGCCGAGGGCCAGGCCGCCCGCCGCAAGCGCCCCAGTCCGTCCCCGCTCGCCGGCCAGCCGTCCTGAGATCGGCGCTGCGCACCCTTCCGCTCCTGGTCGAACCGGTCGAGGACGAGACGCTGCTCAGCTTCTGCCGGCGCCTCGCCGCCCACAACCAGGGCTGCTTGGCCAACGTCCTCAAGGCCTGTGGGCTGGGCGGTGAGGGCACGAAGCTCCGCTCGATCAAGCACATGGCGGTCGTCCTCGACGACGACGTCCTCTCCGAGTTCGCCGAGGCGACGGGGATAACACCGACGCGGGCCGAGGGGTTGCTGTTCGCCTCTACCGCGGCGCCATCGACCCGGCCTCGTGTCCGCGGGAAAGTGGCCTCGAGCTCATGCGATGGACGAGGCGGCAAGGCCTGCTCGGGGTGGGGTCACGAGTGTGCCCCCGCTGCGCCAGCGAGGATGGCGCGTTCCGGCTGGCGTGGCGATTCACCTGGTCGTTCGCCTGCCCAGAACACGGCGTGCTCCTCGAAGCGCGCTGCCCGCGTTGTCGCCGATCCCACTCCTACGACGGGAACCACCGTCCTGCGCTCAGCTCTCTCGTTCCTGTCTTGTCGGCATGCGGAAACCAGCCGCCGAGGAACGAGGGCAACGTCGGACGGAACTGCCGGCCGTGCGGCCATCCCTTCGCCGAGCTCGCGGCTCGGCCCGCAACAACCAGAGCAGCAGACGCCCAGCGCCGGATTGGAAGGGTTCTCCAGGGTCAGCAGGCGACTGTCCACGGCGAGGCTGTCTCGGCAGACGAGTGGCGGAGGGAGTTGACGAGCGTGGTCGCCATCCTCGCCCAGCTGGCCGAGGTGGAGGACCTGGGCGAGGTGTGTCCGATCGCCACCGGGGCCTTCGACCGATACGCAGCCGGTGGTCGCCAGTCGGGCCCGCGCTCGGCTTGGACCCGTCCGGATGCGGCACTGCTCGCGGCCGTCCTGCCGACGGCGGTGGCGATGCTCGCCGTGGCGTCGTCCGCGGAGTTCGACGAGCGGTTGGCACCCTTCGTCCACTGCGGGTTCGAGACCCGGTTCCGGTTCTTTGAGCGACGCCTACCGGCACCTCGGCGCGAGAGGCCGGACGATGCAGACGCGCTCCTCGAAGACGTCGGGCCACAGCAGCTGGGGCAGGAGCGCCAGGTAGGAGCGCTTGGTGGCCACGACGCCAAGGGCGAGGGTGCAGAACCGTCGGCGCAGATGGCGCCGGACGTCGGG
>JBHELG010000066.1:0-7760 GCA_046263195.1 Nitriliruptorales bacterium | reverse complement strand
CGGTGATCCAGACCTGCCAGAGCACCTGGTGCGCGGCGAGCGTGACCGCTCCAGCGCGAGCTGCTGCCGAGGTGACAGCGAGGAGTCCGACCAGGAGGCCGCCCGTGCGGAGGAACAGGTCACGGCTCACCGACACGAGAGTTTTCAGCTCCGAGGCATGGGGGAGACCATGACCCCCCAGGGGAAGTCCGGCCCGTCGAGCGAGCAGCGCGAAGGCGAGCGCGATGGAGACCTCGGCGGCGACCGTCGCCCATGCCGCCCCGGCCAGACCCATGCCGAAACCGAACACGAGCACGACGTCGAGCGCGCCGTTCAGCAGGTTTGCTGCGATCGTCAGGACAAGGGGAGTACGGGTGTCAGATACTCCTCGGAAGGCTCCATGGCCCACGTAGGCCAGGAGGACGGCCGCGATCCCGACCGCGCGGATCCTGAGGTAGGTGGCTCCCGGCTCGATGAGCTCCGGCGTCGCGCCGAGCACATCGAGCAGCGGACGGGCGGAGACGAAGACGGCGAGACCGGTCGTGAGGCCGAGGCCGAGCGCCACCCAGCCGGCGTGCGCCGTCCGTCGTCCCGCCGCGAGTAGATCTCCGGCCCCCACCGCCCGCGCCACCTCCGCGGTCGTTCCGTAGACGAGGAAGTTGAACACCCAACTGACCGTGGCGAGGACCGCCACGCCGAGACCCAGAGCGGCAAGTTGCTCGGCTCCGAGCCTGCCGACCACGGCGGTGTCCACGAGGCCGAGGAGGGGGTCGGAGACGAGTGCCCCCATCGCCGGTAGCGCGAGCGCGAGGACGAGCCTGTGGCGCTGGGCTGGCGTACGGGATGGGGGGCCGTCGGAGACAGCCTCATGAGGCCCCGGCAGGCCCAAGACCGCCACTACGACCTCTGTCCCAAAGTGAGGCCTCTCGTTCCCGTCGCCGTCGTGGAAGCCATGACGGCGCCTCCGGTATCCGCCTGTGATCAGGCCCCGGGGCCTGCCGGTGATGAGCGCGCGACCGGCAGCCGCCAACGCCGGCGCCAGACCCGTTCGGCCTCCCCGAACATGACGAGCGGCTCGACGACCTCATTCACGACGGCGAGGAGATCCTCGAGTTCATTCGCCGAACCGGCGACACGATGCGCCACCGGGATGGCCTCGGCCGCCTCGTCAAGCGCGGCGAGGCATTGGGACCAGATGTGCGTGAGGTCGGGGACATGCCAATGGTCCATCCTCGCTCGACACTCTTTGATGGCGCGGGAGAGCGCTTCGAGGCCGACCTCGACCGGTGCAGGTTCCACGCGGCCGGCGGGCAGCGTCGCCAGCAGGTGACGCCGTCCCCTTTCGATGATCTCGACGCATTCCTCGAATGTCCACCAGGCGGAGTGGAGGGCGTCTGGCAGGAAAGGCCGTCGCCGTAACATGCCAACCAGTCCCGTCCGCCTTCGTTGCGCGGTCCTGGGCCATTTGTCGCCGTCCTGGTCTCCACCCGCCCGGCCTTCGACCGTGGCTTCGGCCGGTCCTGTCCCGACCTCAGGAGGGCCAGGACCCGCTCCTCTTCCAAGGCCCGTTGACTTCGTCTACCACCTGACGGTAGCGAAAGGCGGAAGCTCGCACGGCGTCAGCTTCAGCCGCAAGTGTCGGCGATGGTTCGGGGGCCGGGTGGTGGTTCCGCGGGCGTTGCCGTGGCCCGCGCCGACAGCGGCGGCGTGGCGGCTTCGCTCACGGTTTTCCCACGGTACTTCTCGGAGGACGTCCCGCCATCCCCGTACCGCTCGGAGGACGCCGCGCCATCCCCGTACCGCTCGGAGGACGCCGCGCCATCCCCGTACCGCTCCGAGGACGCCCCGTACCGCTCCGAGGACGCCCCCGACCCCCCGGCGTCTGTCGCTGTCCGCGCCCCGGTTGCAGCTTGGGGGGTCCTGAGCATGGCAGTGACCGTGCGCCTGACGTTGTAGACATCCGGCACCGGGTAGCCATCCTCCCGGGCACGTATGTAGGTGGGAGGGGTGAACGCCACGGTTGCCACGCCCCGGACGTCGACTTGCGTTGCGAGCTTTACCAGGTCCGGCAGGGCCTCGACCGGGAAGTCGGTCTGAAGAGAGCGGCGGGCAACTGCCGCAAGGCGGGGAAACGCGCGCAGCAGAGTTGCCGCGTCGGTTTGACTTGCTAGCGCGGCCAGGAAGCAGCGCTGACGGTCGATGCGGGCGTAGTCGCTGGAGTCACGCCGAGTTCGGACGTAGACGAGCGCGGCTCGACCGTTGAGGTGGTGACGACCAGGACGAAGATCGATGGCGTCCCACTCGCCGCTGGCGACGGGAGAGTCGAGCTGGTCGTAGATGCGTTCCGACACGGTGACATCGACTCCGCCGAGGGCATCGACCGCATCCACGAATCCCTTCAGGTCGGTGAGCACGTGGTAGTCGATGGTGATGCCGAGCAGCTCCTCGATGGTCCCGGTGAGAACGGCTGGTCCCGGGTCCATGCCTTCCGGTACGACCTCCGGGTTCGCCTCGGCCCATTCGTAGAGGTTGTTCAGGAGGTCGGGGAAGCACTGGCAACGCCAGGGAGATTTCACCCAGGAGGGGAGTGGCACCTCGATGAGGTTGCGAGGGATGCTGAAAAGCGCCGCCTCCCCCGTCTTCACCGCCAGGGAGACGACCACGAGCGTGTCGGTACGCAATCCCTCTCGCCGTGGGCCCGCGTCCCCGCCGGCCAGGAGGACTGTGATCCGGTCGCGTTTGAGCAGGGGTGAAGTGGGGCGGTCGTCCGAGGCGGGTGGCCGTGACGTCTCGACTGTTTCGGCGGCGGAAGGGAAGACCTCGGAGAGCAAGCCCTGCGCCTGGACGTCGTAGTAGGCGAAGGCGAGGTGGGGAACGGCGGTCAGCACCAGAACCCCGACGAGTCCCGCCATCGAGGCGATCCGCGCCGGCTCACGCAGCCTCTCAGCCCAGCTGATGACGCTACGCCCCCTGGGGGTGCGTACCTTCGCGAGCCGGTAGGCGTCGATCACAGCGACGAGCCGGAAATTGAGCAGGGCGATGTCGAACACGAGCGCACCGACGAGGACGTCGGGGCGTACAAGCAGCCCGGCGAGGTGGGCCGAACCGGCGGCCACTGGCACGAGCGCGAGGATCGCCAGCCCCAATGTCACGGTGACGAAGGCCAGGCCGCGGTGCCAGTGCCCCGCGTAGAGATGGCCAGCCCCGGGCCACAGCATCGCAAGCAGCGCGGCTCGCAGCGCCCCTGGCCGGGAGGGGTCGAGACGGCCGCGTCTCGTACGCGGACGTTCGACGCGTACGTGGGCCGGGCCGGAGACCCGCTGGTGGGGCCGGTCCTGCCTGGGGCGGGGTATCAGCGGAGATATGGTCATGTATGTCGGCTCACGCGCCGGCTGGGCTGGGCGAGGCTTCGTTGCTTGCGAAGAATGGCACGCGATGGGCCGGTGGCGTGGGAATTGAGTCCGGTCGGGGGCGTCGCTCGGGAAGGAGCGACGCTCAGCTGTCTTGAGCTTCTAAGACAGCTATCGAAGCGGTCCTGGCTGTTCAGAGTCGTCCTATGAGTGCACGTGGGTCGTCGACCACGTCGTATGCCCCCGCTGACCGCAGGCGTTCGTCGCCGAAGCCCCCGCACCGCACCGCGATCGTCCGCAATCCAATACGGTGAGCCGCTTCCGCATCCCAGGGTGAGTCGCCGACGAGGGTCGAGTGCGCGATCTCCACCCCGAGCTCGGCCGCCGACTGTCGCAGGAGGTGGGGGGCTGGTTTCGCGGACGGAACGTCGCCGGCGTCAGTCGTCTCCAGGTCGGTGCGGCCCAGGACCTCGAGCAGGGCCTGCCGAACGTCGGTGGGCGCTGAAGTCGAGAGCAGGAACGGCACCTCGCGGGTCTCGAGGTCGACGAGGAGAGCATTGGCGCCGTTCGTGGGCCGAAGGTTCTCGGCCCGGTCGAGGAAGCGCTGGCGGTGCATCGCGGAGATCTCCTCCGCCTCTTCTACCTGGCGGCCTAACAGCCAGGGGATGAGCCGGAAGCTGCCCATGCCGATCGAGGAGTGGATGCGCCAGAGCGGCACGTCGTAATCGTGCTCCCGGAACGCTTCATCCCAGGCGATGACGTGGAAGAACACGGAGTCGACAAGGGTGCCATCGAGGTCGAGGAGGACGGCAGGTTCTGTCGCCATTGTCACCTCCCAGGGCCGGCTAAAGCGGATGGTGGCACGTGTACTCGGGTCGCGTCGACGGTTTGCGCACCACATCCGGACGAGCTAAGGGTCTTCGCCCGATCGCCACAGCATGCCGGAAAACCCGAGCAGAGTCCTCGAAGGGGGAAATCAGACACTGGGCCCTCTGGGGCTCGGCGCAAGCGGAATTGTCGCAGCGTGACGCTGTCACCACGCTGCCGAATGGAGGCACGGGGCCCAGCTCGCTGCCAGATGATCCCTGGCGCTCCGGCTGCATCGCCTTGCGCGCACCCGTACCCTTGCGCCCATGCCCGCCCGCCCTCCGCCCCGCGAAGACTCGTTTCTGCAGGCCATCCGTGAGCGGGTGGTCGTCTTCGACGGTGCAATGGGCACCTCGATCCAAGAACGCGAGCTCGGCCCCGACGACTTCGGAGGCCCCGAACTCGAGGGCTGCAACGAGGTGCTCGTACGCACCCGCCCCGACGTCATCGAGACGATCCACACCTCGTTCCTCGAGGTCGGCTGCGACGCGGTCGAGACCGACACGTTCGGCGGAGCGCCCTGGGTGCTCGCAGAATACGGCCTGGCTGACGAGTGCTTCGAGCTGAACCGCCTCGCGGCTCAGCTCGCCCGCCGCGTCTGCGACCGTTACGTCTCCTCGGACCGGCCGCGCTGGGTCGTCGGCTCCATGGGGCCGGGTACCCGCTCCCCCACGCTGAGTCTCGGCAAGGACCCAGCGGCCACGAAGGACTACATCGATCTGCCCACGATGGAGGAGGGCTATCGCACCCAGGTGCGGGGGCTGCTCGAAGGCGGAGCCGATGTGCTCCTCGTCGAGACCTGCTTCGACCTGCTCCAAGTCAAGGCCGCGGTGTCTGCCTGCCTCGACGTGTTCGTCGCTCGCGGAGAACGCGTCCCGCTCATGGTGCAGTTCACGGTGGAGAAGGACATCAACACGATGCTCCTCGGCACCGAACCGCTGGCCGCCGTCGCGGCGCTCGACCCCCTCGCCATCGACGTGCTGGGGATGAACTGCGCCACGGGCCCTGAGGACATGCGGGAGCACCTCCGGACTCTGACACGCCATTCTCGTCTGCCGATCAGCGTGATCCCGAACGCCGGCATCCCCGAGATGGTCTCCGGGGGCACCCGCTATCCGCTCACGCCCGCCCAGCTTGCCGATGCCCTCGACGAGTTCACCGCCGACCTTGGTGTCGCGGTCGTCGGCGGCTGCTGTGGCACCACGCCAGAGCATCTCGCGGCCGTCGTCGAACGGTTGGCCGGACGCCTCCTCCCGCCACGCGAGGTCGCCTTCCAACCGTCTCTCGCCTCTCTCTATTCGGCCCAGCCGATCGAGCAGGAGACGTCCTTCCTCGTCATCGGCGAGCGACTCAACGCGAACGGGTCGAAGGCGTTCCGCGAGATGCTGCTTGCCGAGGACTGGGACGCGATGGTCCAACTCGCCCGCTCCCAGACCCGCGAGGGCGCGCACGTCCTCGACGTGAACGTCGACTACGTCGGACGCAACGGACCCCGCGACATGACCGAGGTGGTGAACCGGCTCGCGACCGTCTCCACCCTCCCGCTCGTCATCGATTCCACCGAGCCGGAGGTCATCGAGTCAGCGCTCGTCCGCATCGGTGGCCGGGCGGTCATCAACTCGGTCAACCTCGAGGACGGGCGGACGAAAGCCGATCGCCTGCTGCCACTCGCCCGCCGCTACGGCGCCGCGGTCATCGTCCTGGCCATCGACGAGCGGGGCCAGGCCCGCGACGTGGGATGGAAGGTCGACGTGTGCAAGCGGGTTGCGGACATCGCGGTCGACGAGTACGGCCTCGAGCCCGCCGACCTTATCTTCGACACGCTCACGTTCCCACTCGGCAGCGGCCAGGAGGACCTGCGCAAGGACGGTATCGCCACGCTCGAGGCGATCGAGCGTGTGAAGGCGGAGATCCCCGGCTGCTACACGGTGCTCGGCGTTTCCAATGTCTCGTTCGGGCTGTCGCCGGCCGCGCGCCAGGTCCTCAACTCGGTGTTCCTGCACATGGCGATCGAGCGCGGCCTCGACGCGGCGATCGTGAACGCGGCGAAGATCCTCCCCCTCCACCGCATCCCCGAAGAACATGTCGAGGTCGCCCGCGACCTCGTCCTCGACCAGCGCCGGGCGGGCTACGACCCCCTCATGCGCATGATGGAGCTGTTCGAAGGCGCAACGGAGAAGAAGGACACCCGCGAGCGCCTCGCCGCGCTTCCTCTCGAGGAGCGGCTGAAGTGGCGCATCATCGACGGTGATCGCGACGGGATCGAAGCCGATCTCGAGGAGGCACTGCAGCACTGGCCGGCCCTCACCATCGTGAACGAGTTCCTCCTCGAGGGCATGAAGGTGGTCGGGGACCTGTTCGGGTCGGGGCAGATGCAGCTGCCGTTCGTGCTGCAGAGCGCCGAAGCGATGAAGACCGCCGTGGCCTATCTCGAGCCCCACATGGAGCAGGGGGAGGCGAGCGGGAAGGGCCGGATCGTGCTGGCGACCGTGAAGGGTGACGTCCACGACATCGGCAAGAACCTCGTTGACATCATCCTGCGCAACAACGGCTACGACACCGTCAATCTCGGTATCAAGCAGCCCATCGACCAGATCATCACCGCCGCCGAGTCCGAGGCCACCGACGCCATCGGCCTGTCCGGCCTCCTCGTGAAGTCCACGGTCGTGATGCGGGACAACCTCGAAGAGCTGAACCGGCGCAACCTCCACCACTACCCGGTCCTTCTCGGGGGTGCGGCCCTGACCCGCAGCTACGTGGAGGACGATCTTCGCGAGCTCTACAAGGGTCAGGTCTTCTACTGCCGGGACGCGTTCGAGGGGCTGAAAACCCTTGACGTCCTCATGGAGGCGAAGCGAGTCGGCACGCCCCTTCCCGCTGAGCTGGTCGAACCGGTACAGAAGCGCTTCCCCCAACGCCGTCTTCCCAAGGATCAGGCCCCGCCCCGCGTCGACCGGCAGGGCCGCCCCAAGTCGGCGGTCGCCCACGATGTGGAGGTCCCGACGCCCCCGTTCTGGGGACAGCGCGTGGTGCGTGGCATCCCCTTCGACGAGGTCTGGCCGCTCGTCAACGAGGTCGCTCTGTTCCGTAACCAGTGGGGCTTCACGCCCGGCGGCCGCAAGTCGCAGGAGTACGAGGCATTCCTCGAGCAGCACGCGAGGCCGGTGCTGCGGGAGTGGATCGCTCGGGCGAAGGCCGACAAGATCGTCGTGCCAGAGGTCGCCTACGGCTACTACCCGTGCAACTCGGACGGGGATGACCTCATCGTCTGGGACGGGGCGCGACCGGGGGAGGTGGAGCTGGAACGCTTCACCTTCCCGCGACAGTCTCGGGGTCGGTTTCTGTGCCTGGCCGACTTCTGGCGCGATGTCAGCTCCGGCGAGATCGACGTGCTCGGCATCCAGGTCGTGACCATGGGCCGCCGCATCAGCACTGTTGCGGCGGAGCTCTTCGCGTCTGACAGCTATCAGGACTACCTGTTCGCGCACGGCTTCGGGGTCGAGATGGCCGAGGCCCTCGCGGAGCTGTGGCACCAGCGAATTCGACAGGAACTCGGCATCGCGG
>JBHELG010000065.1:0-14223 GCA_046263195.1 Nitriliruptorales bacterium | reverse complement strand
TTGCAGGACAACGGCACCGCCAAGATCGAGGCCCGGAGTCGCAAGCAGTTCCAGACAGTGGGGGGCGACGGCTTCTTCGTCGCGGTCGACCCCGACGACAGCAAAGTGGCCTACTCCGAGACGCAGCAGGCCAATATGAGCGTCACGATCGACGGGGGAGAGACCTGGCGCGGCATCCCGCCGGCGATCACGAACGCGAGATTCTCCAACCCCTTCGTCATGGACCCCACCGACTCGAACCACCTCATGACGGCGGGACGCGAGGTGGTCGAGACGATCGCCGGCCCCGAGACCCAGCGACTGGCGCCGAGCGGGTGGATGAAGGTATTCGACCTTGGCACCCGCAACCACCCCGGCGACCCGATCACACCAGGGACTGAGCAGGACCCGGCCAACTCGATGTCGGCCCTCGACCTTCACGGCGACGCCGCCTACGTCGGCTTCTGCGGCTACTGTGACCTGCTCGACCGTACCGATGTGGGATTCCAGCGCGGGCTGGCCACCAACGTCGGCGGCGACAAGGCACCCCGTCGCATGACCGCCGACGGCTGGCACATCGCGGCAGCGAAGGGTCTGCCGAGCCGGTGGATCAGCTCGATCGCCACCGACCCGGCTGACCCGAGGACGGTCTACGTCACTCTCGGCGGCTACGGCCCCTCCGCAGGCGGGCGCCAGTGGGTGCCCCCGGGCTCCTACCTCGACCCGAACCGGGAGATCGGACGTGGCCACGTCTTCAAGTCCACCGACGCGGGCGAGACCTTCGTCGACATATCGGGCAACCTCCCCGACACCCCCGCCTACTGGGTGGTGCTTCGGGGCGACCAGTTGCTCATCGCGACCGAGGTTGGGGCTTTCATCTCGAGCGACACGCAGGGCGGCGAATGGGCCGTGCTCGGTGACGGGCTGCCGAACGTCCCCATCAGCACGCTCGAGCTCGCCCCCCACGACCCCGACCTCGTCGTAGCCGCCACCTACGGGCGGGGGGTGTGGACCTACCGGCTGCCTACGACGACTGCGGCTACCGCCGGCAGGCCAGCCGAGCGACTCCCCTCCGCGGGCGGGCCGCTGAGCCAGCCCCGACGACCCGCCCTGACGGCGGCCGCGGAAGCGCTGGCCGAGGTGGTCCTCATCGCTGAGGCGCCCGCCGACGCAATGTGCGCGGCGATGGAACACCTGATGGCCGAGACGACCCGTCTGGAACAGGCTCTCGCGTGTCCCCGGGCTCGGCCGGCTCTGGAGTTGCGTTGAACAGGGCGAGGAGCCGTCCGGCAGTCTGCTCCGCATCGCGGACGCAGGCTGCGATCCCGACGCCCCGATAGGCAGACCCGGTAACTACCACCCCTGGCAACCGGGCGAGCGCCTGCTCGACCAGCCTGACCCGGTGAGGATGCCCGACCTCGTACTGGGGCAAGGCCCTTTCCCAACGGGTCACGAACGCCTCGGTCGGGGCGGTACGGATCCCGGCTAGGTCAGCGAGGTCGACCCTGACGCCTGCGACCAGCTCATCGTCGTCCCGATCGAGCAGCTTGTCCGCCCCGTCCCGTCCCACCGAGGCCCGCACGACGACGGAGCCATCCAGGGCGACATGGGGCCACTTCGACGAAACCCAGGTCACCGCCTTCACAAGCCGCCCCTCCCCGCTTGGCACGAGCACACCACTCCCGGCCGGGGTCGGGGTGCCAGGCGGGTAGATGAGGGTGACGACTGCAACCGAGGCGTAGCGGATCGTGTCGAGGGCGGAGGCGGCAACGGGGGCGGCTTCACGAAGGAGCGTCGCCGCAGCAAAGGCAGGTACGGCCACAACGACCCCGTCGACCTCCAGCGCCTCCACTTCGGCCTGACCCCGCCCCCCCGAAGCGACGAGCTCGATGCGGTAACCCTCGGCCAGGGGTAGGAGACGACGAGCCGCGACGGGGGACAGCACCTCCATGCCCCTGTGGGCTACCGGCCCGTCGACCCGGCCACGCCCCCGGGGGACGGCCTGACCACCTCCCTGGGGATCGACCTGGAGACGGTCGACGAGCCGTGACAGGCCACCACGCACGGTCAGAAAGTTCGGGCGGTCATCGTTGTCGTCCATCCTGCCGAGCGCGCGAAGGCCAAGAAGGAGGCTCCGGTGGCGCCTGGCTGCCGCGGCAAGCTGGGGCGTTGCGGCGGTCACACCCAGCCGATCCACGTCCCCGGCGTATACACCACCGAGCAGGGGGTCCACGAGCCTGTTCACCACCTCACGCCCGAGGCGGCGGCGGACGAAAGTACCCACCGCTGCCTGCTCGAGGTCCGTCGTGCGTGGCAGGACGAGGTCAAATGCCGCCCGCGCCACCCCGCCCGCCGACAACAGCCCCGATCGCAGTAGCGGGGCGAGCCGGGTCGGCAAACCGGACAGGATCCCCTCGGGCAGTGGGCGGAGCCGTCCTCCCACCCACACCTGCGCGTGGCTCGTTGCAGGTCGCACAAGGTCGTCGCCCAGCCCCAGGCGATGGCAGAGGCGCTCAGCATGCTCGGGACGGGTGAGGTAGGAGTCCGCGCCCAACTCGACCTGGACTCCTGCGATCTGTCGGGTACACAGCTTGCCCCCGAGCCGCGGCGAAGCCTCGACCAGCGTTACGGCTGGAGGAGGGTCGGCGGCACGCAGATACCAAGCCGCGGCCAATCCGGCGATGCCACCCCCAACCACTGCCACCCGTGGAGTCACAGCTTCCCCCGCTCGCTGTCTCGCTCCCGTCGGGAGGCTCCCGAGCGGCCCAGGGCGCTGGACCGCCCCTCGCGAGACCGGTCCGCTTCGAGAATCACGTTGGCGAGCGTCGCGGTGCATCGGGGGTCGCTGTTCGGCATCGCGGTGCGGTCGAAGGCGATGCCAACTTCGTTCGCTACCCGGCGTGCCTCGATGTCGAGGTCGTAGAGGACCTCCAGGTGATCGGCGACGAACCCGCAGGGGCAGACGATGACTGCATCCACGCTGTCCTCGTCATCGAGTTCCCGCATCACCTCGACGACGTTGGGACCGAGCCAAGGATCCGAAGTCGCGCCCGCGCTCTGCCAGGCCGTCGACCAGCGGGGAAGGTCTATCCGGTCGGCCACCGCTTCTGCGGTTTCACGCACCTGCCGGGGATAGGGGTCGCCTTGCTCGACGATCCAGGCGGGCAGGCTGTGGGCCGTGAACAGTACGTGCGTGCCCGGTTGGAGGTCATCGGGCATACGCGTCAGCGCCTCGGTCACCTCGTCGGCGAGGAAGCCCACGTACCCCTCGGCGAGGTGCCACGACTCGACGAAGGTGAAGTCGATGGCCTCGGCCGCTGCCTCGCGGGCCCGTTCGATGTAGGCGCCCACGCTGAGCCGCGAGTAGTGCGGGGTCAGGACGAGGCCGACTCCCCGCTCGACCCCCTCGGCTCGCATTCGTCCCACGGCATCTTCGATGAAGGGCGGGGCATGCTTCGAGCCTTGATAGACGCGGTAGCGCCCCGGCGCCTGCCTGTCGAGCTCTTGCTGGATGCCGTTCGCCTGAGCTCGACTGATCTCCCGGAGCGGAGACGCCCCTCCGATGGCCTCGTAGCGGCCTACCAGGTCGGCGAGCTGCGATTCCGAGGGGGGCTGCCCGCCCCGGATGTGCGTGTAGTAGGCGGCAATGGCATCGGGACCGGTGGGGCTGCCGTAATCCATGACGAGGACGCCGGTTGGATCATGCACCTGACACCTCCGTCGACACCTGCGGACGGCCGGCCCTCGCTGACCGCACCAGCCCCTCCGAATGGACGAGATCGACGATTGCGCTGAGTACGTCGGGATCGGTTGTCGGCAGCACACCGTGCCCGAGATTGAAGACGTACGAGGGGTGACCCCGGGAGCGGCTCAACACGTCTCGCACCCGGTCTGCGACGAACTGCCACGGCGCCAGGCAGTGTGCCGGATCGAGGTTGCCCTGCAGCCCCACCTCGGGGCCAACGCGCTCTCGAGCACTGTCGAGCGGCACCCGCCAGTCGACCCCCACGACGTCAGCGCCGGCCGCAGCCAAGAGCGGCAGCAGCTCCCCCGTGCCGACACCGAAGTGGATGCGAGGGACGTCGAGGTCGCTCATCCCCTCGAAGAGGCGTTTGCTCGCAGGCAGTACGAAGGTCGCGTAATCGTCGACGGTCAGAGCTCCGGCCCACGAGTCGAACACCTGCACCGCTGCCGCGCCCGCTTCCACCTGAGCCCGGAGCGCGGCCAGGGAGACGTCAGCGAGTCGATCGACGAGCCGCCTCCACGTCACTTCGTCGCGATACATGAGCGCCTTCGTCCGTGCGTGCGTCTTGGACGGACCACCTTCGACCAGGTAACTCGCAAGTGTGAAAGGAGCACCCGCGAACCCGATGAGGGGGACCCGGAGTTCGCCCACGAGGAGGCGGATGGTGTCGATGACGTGGCGGTAGTGTCGCTCCGGATCCAGTGGACGCAGGCGGGCGAGGTCCGCCGGGACGCGAAACGGCCGGTCCACGACCGGACCGACGTCGGGCCGTATCTCGACCCCGATCCCGAGTGCGGCGAGAGGCGTCATGATGTCCGAGAAGAGGATCGCGGCGTCGACCTCGTAGCGACGTGTCGGCTGCAGGGTGACCTCGGCCGCGAGATCCGGGGTGGTGACGAGTTCCCCCATGCTGTAGCGCTCGCGCAAGCTGCGGTACTCGGGCAGAGACCGTCCCGCCTGCCTCATGAACCAGACGGGGACCCGCTCATGCGGTTCAGCGCGGCAGGCGGCGAGGAAGGACGGCTCACGCAAGCGGACCTCGAATTCGGGTTCCTCGTACCGTGCCCGAACCCGCTCTCCGACGCCAGTTGCACGCGTCCGTTCGGACTCCCGGGGTAGCCGGCCCCCGGTGCTTTCATTCCTCCCAGGCCACATTGGGCCGCGAGAGGTTGGCCAGATCCAGCGGCTCCGCAGGGGCCGGGATGTGTGGGCCCGTCGGGGTCAAGCCCGAGCGGGCCGGACGAGTGGGCCACTTCGAGGAAAGGGCCGGGGATGGCGCGGATCGAGACGATCAACCCAGCCAGCGGCGAGACACTGAAGACCTACGAGGAGTACGACGACGAGCAGCTTGCCTACCGGCTCGCCCGGGCCTGGAGCTTCTACGTCGACGTATGGGGTCAGACGTCGGTCGACGAGCGGGTGAAATTCTTGTCCTCGGCCGCGGACGTTCTCGACCGCCGTCGTGACGAGTTCGCCCAGCTCATAACCCAGGAGATGGGCAAGCCGATCGTCGCGTCACGTTCCGAGATCGAGAAGTGCGCCTGGCTCTGCCGTCACTACGTGGAGCGCGCCGCCCAGTACCTGCAGCCGGAGGAGATCGGGTCCGAAGCCGACCGCTCCTACGTCCGCTTCGATCCGCTGGGGCCCATCCTCGCGATCATGCCGTGGAACTTCCCGTTCTGGCAGGCTTTCCGCTTCGCGGTGCCCAACCTCGCCGCCGGCAACGTCGGCCTGCTGAAGCACTCTTCGAACACGACCGGATGCGGGGTGGCGATCGAGGAGGTATTCGCCCAAGCCGGGCTGCCTGAGGGGGGCTTCCAGACCCTCGTGATCGGGCATGGCAAGGCCGCCGAACTCATGGCAGATCCACGCATTCGCGGGGTGACGATCACGGGCAGCGACCGAGCCGGGCGTTCGGTGGCGTCAACCGCCGGGCAGCACCTGAAGAAGACCGTGCTCGAGCTGGGCGGGTCCGACCCGTGCATCGTGTTGGAGGATGCTGACCTCGACGAGGCGGCCAAAGTCGCCTGCCAGAGCCGCTATCTCAACTCCGGCCAGAGTTGCATCAACGCGAAGCGGATCATCGTCCTACGCGAGGTGTACGAGGAATTTCTCGAGCGCTTCCGGGGGGAGGTCGAGCGCCTGACCGTCGGCGACCCGATGGAGGAGGGCACAGACGTCGGCCCACTTGCACGTGAGGACCTCCGAGACAGCGTCCACGACCAGGTGGCACGAACGCTCCAGCACCAAGATGGAGGCACACTCGTGCTCGGTGGGGAACCACTCGACCGTGCCGGCTACTACTACGCGCCGACGATCATCCGAGATGTGAACGCCGAAGCTCCTGCCGCTCAAGAGGAGGTCTTCGGTCCCGTGGCAGCGCTCATGGACGCCCAAAGCGAGGAGGTTGCCATCGCACTGGCGAACTCGTCGCGGTTCGGGCTCGGTGCTTCGCTATGGACCTCCGACCTCGAACGGGGCGAGCGGCTGGCCGGGCGCATCGAGTCCGGCATGGTGTTCATCAATGAGCTCACCAAGTCGGACCCCCGGCTGCCCTTCGGCGGCATGAAGGACTCTGGCTACGGCCGTGAACTCGCGCACGAAGGGGCCAGGGAGTTCACGAATCACAAGACCGTATGGCTGAACCGCCCGACGACCGCGCAGGGTGGCCTCGTCGAGTAGGGCGGGCGGGACAAGTAGTGGGAGGAGGGAGCCGGCCGTAAGCCGGATTCTGTTCCCAGCCGCTTGTGCGGCCAGGTGGCGGCCATCTATCTGGGACGCCGGTCGCCCGGCGCCTCGAGCGGCCTACCTGGGACGTAACGAGCGGGCCACTCTGTCCCTGCTTGGCCTTGCTCCAGGTGGGGTTTACCGAGCCGCCCGGGTCGCCCCGAACGCTGGTGCGCTCTTACCGCACCGTTTCACCCTTGCCGGCGCGCTGCTCAGCCTTTCGGCTCACCAGGCGCAGGCGGTCTGTTTTCTGTGGCACTCTCCGCGCGTCACCGCGCCTGGGCGTTACCCAGCACCCTGCCCTGCGGAGTCCGGACTTTCCTCGGCGTGCAAGCCGCCGCGGTCGCCTGGTCGACTCCCTCCTTGAAAAGGATACGTCCCTATCAACACGTTGGGGGGCTGGTTCCTTCCATGCCCAGCATCTGCGAGGATATGTCTCCTGTGGGAGACCGGAGGAGCGGTCTTGGGTTTCCCCGGGACGGGCCGTAGGCCCGGCGGGTGGGAAATTCAACACCGCGACGGAGGGCGGGTGGGCTGGTCAAGGCTGGGAGACCGGAGGCGGGAGGACTAGCCATGTCTGCGCAGGTCGAGCCCACCGCCATGACGCCGAAGCCGATCGCGTGGATGGACGGTCGGGTGGTGCCCGCGGCCGAGGCGACCGTCCCGTTGCTCGACAACGGCTTCCTGCGCGGCGACGCCGTCTTCGAGGCGGTGCTCGTACGGCGAGGTCGTACCCACGCCCTGGAGGCTCACCTTGCCCGCCTCCGTCGCTCGGCCAAGGCCATGGGTATTCGACTGCCCGTACTACGCCAGGTCGTCGCGGATCTGCTAGCGGCCTGGGGCGAGCGTGATGGGGCGCTGAAGCTGATCGTGACGCGTGATGGCACAGTGCGGGGGATACTCCACCGCCCGGGGTGGCCTGACAGCATCGCGCTCGAGCCGATCGAGATCCCGTGGGCGAGCGCGCTGACCGGCGTGAAGACCCTTTCCTATGCCGTCAACTCGTGGGCCAGCCGCCAGGCGCGGATCGCCCACAGCGACGACGCCCTCATCACGAGCGATGGAGTCGTGCTCGAGGTGCCGACGGCAGCGTTCGCCTGGGTCCGCGAAGGAATGATCCATGCCCCAGACTGGACCCAGCTACCGATCCTCGACTCGATCACGCTCAGTGAGCTGCGCAAGGTCGTGGACCTGAAGCTGGGGGTCTATCGCCTCGAGGAGGTTCTCACGGCTGAGGAGGCCTTCGTCCTGTCAGCGACCCGACCGGTTCTGCCGGTGCATGCCATTGGAGACCTCGAGTTCGCTGCGCCCGGGCCGGTGACTGCGGAGACCCGAGCGGCATTCGCCGCTCATGTCGACGCAAACCTCGACCAGCTGCCATGAGCGGCTGGAGCAGCGCTACATCCGGGCGAAAATCGGCCCGGTAGTCGGACCAGGCGAACGGCTGCGCCTCGTCCTAGTGTCGCTTATACGCAACACGGTTGCCGAACTTGGGAGGCCGGGCGGTGAGCTCTCAGCGATCCGAGCGGGACGCTGCGTCGGACCGCGTGGAGCGGCCCATTGTGGCTGTCGCGAACCGACTGCCTGTCTCGAAATCGCAGGGCAAGTGGCGGGTGAGCATGGGCGGGCTCGTCACGGCCTTGCGACCGGTGATGGAGCGTCAGAACGGCCTGTGGGTGGGCTGGGATGGAGGCGAGGAGGACGTGCCCCGCCGCGTCGATGGTCTCGACATCGAGCTGCGCTCGCTGTCGCTCACGAACGCGCAGCTGCAGGGGTATTACTACGGCCTCGCGAATCGATCGATATGGCCTCTCTTCCACGACCTCGTCGAGCAGCCGGTCTTCGAGCGAGGCTGGTGGAAGACGTACGACGAGGTGAACCAAGCCTTCGCCGAGACCAGCGAAGACCTCGACTTCGACCATGAGGCGCCCTTGCTCTGGGTGCACGACTACCACCTCATGGTGCTACCCCGGCTTCTGCGTGAACGCCATCCTGGGTCGCCTATCGCGTTCTTCTTGCACATCCCCTTCCCACCTCCCGAGCTTTTCGCCCGCCTGCCTTGGCGAGAGGAGATCCTCACCGGCCTGCTGGGCGCAGACGTCGTGGCTTTCCATACCGAGCGCTACCGCGACAACTTCGCGCGGTCCGTCGAACGCCTCTATCCGGAGCAGGTGGCGATCGACGGACGAACGGTCGTCCTCCCCGATGGCCGGAGGGTGCGCACTGCCGCCCATCCGATCTCCGTCGATGCCCGCCGCTTTGCCGAGCTCGCCCGCAGCGAGGAGGTCGAAGAGGAGCTGGAGTCCCTGCGTGAGCAGTTCGCGGGGCGCAAGGTCATCCTCGGATGCGACCGGCTCGACTACACGAAGGGCATCCACGAGCGCTTCCAGGCGATCGAACTGCTTCTTGAGCGCCGCTCGGATCTGCGCGGAAAGGTGGCGTTCGTTCAGATCGCCGTGCCCAGCCGGGAGGGTGTGCAGGAGTACCGCGAGTTGCGGCGCGATGTGGAACGAACGGTGGGCCGCATCAACGGTCGCTTCACCGAACCCGGTCAGGACGTGCCCGTCTACTACCTTCACCGGGGGGTTCCCCAGCAGCGTCTCGTCGCCTTCTACCGACTGGCGGACGTCGCGGCCGTGACTCCCCTGAAGGACGGGATGAACCTCATCGCCAAGGAATTCGTCGTCTCTCAGGATGCCGTCGACGGAACGGGGGTGCTCGTCCTTTCCGAGTTCACGGGGGCGGCGCTGGAGCTGAGTGACGCTGTCAGCTGCAATCCCTTCGATGTTGAAGGCCTTTCCGCTCGTATCGAGCAGGCGCTGGAGATGGATGGCGACGAGTGGCGGTCGAGTCTGAAGCGGATGGCGGGCAATGTGCTCGACAACGACATCTTCCACTGGGTGGACCGCGAGCTGGCGGAGGTCGAGGAGGTCATCGCCAAGTCCTGAATGTCGTCCTCGAGGCACGCCCCGTAATCCTCATCCACAGACCCGGGTCAGGCCCCCACAACTACGCCCCCACGCGCGTCTACGGTCTCCTCCGTGCCCGGCCGCCTTTCACCTCGCTCTCACCTCCGCGGGCGCCTCGGCGAGTCCGGTGAAAACCTTGCCGCGGCCTATCTGCAAGCCCATGGCTACCGCATCGTCGCACGCAATTGGCGGCTCGCTTCCGGGGAGCTGCGTGGCGAGGTCGACATTGTCGCCTCCCGGGGCAGGACGCTCGTTTTCGTCGAGGTGAAGACGCGGCGGGGGGAGGCTTACGGCGGCCCGCTGCTTGCAGTCGGAGGATCGAAGCAGGCCAAGGTACGAGCGCTGGCGGCGGCCTTTCTCCGCTCTGCCGCCCGGGGCGCGGTACCGGCAGGGTCGCCGGTGATTCGCTTCGACGTTATCGCAGTGTGGCTGCGACGTGGCGTACCGCCCCGGATCGAGCACCTTCCAGGCGTCTTCTGAGCACCGGGCCCACTGTCCACAGCTCGCCAACCAGTCGAGGTCCTCGCTCCGAGTTCTCGCAATAGCGTCGCGAGTCGACCGCAAGAGAAGCAAAGGGCGGGGGAGTCCGGGGCAGTTCCGGCGGGGACGGGCGGTGGGGGAGTCCGGGCAGGTCCTGCGGGACGGGCGGGCTGGAGAGTGAAGGTGCTTGGAACCGTCGCAGCGGTGGCGCTGGTGGGGCTCGAGGCCCATCCAATTCGGGTCGAATGCGTGACCGCTCGGGGGCTGCCCAGCACCCGGCTGGTCGGCTTACCCGACACTGCCGTGCGAGAGGCACGTGACCGGGTGCGATCGGCCGTGCTGCGCAGCGGGCTCGCCTGGCCCTCCGAACGGGTCGTTGTCAGCCTGGCACCAGCTGGGCTCCCGAAGGGGGGAGCAGGGTTCGACCTGCCACTCGCCCTCGCGGTGCTCGGCGCTTCCGGCCAGCTTTCGTCGTCGACGCTCGAGCGGCTCTGGGCCTGCGGGGAACTCGGACTCGATGGTGAAGCCCGGACCGTTCCCGGGATCCTCGCGGTAGCCGCTGCCGCACGCCGAGGCGGTGCACGCAGGTTGATCGTGCCCGATGGGGCGGCGGTAGAAGCGGGGATCGTCGCAGGCCTCGAGGTTGTGCCGGTCGCTGACCTGCGAGAGGCCGTCGAAGTGCTGCGTAGCGAACGCCCCGCACGAACCGTCGAGCTTGCAGGTCCGACTGCTCTCGAGGAGGCGCCCGACCTCGCCGATGTCCGCGGCCAGGCGGTGGCGAGGCGGGCCCTCGAGATAGCCGCAGCCGGGGGTCACCACCTCCTGCTCGTCGGGCCGCCCGGATGTGGCAAGTCGATGCTTGCCCGCCGTCTGCCCGGGATCCTGCCCCCGCTGACGCTGCCGCATGCGCTCGAAGTGGCCACCATCCATTCTGTCGCTGGAGTGCGCCCGCCCGACGCACCACTGTCGCGGAGGCCGCCCTTCCGCGACCCCCACCACTCGACCTCCGCGGCCGGTCTCATCGGCGGTGGAGCCGGTGTCGCTCGCCCCGGGGAGATCAGCCTCGCCTACCCAGGTATGCATCAATGTTATCCGGTTCGTTATGCTCTCGGGTATGACGACAGCCGCTCTCTATCTCAGGATCTCTGAAGACCGACGCGGTGAGGCGGCGGGCGTGGAGCGGCAGCGCGAGGACTGTAAAGCGATAGCGGACCGCCTCGGCTGGGAAGTCGTCGCCTACTACATCGACAACGACGTCTCTGCAGCCGACCGGAGCAAGACCCGGCCGGCGTGGACCGACTTGCTTGCCGACGCGGGCGAGCATCGCTTCAACGCGATCATCGCATGGCACGATGACCGGCTGTGGCGTGACGTGGTCGAACAGCAGACAGTGTTCGGCATCCTGCGGAACTATGGCGTCTACCACGTCCACGCCTCCCGCTTATACGACACGCGCTCAGACGACGACTCCATCCTCGGTGGCGTTCAAGCACTGTTCGCTCAGAAGGAGACTGCCGATAAGCGGCGGCGCATCCGACGAAAGGTGGAGGAGCTCGCCCGCGACGGCAAGGTCGGGGGAGGGGGCACACGGCCCTACGGATACGCCGACGATCGAATCACGATAGTCCCCCACGAGCAGGAGATCGTCTACGAGTGCGCTAACAGGGTGCTTAGGGGCGAGGGTGTGCGGGGCATTGTCCTTGATCTAAATCGAAGGGAAGTGCCCACCGTCACCGGAGCCAGGTGGACTGCGCAAGTGCTGCGCCGTGTTCTGGTCGCCCCAAGAACCGCCGGCTTGCGGGAGCTGAGGGGCGAGGTTGTCGCCGACGCCGTGTGGGAGCCTCTGATCGATCGGGAGAAGTGGGAAAAAGTGAAGGTCGTGCTCGACGGGCGCAACCTCCGCAGGCGTGCGCCTCGAACTTACCTCCTGACCGGCCTGATCGTGTGTGGCCGGGAGGGTTGCGGGGCACGCATGGTAGCCAGGCCGAAGGCGGATGGACGTCGCCAGTACGTCTGTGCTCGTGACTATGGCGGCTGCGGCAAGATCGCCTGTCTGGCCGAACCTCTTGAGCAGGAGGTGCGTGACCAGGTGATCGCGAGGCTCGATACCCCGGCGCTCGGGGAGGCGATCCAGCGGGCGGCCAGCGCCGACGCTCGCATCCAGGCCCTCATCAATGATCTGCGGGATGCGGAGGAGCGCCTAGCAACCCTGACCCGCGACTTCTACACCGCGGGGGATCTCACCCTCGGTCGGGGCGAGTACCTTCAGGCCCGAGCCGCGCTCGAGGCGAAGGTGGAGCGGGCTCGCCGGACGCTCGAGCAGCACCGGGGCGTGTCGGTGCTAACAGGGCTGCCAGACTCGGCCGCTGCGGTCCGTGAAGCGTGGGACAGTGGGGATCTCTACTGGCAACGTCAACTACTTGACGCGCTCGTCAACAAGGTGGAACTCACTCCGGCCGTTCGGGGGCGTAATCGCTTCGATCCTGATCGGGTCGCGATCATCTGGCGCGCCTAGTTGTGCCCCGACGGCCGACGTCCCAAGCCGATACGGTCGTCTCGGAGCTGCTCGTAGCCTGACTCAACCTCGATGAGTCAACTTACTCATTCCCGATTACCTCGACCAGTTCGCCGAGGCAGCGGCTGAGCGAGTGAAAGCGCACTCATCATTCTGGTCCCAGTCGTCTACCTCGCCCACGCAGGTCGGGTCGTACCGAGAACATCAGGTGCGCCGCACACTTTCGGCCCCTCGAACCAGTTCCTTCCCATGCGCCTCTGCTGAGCGCATTGATCTCAACGCGGAAGCGGGGTCAGGGGTTGCGTTGGGGGGGTAGGCCGAGAACTTGGGTGAGGGCGGTGGCGACCTGATGGAGGAGGTGTTGGGGTAGCTGTGCTGCGGGGGGGCCGAGGCGATTGCGGGCGACGGTATGGATCTGGGTTGTTTTGGCCCACAGGTCGTGTGGGAGGCCGGTGTGGGTGGCGGGCAGGGGGATGGCGAGCGGGGGGCCTACGGGCTGGGGGTCGGCGGTGGCGAGTACGCCGATGACGGTGGGCGTCTCGACGAGCACGTCTGCTTGGACCTCGAGTAGCAGCAGGCTCCCGCTGGTGTCGAGGTGGTACAGCAGGCCTCTCACCGCAGCCGGTCCCAGCCGGCGGACTGCTCGATGGCACTGACGGCTGCCAGTAGCCGGGTCTCGTGGTGGGGGTCGAGGCGGCGGGCGGCTTCGACCAGCTTGCGGCGGTCGAGTTCGGCCAGGTAGCAGGCAAGGGCGTCTTCGATGAAGGCGCTGACGCTGGGGGCAGCGCCCGCAGTGATGGCGGCGTCCATCCGCTCGATGAGATTTGGGTCGAGGGTGACGCTGCGCCGCGGCTTCTTGGAGGACTTGCTCATATTTGTGATCGTATCACAAATCGTATGCAAACGGCTTCGATGCCCACACTTTCGATGCGATTGGCGGGGGAGCGAGGCAGTTCTCCCTGGTAGCAGGGGGGGGAGTAGGGGGAGTGGCAGACGTCACGATCCTGCGCCGAGGGGACCGGATGTGACCAAAAATCGTATTGGTAATCGCACTGGATGGGGTGGCTGGTGTGAGCGCTCTGTGAGTGGCGGTGGGGATCGTCGCATCTGTGGCAGCGATCGGGGGTGCGATGGCCGCAGAGGCGACGATCTTGGACGAGCTGGACCGCGAATGGGCCGCGTTGGTGGCGAGCGGGCGGCTGGAGGCCGCCTTGGCGAATTGGCGGCTGAAGCGGCCGGAGCTTGCCGGCATGGGCTCGGTCGAGGAGCTGCTGGGGGTGCTGGCGCACCGGCCGGGCGATGGTCGGGTCAAGGACCGGCTGCTGCTGGCACTGGTGGAGCTGGCCGACGGCGATCCCCTGGCGGGGCGAGTCGTGCTGGAGACGTTCCGTCCGGCGCTGAAGGCGTGGGCGGGTTGGTCACATCCGCTGCCCCGGACCGAGTGGGTGGCGCTGGTGGTGGCCTCGATGTGGGAGGCGATCTGCGACTATCCAGTGGAGCGTCGGAGGCGGCGGGTGGCCGCAAACCTGACCTGGGAGGTGCGTCACCGGCTGTACGAGGCGCTGCGCACCCACCGAGAGCAACAGGCCGAGCTGGGGATGGCCTTCGACGCCGCGGCCGAGGCGGGCTGGCTGTGTGAGGAGCTGTCCCAGGTGAAGGCGGCCGAGGTGTTGCGCCATGCGGTAGCCCGAGGAGACGTCGACGTCGCCACCGCACGGACGATCGTGGTCACCCGAGTAGCGGGCCTGCCGCTGAGCCGGCTGGCAGAGACGGCGGACTGCTCGGCCTCAACCTTGCGGCAACGTCGC
>JBHELG010000064.1:0-22558 GCA_046263195.1 Nitriliruptorales bacterium | reverse complement strand
CAACTCATGTAAGGTCCCCGCTGCTTCCCCACGTCGCCGTGCGCGTCTGCGCTGGAGGTGGGGAGGTACCCAATCGCCATCTGATCGATGTCGAGCTAGCGCCTACTGTCTGGCTATCCGATCGGCGCTCCGCATCCGGCGTCGTTGCGGCTGACGGGCACGAGTTTGGGAGGCTAGCTGAGCGGGTTGGGGCTAGGAGTCATGCCGCGCCGCATCTGCTCGCTCGCTTGGGTCCTATACAGCGCTGGCTGTTCGCGCGTCTCCTGGTCGACGCTGACGTTGACCTTGAGCCACGATGGATGCCCATCACCCAGTTGGCCGCGGAGTATGCGGGGGGCCGACCCACCCGCCGACAAGTCGATTCGATGCGGCATGCCTGCAGGCGGCTCGCACGGGCGGGGCTGGTCGAGACGAGTCAGCGCTGGATGGAGCGTGAGGAGGAACGTCACAGCCTGCCGTGGCTGAGAAGAGAGACGACGATCAGAAGACGGCATCTCTGCGCGCGAATTCTGCTTGATGCGGCTAATGGGAGCATGGGGAGAACCGGCGGTTTAGCCAAACCCCTGACTGAATCGACACCCGAGGGTCCCCGACGTGCTGCACTCTCCGGACCGGAGACACCTACATCATCCGCCTCGTAAGCGGCAGCCCCGCCGTTGACAACAGGACACCGCGCGACTCGGCATGGGTCGCATCATGGGTCGCAGAATTCGCCGTCACGGACATGCTCGACCAGCCATCGCAGCGGACGTCAACGGACGTCGATCCTCGCGAAACCGCAGGTCAAGGCCATGAAGGCGGACGGCCGCCAACCTCCGCAGACGCATATTGGCACCCTTTCAAAGTGGTGAATCTCGGCCGACCGAAGGACGGCCACCACCGACTACTTTTGCCGGACGCCCCGCAACGCCGCCCGTGTTGCCAAGTTTGTTGCCAACGAAGCGCACGACGGCGAACGCCTGTCGATGGCTGTGGATGAGTCACGGGGTCCGACCTGCTACGCCGGACGTCCACGGACACGAGTAGACACCCCTCGTGATTCTCATAATCCGTCGGATCGGGTTCAGCCCGGGGCCCACCAACTGCACGTGATGGGCGGGTTGTCTTCGAGGTGCCTCCCGCGCGAACTTGGTACTCCGAGCCGGCGACGGTGAGCTGAAATTGGCAGGGGGTGACGCCGCACACTTCACGGTGACGCTGCTTCCCATCACGACGGGCTGGGTGAGTGCAACCCCTCGGAGCGACCCGTCGTGATCGACAACGGCTTGGGTCCGTCGAAGGCGAACGTGGCTGGGCTGTTCGCCCACGCCGTGATTGAGCGCTTGATCGGGCCCTTGGCCACGAGGTCTGGCGCCCTTCCGACGTGGGTGCGGTCTGCTCGCCGAGGGGCCGCCAGAATGTGGCCCCGTTCGGCGATCTCGACCGAACCAGCTCCACTCCACCACTCCGGTTTGGTGTCCGGGAAGGCCGACGATGGTCCAGAGACAGGGATGCTAGGCCGTCTACGTTCGAAGGTGACCATCGAGGCCTTCATCTTGGGGGTAAACCATGGCGACAATCATCGTCCAGTTGCGGCGAGACCACGAGGACATTCAACGTACCCTGGATAAGATCCGGACAGCGGATATAAGCGGCCTGAAACGGCAGGTCCTAACCGGGGACACCACTAGGGAGATCCGTCGCCACACCCGTGCGGAGTCCGATGTTGTGGAGCCCGTCGCCAGGGAGATGTCGAAGGGAGACCAGACCTCGGTCGCAGCGAGCACAGCAGAACACGCAGCCATCGACGAGCTACTCACACGCCTGTCAGAATATGACGTACACACCCCGGATTTCATCTCGGCCCTGGACGAGCTGATGACGAAGGTCGAGACCCACGTGAAGGCCTACGAAGATCACGTGATCCCGCGACTGGAGGCCTTGGACGACGACCGCCGGGACGACCTCGGCTTGAAATTCGTCCGGGTCAAGGACGAAGCAGACAACCTCATGCCGCCGCCCGACGCCGACAGGAGAGGTGGGTCCGAGTAGTTGGCGAGACGCGACAGGTATGTCGCGCTCGTGCCCTCAAGAGGCCCAAGCCAACAACCAAGGTTTCACAGGCCAATTGCTGCGGGGCCCGCCACTCGAGCGGGCGCCCCTCCCCCGAGGTCAGTAGCGGTCGGCGCGCAACGGCCATGGGCTGGTTCGGCAACCGCCGCGCCGCCTAGGGGATGGGCCCCAGACCTGCACGGCACGGCCAGAAGGCAAGAGGCCAGAGGCACCCTAAGGCATGCTTCGACGGTCCTGACACCCTAATCGTTCGCCTTGGTAGCGGCCTGCTTCACCTTCCTGAGCAGCACCCGTCTGATTGTGGCACCGCCCCTGCTCGACTGGAGGCTCAGGCTTGTCCGGCCAGCAGGGAGGGCGAGACCAAACGACCGGCCGCTGATAGCGCGCTGATAACGAACGGCCCATCACCGCGATCCTCCAGGCGCATCGCGATATCACCTCGATGCTGTCCCGCCTGGTCAGCGGCACAGACCGTAACAGCTCACCACGCCACGAACGTCCCCGACCGTCTTTACACACCGGAGGTCGTCGGTTCGACCGCCCGCGCCCACCCACTTTTGTGCTGGTCAGGGCCATATTGGCCTGTTGACTGGCCGGTCAGTAGACGGCCACTGGGAACATTCCGGGAACGCGAGGTCGCCCTCCTGACTCAGCGGCCTCAAGGTGCCCGTGCGAGCCACGACCGGGGGACTCGGATGGTGCGGCCGATGCGGACGGTGGGAATCTCGCCCCGCTCGATGGCCAGGTACGCCTGGTGCGCCCTATCCGCAGCACTTCGGCGAGCTCCGCCACGGTCATCCGCGGCGGCAGCTTCTCGATCCTGCCCTCGCACACATACCTTCGCAGCGTCTCAGGGTGAATCCCGAGGAACTCAGCCGTCTCGTGCGAGTCCCAAAGGTGCCCGGAGTCCAGTCGCATTGTGGCTATCCCTTCAGATTCCATTGCGTCCATTAGTATACAATTTCTGAGGTCGGTATCCAAAATTGGTTGTCCTAACGAAACAAGATTCTTGTACGTGGATTACTGCCCTAAGTATCGCCCACGTGCCGGCCCTGTACGCGAGGACAGGCGGCAGATTCGGACGAATGGTATGTTCTACGCGGTCGTCTACCGGCGACCATCCTGTTCAGTGACTGTTCACCAGCACAAGAGGCCCGGTCCCGAGGTCCCCGTCGAAGCCTGGACCGGGCCTCGCCTATTGGCGGACCTCTTGTCCGGTGGCCAGTGAAGTAGGGATCCCATCGGGTAACCGCCCGTCATGGCGTGGCAGTCGCTGTCCTCGCAAAACCACTCGTTTTCCAGCCGCTCGGTCATGTCTTTCGAGCGCCTTGACGAGCACGATGGCATCACGCATGGGTGGTGAGGGTCCGCCGACTTGGGAACGACCTGGAAACATGCGGCGTGGCGCGAGTTTTGTCGGGGGTGGACATTCGTATATCCGCACCCCCGGGTTGAAATCCCCCCACCGTTGACACCGCCCACGGTCATCCTGGCCTCGAGTCTCGCCTGGCGCTCCCGTCCCACCTGTCGTCCCGAACGGTCGTCGTCGTCGCGCCCGTCGCGGTGCGGGCGTCCTGCCAGGGGGGTGGTGGGTAGGGAGTAGGAGTAGGAGGGTAGGTAGGCAGACAGAGTAGGCCAAGCATCGGCCTGCTCTCCCCAGAAGGGGCTCGAGAATGCCCTCTGCCCAGTCGAGGTACACGGCGGCGTCGTGGTGGGCGCGGCGGGTTTCGAACCGACGAGCACGAGGGTCACGGAAGCTGTGGTGAAGGGGCAACGTCGTTCACCAAGCCCGCCGCTCGAGATCAACAAATTGACGACTTCGCGACGACCGCGGCTCACGAAGAGGACGAGCCCGGTGCGGGCGATGACAGCGCGGATCTGCACACCCAGTGCGAACCGAGGCCATGACAACAGAAGACCACTTTCGCTCGGTCGGCTAATCCGATGGGCCTACCGACCGCACGGCCGGTAGCAGAAGCGACTGGTGATCGGTCCTGAAATCCGATCACTCCACCGAGCAAGGCTGACGAGGGGAGGGGCCCCAGCGAGCCCCTCCCCTCCCGCGTTCGAGCATCGTCCTCAATCTCGCCCGCAGCATCTGTCACGTCCTTCCCAGCGAGGTGTCGCTCTCGGCTCGGCGGGTGGGCAGCTGCTGGCCTAACAGGACACTCCGAGGCATTGACCCCGGTTGCCGTTGGCCCGCCCCTTGTTCCCGCCTCCGTCGCTGATCTCGGGTGCCTCGACCCCGTAATCGGCATTTGCGACGAACATGTTGTTCCGCACGGTGAATCCAGCCGTCACGGGTCCTTCCGCATGGAGTCCGTCATCGACGGGTGCCGTCGACAGGTTCTCCACCCCTCCCGGGGCGTAACCGTTGCGGACGAAGCGGTTCTCCTCGACGAGGCTGCCCTGAGCCTCGCCGACCGTCAGAAGTATGAGGAGACCTGCGGCGTCGTTGCGCATGAACTGGTTGCCCCGAACGATCGTGTCTGGGACAACCGCGAAGCCATGAGCCTGCCCATCGCCAACGCTCGCCTCACCGATCTGCAGCCCGACCTGGTTCTCCAGGAACCTGTTGCCCCTAAAGCGGTTCCCCTCCGATTCCGCATTGCCAAGCTCTACCCCGTGCCCATTGCGCAGAAACGTGTTGTCCACCACATCCCAACGCCTAGCCATAGACAAGGACAACCCGACCCGATTCCCCGCTATGCGGTTGTTCCGCACGATCACCCCGTCGTACTGACTGGCGGAGACGGCAGACCCTTCCTGCCCCTCGAATATGCTGTCTTCGATGACGCCGCCATACGGTGGAACGTCGAACATGTTGATGCCGAGGAAGTTTCGCAGGAAGCGGGATGATGAGACCCTGGTGCCGTTACCACCGTTCTCGATGCCCACGTGATTGTCCGAGAATTCGATGTTCGTGATCGTCGAACGCGTGCCGTAAAGCGCAGCCCCCGCCCAGAAGTTGCTGATGCGTCCATTGCGAATGTGGGCCGACTCGACGCCGTAGCTGACGTCGACGCCGGCGCTCGTGCCATCTCCCGCGATGGTATGGCCACCGAGGTCAACGACAACGTTGTCCGCCTCGACCCGGAATGCGGGCTGACCGGGGCAGAACAGGTCGCGATCCAACACCACGTCCTGGATCACGATCGATCCGCAGGCGAGATGCGATCCAGATGCAGGTTGCGCCAGGGCGACCGATGCCGCGATGAAAGACATGGTAGCAATCGCCCGTCTGGTCACTTCGCCCCCCAACTGCCGATCGTCTCGCGACCGGGACTGGGACGATCTCTACTTGGGGGGCCGGGACAAGCTCTAGAGGCAAGAGTCACCGTTTCCGCCCGAGTCTCCCAGCGCCGCGGTGGACAACTCGTGCTGAGCAGACCCCTAACCGAAACGCGCGAGGTACGTCCAGCCCGGTGTTCAGTCAGCGATGATCCTCCGGCTGCCGGCCTGTCTCGTGTCCACTGCTCGCTGGTTGAGCGGGGCCAGGCCAGCCAAGCTTGTACAGGTGCTCTGCGCTGCGGCGAAGACGAGGAGGAGGCTCGATGAGCAACGACGATGTGCTAGCAGATTGGGAGCCAGGCGATCCGGTCACGCCCGAGGTCGTCGAATCCTGGCGCACCCAGAAGCGTCAGCATCTCGAGCAGAAGATGGAGCGTCTGCGACAGGAGCTGGCCGAGGCCGAGCAGGAACTCGCTGACATGGAACACGACGAGGAGATGTACGTCCCCATCGAAGAGGACGAAGTGACAGGCGAGGACGAAGCCACCGGCGAGGACGAGGTCAGAGGCGAGGACGAAGCCACCGACGAGGACGCAGACGAAGACGAGGAATGACGCCTCCGGTTAGGAGGGCGAAAGCGACGGCTGTCGCAAGACACGTCCTGACGAGCAGAGAGGAGGGATAGCGCGGGAGTACCGGCAGCAACCGATGCTGCTCCCGCGCCTACCCCCCCGTCGGGTGTGAGGGACGTCCACTCCGAACCGCTAGCCCTTACCGGAGGGCAGCCGCTTCTCGATGCTCCCGTCGAGCATCTCGGTGAGACGCTCCCAGGCCTGCACGGCCTCGTCGTCCCCGTGCACCTGCAACTCGTCCCAGGAATGACCGCGTCCGAACCCCGCACGCCACACCGCCTCGCCGTAGCCGCGGACACTCACCCTCGTCCCCGGCCCGGTGCCGCGCTCGACTCGCCGCTCCGGGGGCGGCTCCGACTCCCACCCCAGGAACTTCTCCCAGGTGGTTGCGAAGCGGTCTTCACGCTCGTCCGGGTCCGCAAACACGAGAGTCCAGGCACCCGAGCCCGGCGGGGCCGTGATGACCTTCATCGCCATGGGATAGGGCATGCTGTCCCCACCGACCATCACCAACGCGTGCAGGGTGAACTCGACGACGAGGCTGACCGTCTCCTCGTCGTTGTCGGGGGGCAGCCCGAGAATCTCGTGGATGTCCTCACGGTGCACATAGTGGTGAGCGAGCCAGCGGCGTGCCGCTTCGCTGAGCGTCTCGAGCCCTCCCAAGGGGCAGACCGACGGCCACTCCCAGTCGTCGAGACGAGCCTGGGCGAGTGAGGTGCGCACCCGCTCCATCGCCGTCGAGTAGCGCTCGACCAGCTCGTCGGGTTCGGCGGGGTCCTCCTCGAGGGCGTGCTCCTCTTCGGGATGCTCGAGGGCCCAGAAGAGGGGCTCGTCCAGGTGGGAATAGTGCCGCTCCCAGGCATCCGCCAAACGCTCCGAATCCTCCACCATGTGCTGAACGAGCTCGGTGACCGTCATGCCGCGGAAGCCCGTCTTCAGGTTCCAGTCCGGCCCGTCGCGACCCTTCAGAACCGCGAGGAGTTCGGCGCGCTCACGATCCATGAGCCGCACCGCCTGCATGCCGAGAGCTTCTGTGGGTATGGTCCGAGTGCCCATGCTCGCCTCCTTTGTCTCACCTGAGCGCTGCCCGCACCCGACCCGTACGAGTGCCACACCAGCTCTTCCGGCCCTCGGCGAGCGGCAACGCGAAACCTGCCCAATCTCAAGTGTGCGTGTCTGCCACTTGCGGCGCATACCGTTACGCGGGTAGGCCGAACTACCCGATTTCACAGCCCCGGTCTCAGTCCAATGGTCCTGTCCGACCAGCCGGGAGCGCTACCTGACGAGGCGGATGGTCAACGGATAGCGGTAGGGCTCGCCGTTCGAGGCCCGAATCGCCGCGATGATCGTGAGCACAAGCCACATGAGACCGATCAGCGGGAGCAGGAGGAAGCCGACCAGGACGAACACGAGGAGGAACCCGACGACGGCGTAGAGGAGCACGGAGAGGTTGAAGTTCAGGGCTTCCTTGGCGTGCATCGCGATGAAGGGGTGGTCGTCGCGCTTCATGAGCCACACCACCAGGGGGCCCAGGAAGGCCAGGGCCATCCAGGCACCGGCAAACGCGCTGAGGTGCGCAGCGAGGGCCCAGTTGCGGACCTCGTTCGGCAGGCCCGACGGGTGCGTCCAAGGGTGGGGCGAGTGTGCCGACGGTGGGGCCTGCTCCCGGGCTGGTATGCCGTCCTGGGGTGGCGGAGGAGAAGGTGCACTCATGGCACCATCGTAGAATGCGCGCGCTTCATCACGATGCCGGCGTCCCGCCTCGCTTCGCCGGTAGTCGGAGTGGAAGGCACACGCGAAAGGTCGTCTCACCCGGACGCGACTCGACCCGAAGGTCTCCGCCGTGGCGGGCGACGATGTCGTAGGAGACATGGAGGCCGATCCCCGTCCCCTGTCCGGGCGGCTTCGTGGTGAAGTAGGGCTCGAAGATGCGTGGCAGGACCTCCTCCGGGATCCCCGGTCCGGAGTCGGTGACCTCCACGATGACCCGGCCGTCCTCGAGATTCGTCCGCAGGGTCAGCATGCCCTCGCCATCCATGGCCTCGACCGCGTTCGCGATGAGATTCGTCCAAACCTGGTTCAGCTCGCTGCCGTAGGCCTCGATAGTGGGGAGACCTGAGTCGTAGTCCCGCTCGACCCGCAGCCCTGCCCGCTCGGGACGCAGGATGATGAGCGTGTCCTCGAGGCTCGCATGGACGTCGACGTTCTGCACCGGCGCTTCGTCCTTGCGGGCGTAGCGCTTCACTGCCCCGATGAGCTCCGATATGCGCTCGGCGCTGTGGTGGATCGACGTGCTCAGCTCGTCAGCGAGGGCCGCGAGCCCCAACCAACGGGCGAGGTCGCTCGCGGACTGCCCCGGCTGCGCCGCGGCCAGATCCGCGAGCGTGCCGGTGTCCCATCCGCGGCCCACCAGGACCGGCGCGAGGTCCAGGGCCTCGGCGACTCCCTGCTCTTCGAGCCACGCGGCGACCTCATCCTCCCGATCGGCCCGGGTCAGGGCATCGGCAGGCGGGTTGGAGGCCGGGCTCGGACCCGTCGCGGCCTCGAGCCCTGCAAGTCGTGCGGCGAGCTCCCGCCAGGCGGACAGCGTCTCCGCCAGGCGGGGTGCATCGCGGCGGACGGCGGCGGCCGGATTGTTCAGCTCGTGCATGAGGCCGGCCGTCATTCTGCCGAGCGCGGCCAGCTTTATGTCTTCCCGCAGGCGTGCCTCCGTGTGGCGGTTGCGGTTACCCACCATCCGCAGCATCGCGAGTACGAACGGCGCGTAGCCGAGGAGTCGGGTGAATGCCTCCCGGTCGATCTCGGCCACCTTGCTGTCGACGAGCGCTCGTGCCGAAGCCGACCTCGGTCGGTCCTCGAGCAGCGCCATCTCCCCCAGCACGTCACCGCGACCCAACCGCCCGATGGGAAGGTCGCGGTCCTCGACGCGTCTGGTGACCTCGAAATCGCCCTCGACCGCCACGTACATCGCATCCGGTGGACTGCCCTCCTCGAGCAGGAGGTGGCCTGCGGGCACGTCGAGCAGGCGGGCATGATCAGCGATCGTGTGCAGGACGTCCCGTGGAACGCCGGCGAATTCGGGGCGTTGTCCGAGGAGGTCGACCAGGCTCATGGGGTCTCCGTCGCTGTCCTTGGCTCCTCTCGCGTCGCTCCTGGGGAGCTCCGCTCACAGGCTTGCCAGATGCTGGTGCACGAAGCGGACAGCCAACGCCCCCTCCCCGGTGGCCGAGGCGATCCGGGGCGTCGCCCCGTGGCGCACGTCACCGGCGACGAAGATCCCCGGGACGCTCGTCTCCATGGGGAAGGGAGGACGTTCGAGCGTCCAACCCTTCGGAGACGGCCCGCAGTCGGTCCCGCTGAGAACGAAACCGCGCTCGTCGCACTGCACGACCCCGCCCAGCCAATCCGTCCGCGGCGCCTGACCGATGAACACGAACAGCGCCCCGGCGGGCAGCGTCTCCACCTCTCCCGTGCGGCGGTCGGCGACGCTGACGTGCTCGAGCCGTCCGTCCCCCGAAACCGCCACCACCTCGCTGTAAGGGCGCAGGACGAAGTTGTCCGTCGCCTCGAGGATGTCTATGAGGTACTTCGACATGCTCTCACTGAGATCGGCGCCCCGGACCAGCATCGTGACGCTGCGGGCGAAGGCCGAGAGGAACATCGCCGCCTGGCCGGCCGAGTTCCCGCCCCCGACCACGAACACGTCCTCGCCCTCGTGCACGCTCGCCTCGACACGCGAGGCCCCGTAGTAGACGCCCGCGGCGGTGAGCTCCTCCACGCCGGGAGCCTGCAGCCTGCGGTACTGCACGCCCGTCGAGACCAGCAGCGCGTGGCAGCTGACCTTCGAGCCGTCGCTGAGGGTCACGTTCTTGTACGGGTCGTTGCGTTCCATCGCCGCCGCCTGAAGGGGGACGAGCAGCTCGACCCCGAAGCGTCGGGCCTGGGTGACCGCCCGCCTCGCGAGTTCGGCCCCGCTCAAGCCGGAAGGAAAGCCGAGGTAGTTGTCAATCTTCGAGCTGGTGCCTGCCTGTCCGCCGGGCGCCTCGCTCTCGACGAGGAGGACCTTCAAGCCCTCGGATGCCGCGTAGACGGAGGCGGCCAGACCAGCGGGACCGCCCCCGACCACGACGAAGTCGTAGAAGGGGAGCTCAGCATGGGTGCGAAGGCCGATGCGCTCGGCCAGATCGGCGGCAGTCGGTTGCAGCAGGGGTGTCCCGTCTTCGAGCAGGACCAGGGGCAGGCTCCCGACATCGCCCTCGGCTAGGGCGAGCAGGCGCCGCGCCTCCTCGTCCGTGTCGAGGTCGAGGGCCTCGTAGGGCACCTGGTTGCGGGCGAGGAAGCGCTTGAGTTCGTGAGACTCCCGAGACCAGCGGGTCGCAACCACCCGAATGCCCTCGAAAGGCGGGCGGTATTCGGACCGCCAGTCCTCGAGCAGATCGTCGAGGATCGGGTAGAGCCGCTCCTCGGGCGGGTCCCACGGCTTCATGATGTAGTAGTCGAGGCGGGCGTTGTTGATGGCGCGTATGGCCGCTTCCGTGTCGGCGTAGGCCGTGAGCAGGGCTCGCTTCACGTCAGGGAAGAGGCCGATCGCCTCCTCGAGGAACTCGACACCGGTCATCTCCGGCATGCGCTGGTCGACGAGCAGGAACGCGACTGGATCGTTGCGCAGCGTCAGCTCCTCGAGCAGCTCCAGGGCGTCCCGCCCCGATGTCGCCGTGAGGACCCGGTAGTCCCTGCCGTACTGACTGCGCAGGTCGCGTGCCACCGCCTGGAGGACGGCTCGGTCGTCATCCACGGCGAGGATCGCGGGCTTGGCCATCCTCTTCTCCTCTCAGACTGTCAGTGAGCCAGGCCGTTCCGGCTCCCGCTGGTTGGCGTCCTGGCGCAGTCCCATGAGCAGGTAGGCTCCGAAGAGCTCCTGCTTGCCCTGCGCCGTCTCTACCCGCTGGAGCCGGTCGAGTGGGATGACCTGGGCGACGTGGCGGATGAGCTGATACGTGCTCGAACCGATCACGACCTCGCCTGGTTCGGCGTTCGTCTCCAGGCGGGCCGCGTAATTGACGGCGTCGCCGATGGCCGTGAAGTTGCGCAGCCGGTCGGTGCCGACGTTGCCGACGAGGGCGGGGCCGGTGTAGATGCCGATGCGGAAGCGGGGATCGTCCCCGCCCGCGATGTCTTCGATGGCCTCCTGGATGGCCAGCGCTGACCGTGCCGCACGCAGGGCATGGTCAGGCTGGGGCACCGGCCAATTGAAGAGGGCCATGAGGGCGTCACCAACGAACTTGTCGATGGTGCCGCCCTGGTCGAGCACGATCGGCACGGCGATGCCGAAATAACGGTTGAGCAGTTCGAGTACCTGGTGGGGGTCGCGCACCCGGTCGGAGAAGGACGTGAACCCCTTCAGGTCGGCGAACAGGATCGTCGTCTCGATCACGCGTCCGCCCAGGTCGGCGCTCGTGGTGTCGGCGAGGAGGGCGGTCGCGACGTCGGGCGAGAGGTAGCTGCGAAACAGATGGTCGAGTTGCCCATACAGGCGTGCGTTCTCGACCGCGACCGATAGCTGGCTCGCGAGCGACTCGAGCAGGGAACGGTCAGCGGGGGCGAACGTTCCCCGTTCGCGGTAGACCTGGATTATGCCCACCGCCCGGTCCTTCACGGTGAGTGGCAGGGTGATGACACTACCTTCGCCGATTTCGGTCTCGCGTGTCTCACGGGTGTCGAGCGCTTCTGCCGTTGTCCGCTCGACATCCGCCCCGTCGGGCGCCGCCTCCGGTCGGGAGAGCTCCCCGGAGTAGTCGAGGCGTCCGTCCTCGAGCAGACCCACCCGCAACCGGTCGCGTCCGAAGGATGAGCTCGTGATGGCGAGCACGCGCGCGACGAGGTCCGGTTCGGCCAGCTTGACGCGACTCTCGCGCCCGACGGCGACGAGGGCGTCGAGGCGGCGGACCCGGTCCCGTTCCGTGGCGAGCGCGTCAGCGGCACGGCGGAGGACGTCGACCTGCCGCTCGCTGAGGTCGAAGCGGCGAGCGAGATCGCGAACGACGGGTTCGATGGAACCGTCGTCGCCGCCTCCCTCCTGGTCATCGATTGCGGTGACGAGCGCCTCGAGCGCCTCGCCGTACTCACGCCGCGCCGCTTGCAACGACTCCTGCAGCGCGATGTCGGTGAACAACCCGCGAGGATTGCCCTCGTGCCGGTAGTGAACGTGGGCGCTGTAGGCGATGTAGCCGAATGCCACGAGAGCGACCACGTGCCACTCCCACCACGACAGGCGCCAGTTCTCGACCAGGGCGGCGTTCACCAACGATTCGGCGAGCAGCGCAAACGCGGTGATGAGCCCGACCGTCACCACGGCCGGTCGACGGCGGTGGAGCCGCCAGTAGCGGAAGGCCGCGAAGGCGTACAAGGGAACCCCGACCACAGCGAGGATGACGGCCAAGGGCTCCTCGGCCGCATCGGCTCCGGACGGGCGGTTCAGCGGTGGCAGCTCGTTCACGCTGAGAAACAGCCAGACGAGCATGAGGCCGGCGAGGCCATAGCGCAGGAGCGCCTGCCGCCGCATGACGGCCTCCGCCTGACGAGCTGTGAAGTCGAGGGATGACGCCGCGACGAAGATCGCGGCGAGCAGCAGTCCGACCGGGCTGGCGATCATGAAACCTGCGCTGCGTCCCGCGACTAGGACCTTGGGAGTGGCGAGAGCGTGCAGACCGATGAACCCGGCAGCCGCAAGGAACGCGAGCGCGACGAGGAAGAGGCGGGCGTCCTGGCGACGACGTGCCTCCTCGCTGATACGGAAGCCGAGGGCTGCGTTGACCACCGCGATCACGAGGACGAGCAGCAGGTGGGCTGGGCCGTGTTCCAGCCGTACATCGAGCCCTGGCGCGGCCAGGAGCAGCCACAGCACGAGCAGAGGAAGCGCGAGGTGGAACGCCCAGACCGCGACCCGAACGGGCGAACTCGGAGCGGTCACCTGCTCCACTCTTCCCCCCTGGCCCGTCCCGACGGGGTCCTGGCAGTTCGAGGGTCACACGCCCCACCGCAATGCACGGGGCGCACCGAAGACCGTACCCCGCCTGATCACGGGGAGGAAGAGCAACCTCACCCTCAGCAGCCGCAACGGCCTGCTCCCAAGACGGGAAAGGTCATGTCTGTCATGATGGACACCGTCTCTCCTCGGTGGCGGCGAAATGCCTCATGTGATTGCCTACCGATCGGTTCGGCGTCTCGTTCGTCCGGCCCGGGCTCCTCGTTCCTAGGAACGGAGAGTCCAGCGCTCCCCCGGCGGTTACCCCCGTGCTGTCCGGGGGAGTGCCCTTTCTACGCCGTCACAGACCCGGCAGGGCTACGGCGTGGCCGGTTTTCTCGTGCTGTCGAGACATCACCCCTTGACGTTGCGGTGGTTCCTAGGTATTCATTCGTCCACTGTCGGAGAGAGGCCGGAGTGACGCTGATGGTGGACGATGCTGACGCCCTGCGCATCGGTCAGGCCGCGACCCTGCTCGGGGTCAGCGTTGACACACTCCGTCGCTGGGAGGAGCAGTCCCGGATCCGGGTCGTCCGCAGTTCTGGGGGACAGCGACTGGTACCCATGGAGGAGGTGCAGCGCCTCCTGGCTGAACGCCCCGGACACCAGCACCCCATCGAGGCCTCGTCGGCCCGCAACCAGTTCGATGCGGTCATCGTCGACGTGGTGAAGGGGACCGCCGCGGCCACGGTCGAGATGCGCGCCGGGCCGTTTCGGCTCGTGGCGCTGACCACCGCCGAGAGTGTCGATGAGCTCGGACTCCAATCCGGGATGAGAGTCGTGGCGTCCGTGAAGGCCACGAGCGTCACCGTCGGACTGCCGCGAGAATGAGGACCAGCCCATGAGGCCGTGGACGGTTGCCCGGCTCGTCACCCTCGTGGTCGTCACCGCCGCGGTCGTGTTGTCAGCCCGAGCCGGGTCGACGTCAACCTCTGCCGGCGGCGGTGAGGGGACCCAGGAGCTGGTGGTGTTCGCCGCCGCATCGCTCAGCGATGCCTTCGAGGACGTCGGCAGCGCCTTCCAGCAGGAGCATCCGGACACGAGGGTGCGGTTCAACTTCGCCGGCAGTCAGCAGCTGGCCGGCCAGATACGTACCGGAGCGCCAGCGGACGTCTTCGCCTCAGCTGACATGCGGCAGTTGCAGGCGGCCGGCACGGTGGTAGCCGGCGAACCGACCCTGTTCGCCGGCAACGAGCTTGCGATCGCGGTCGAGCGCGGCAATCCCCTCGGAGTGCGGGGCCTCGCCGACCTCGGGCGTGCGGACCTGACCCTCGTGCTGGCCGCCGCGGAGGTCCCTGCCGGACGTTATGCTCGTCAGGCACTCGAGCGAGCGGGCGTCGAGGTGAAGGCGGCTTCGCTGGAGAACGACGTCCGGGCGGCGCTGTACAAGGTGCGGCTGGGCGAGGCCGACGCGGCGATCGTCTACGCCAGCGACGTCCTCGCCGCCGGCGACACGGTCACAGCGTTGCACATCGCGCCCGCCCACAACGTTACAGCCGCCTACCCGATGGCCGTGCTGCGAGGCGCGCCCAATCCCGACGCTGCTCACGCCTTCGTCAGCTTCATCAAGTCGGCGCAAGCTCAGGCGGTCCTGCGCCAGTACGGGTTCTCGCCGCCCGCGGGCGGTCTGGGCCGCGGGTAGCGGTGGTACGCCGGTCCAATTCCACGCTCACGGTCGTCCTGGGCAGCCTCGCGCTCGTGGCCCTGGCCCTGCTCCTGCTGCCGTTGGCCGGCCTCGTGATGCAGGTGCCCTGGTCTCGCCTGGTCCTCCTCCTCTCCCAAGCATCGGTTCGCAGCGCCTTGCAGCTCTCGCTCGTCACCTCACTGTCGGCGGTGCTCGTGGCCAGCGTCCTGGGAGTCCCGCTGGCCTGGCTGTTCGCCCGCACGAGCTTCCCTGGCAAGGAGGTCGTGCGCGCCCTGGCCCTGCTGCCGATGGTGCTCCCCCCCGTCGTGGGAGGCGTGGCGCTCCTGCTCGCGTTCGGTCGCAGGGGCCTGTTGGGTCAGGCCTTCACCAGTCTCACGGGCCTGTCACTGCCGTTCACGACCGCCGGGGTCGTGCTCGCCGAGGCGTTCGTGTCGATGCCCTTCCTCGTGGTGAGTGTGGAATCCGGCCTGCGGATGCTCGACGCGCGACTGGAGGACGCGGCGACCATGCTCGGCGCGAGCCGGTGGCTGGTGTTGCGACGGGTGACTCTGCCCCTCGTCGCCCCCTCGCTGGGCGCCGGTATGGCCCTGTGTTGGGCGCGGGCGCTCGGCGAGTTCGGGGCGACTATCACGTTTGCTGGCAACCTGCCTGGGCGTACCCAGACCATGCCCCTGGCGGTCTATCTCGAGCTCGAAACCCATCCGGAGGCGGCCTACCTGCTCAGCCTCGTCCTGCTCGTCGTATCCGTCACGGTCCTCGTGGTCCTACGTGGCCATTTCCTGCCCGAGCCCAAGACCGCTACTACGACCTCTCCGCTGAATCCGCCCTAGCGCTTTCCGTCCGCCAGGCGCAAGACCTCTACTGCGACCTCCCCCTGATCAGGCCCAAGGCCGCTACTACGACCTCTCTGATCAGGCCCGAGACCGCTACTACGACCATTCGCCTGATCAGGCCCAAGGCCGCTACTACGACCTCTCCCCCGGACCAGGCCTAACACCTCCGTCGCCTAAGGATCAGGGCCAGCTGCCGAGGGCGAGCAGCTCATCGAGGTCCACGCGGGCGGCGCGATGACCGCGCCTGCGCAACGTCGCGAGATCTCCGGCCGCCTGAGCACGTTTCAGCGTCGAAAAGCCGTGAGCCGTCCCCGGTATGGGCAGCTCCTCGACGTCCTCGCTGACGACCTCGAGGAAGACGCCGCTCTTCGGCCCTCCCTTGTGCAGTTGCCCGGTCGAGTGGAGGTAGCCCGGCCCGATGCAGAGCATGGTCGCGACGTGGAGACGGTCGCGGAGCACCGCGCGAGCCCTCTGCAGACCTCCCACCACGGGAGCGCCTGGATCGACGTAAGCGAGGATGGCGAGATAGTTGCCCGGCCTCACCAGCTCGAGCATCGGCTCGAGAGGCGCGATCGGCCCGTTCGGCGATCCGGCCAGCGCCTCGGCGGTGGCCTTCTTGGCCGCGATCACGTCCGGCTGGTCGAAGGGATTCACATCGAGCAGGACGCCGCTGAGAGCGGTGGCGAGCTCCCAGCGGAAAACCTCCCCACCGAGGTCGATGATCTCATTGAGGGGAAGCTCGACCAGGGGATGGTCGCCGGCGAGCTCGTCGGCACCAGGTAGAGGACCGAAGGCGACGAACAAGCGGTCGTCGCCGTACACCTCGATGGAAGAGGTCGAGGGTGGAGGCTCGTCGATGACGGGGATGATGCCCGTCTCGTGCTTGCCGGTTGATCGGCGATCAGCTGCTCGATCCAGCTGCCGAAACGTTCGATCTCAGGCGGCAGGAGGAGTGTCAGCTTGTCTCGCCCTTCACGGACGGCTGCCCCCAGGACCGCCGCCAGACGGGCAGCGGGGTTTTCGTCGATTGACGTCTGAGGATCGCAGGTCTGGGCCATGACCGCGGCACGAGACAGGAGTCCGGCGATGTCGACTCCGGAGAGTGCGGCCGGTACGAGCCCGAAGTAGCTGAGCGCCGCGTAGCGCCCGCCGATATCGGGGCGGTTCTCGAACAGGGTCCGGAAACCGTGTTCGTGGGCGAGTCTGGCGAGAGGGGTGTCGTGATCCGTTATGGCAACGAATTGCTCGCCCCGTCGCCCGGACAGGCGCCAGAAGTACGACAGATGGGCTCGAGTCTCGACAGTGGTGCCTGACTTCGACGCGATGACGAAGAGGATCTGCTCGAGCGGGGCGGCGTTCTCCGCGCGGCGGATGGCGGCGGGGTCGGTAGAGTCGAGCACGTGCAGCCGTGGAAAGCCGGGTCTCGGTGGGAAGTGCTCGGCGATGGTCTGAGCGAAGATGCTCGACCCGCCCATACCGCTGAGTACGACCGCCGTGTAGCCATCCTCCGCCACCTCGGCGGCGAACGCCTTCAGGTCGTCGACGACCGCTGACATCTCGGCCGGGCTCTCGAGCCAGCCGAGACGGTCTGCGACCTCCGCAGGGTCGGGCTTCCAGAGGCGGTGGTCGCCTTGCCATGCGCGAGCGACGGCATCACGCTCGGTGAGCTCGTCGAGAGCGGCCCGTACGGGCTCTTCGATCGGGCCGAGCCGCTCGGACAGGATCCGTTGCCCGTAGGCGGCGGCAGGGAGGTCTCCGTTCATGCAAGTGAGAATATGAGGCCGGTCGGAACGGCAGAGAGGGACGCTCGGCCGGGCGAACATGTGGCGCTCGGGCTCGCATGGGTGAGGTCATGAGTTGGGAGTGGAGATGACAGACGAGCACGGCGGGGGACGCCCCCGCATCCTCGGTCAGGACGGCGGTCACCCCGGCATCCTCGGTCAGGACGAGCTCGTGCTCGTGTCACTGGCTGGAGAGATCCACGTGAAGTCGGCCCGGACCCGGGGGCGGTTCCAGCGTGTCTTCTGCGACAACCTCGAGCGGGCCCTCGACCGGCTCGCCCCTGGTAGTCGCGTCGAGGCGGTGGGGGGCGGACGGCTTCTCGTGACCCCCACCGACGTGCTGGGTGCGGTGGAAGCCGCCCGCACGACCTTCGGCTGTCAGCGGGTCGAGCGCGCCCGCGCGCTCGACTGGAACAGCCGCGGTTCCCTCGAGGAACTCGCGGAGAAGGTGGCCGCAGCTGCTCGCGAGGCTGTCAGCGGGCACACGTTCGCCGTGCGCGTCCGCCGGCGAGGGAATCACACATGGGGCTCGCCCGATGCGCAGCGACTCATCGGCGACCTCCTGCGGCCGTGCTCGGGCGGGGTCGACCTCGACACCCCCGACGTGGAGGTGCGCGTACTCGTGCTGAGCGACCGCGCGTGGATCGTCGAGGAAGACTGGCCCGGCCCGGGCGGCATGCCGCTGGGCACTCAGGACCGCTGCCTCACGCTGCTGTCGGGGGGCTTCGACTCCCCCGTCGCTGCTTGGATGGTGATGCGACGCGGCAGCCGGGTCGACTTCCTCCACGTACGGCTGGACTGCGCGCAGACGGAGCAGGCCCTTGCCGTGGCCTACGAGCTCTGGCGACGCTGGGGAGCGGGATCCAGTCCGCTCGTATGGGTGGTCGACTTCGCCCAGGCCAGGCAGGCTCTGCTCGACCTCGTGGCGCCCCGCCTCCGCCAGGTCATCCTCAAGCAGCTCATGTTCAGTGTCGCGGACCTCGTGGCCCGCGATCTGGGGATCCCCGCGCTCGTCACGGGCGAGTCGATCGGGCAGGTGTCGAGTCAGACACTCCATCACCTGGTGGAGATCGACGCGGTGTGCACACGCACCGTGCTGCGTCCGCTGGCCGGTTTCGACAAGGACGAGATCATCGCCCGCTCACGCGCGATCGGCACACACGGACTGTCGCTGCGTGCTCAGGAGGTCTGCGACCTGGCTGGGGGGCCGGTGGCGGTGGCCGCCAGGCGTCCCACCCTCACACGTGCCCGGGCCTCATTGCCGGAAGGACTCGTGGCTGCCGCGGCGGCCGGCCGGCGGGTGATCGCGCTCGAGCACTGGGTTCCGGGCATGGAGGCCGTGCCCGTGGTCGATGCGCCACCCGACGGCGTTCCGGTTGTCCGTGCCTCGGAGACGCCACCTGCAAGCGGACCGGTCGCGGTTACGGGCCGGGGGGCGGTGCGCGTGGCGTCGCGGCTCAGTGCGGCCGGTCGAAAGGCTTGGGCGTGTCGGGCCGCAGATCCTCGTCCGTCATGACGGCGATGCCGGCCCGGCGTAGAGCCGCTGCCGTGACGCCGTCACCGGGCACGAGCGTTTTCGAGAACGAACCGTCGTAGATCGCCCCGTGACCGCAAGAGGGGCTGCGTGCCTTGAGCACCGCCCCGCAGGCGCCATGCATCCGGGCACGTTCGACCGCCATCCGCGCGCCCCCGAGGTAGGCCTCGGTGACGTCGGTGCCGTCCACAGCCACGACGCGGGCCCGCCCGTCGAGTACGTCGTGCCCGTCCCCTCCCACGATCTCGGCTGGGGGACGCGGTGCCCCGAGCCCCCCGTCCATCTCAGGACAGATGAGCACGGCCTCGCCCTCGGCAATGAGGCGCTCGATCTGGAGGCTCCCGTCCCCCTCCGGCGGGTTGGCGGTGCCCTTGTAGGTGCAGCGTCTGCCCGCGAGACAGGCGCTGACGAGCACGGGCTCTGGCTCCGGACCGTCAGCCATCGCCAGGCACTTGATAGTTCGGGGCCTCATGCACGACCTCGACGTCGTGGACGTGCGACTCGCGGGCACCGGCTGCGCTCTGACGCATGAACTCCGCGCGGCTCACGAGTGTCGCGAGATTCTCCGCCCCCACGTAGCCCAGCCCGGAGCGCAGGCCGCCCTCGAGCTGGGCAACGACCTCGGCGACGGTTCCCCGGTAGGGCAACAGGCCCGACACCCCTTCGGGGACGAGCTTCGATGGTTCCCGTTGCCGCTCACCCTGGAAATAGCGGTCGGCTGATCCTGAGCGCATGGCTTCGACCGAGCCCATGCCGCGGTACTCCTTGTAGCGGCGTCCTCCGACCAACACGAGGTCGCCGGGGGACTCGTCGGTCCCGGCGAGCAGGTTGCCCACCATCACCGCGGCCGCTCCGGCCGCCAGCGCCTTGACGACGTCCCCCGAGTAGCGGATGCCACCGTCGGCCACGATCGGCACGCCAAGTTGGGCGCCCACCTCAGCGGCCGTCCGCACGGCACTGAACTGGGGCACCCCGACACCGGTTACCACCCGGGTCGTGCAGATCGAGCCGGGCCCGACCCCCACCTTCACGATGTCGGCGCCCTGGTCGTGGCAGGCCCGTATGCCGTCCCCCGTCGCGACGTTGCCGACCATGAGGGGGACGTCGGGGAAGTGGTCCTTCATCTTGGCGGCGAACTCGAGCACGCCGAGGGCGTGACCATGGGCCGAATCCACGGCGAGAAGATCGACGTCAGCCTCGACGAGGGCGGCCGCGCGCTCGAGGCTGTCGGGTCCGACTCCGACCGCCGCACCGCACAGCAGCCGCCCCCGCGCGTCCTTCGACGCGTAAGGGTAGGCGCGAACCTTCTCGACGTCCTTGAAGGTGAACATCCCGACCAGCCGGTCCCCGGAGACGATCGGCAGCTTTTCGACACGATGCTCCTGCATGAGGTCTCGGGCCTGCTCGAGCGTTGTGCCCTGAGGGGCGGTGACGAGGTCCTCGGAGGTCATGTGCTCCTTGACCGTGCTTCCAGCCCCCACGCCGAAGCGCAGGTCCCGGTTCGTGACGATCCCGAGCAGCCGGTCGTCGTCGTCGACGACGGGGAAGCCGCTGACCCGGTACCGGGCCATGAGCTCGTGTGCCCGAGCGACGGTGTCGTCAGGTCGCAGCGTGATCGGCTCGGAGATGAAGCCCGACTCCGAGCGCTTCACCTGCTCGACCATTGCGGCCTGCGAGGTGATGTTGACGTTCTTGTGGATGATTCCGAGCCCGCCGTTGCGGGCCAGTGCGATGGCCATCCGGTCTTCGGTCACCCGGTCCATGGCGGCCGAAAGGAGCGGTAGCCGCAGCCGTACGCGCCCGTGCAGCCACGTCGAGATGTCGACCTCACGGGGCAGCACCGCCGAGGCCTGGGGCAGCAGCAGCACGTCGTCGTAGGACAGGCCCTCGGGTATGGGTTGGGTCACGGGACCTCCGATGGCTGCGGACATTCTCACGAGCCGACACGGCCACGATAGGCAAGCCCGGGCCGCGGTTCACGCCTTTCGGCGCACGATACCGTCGGCGTCGCGTCAGCCGCCACGAAGGCGCTGCAGGAACGGTATGGCCTCGATCTTGTCCTCACTGAGCTCGTCCCAAAGCAACCCCGTTGGGCGTTGGTAGGGGCCTTCCCGGCAATCGACGACGTCGTCCGGTGTGACGATGAGGTCGACAGGGACGTCGTGGGCGGTCATCGGCACCGCACCGGCTTCGAGCACCTGCAGCGTGTGTACGGTGGTGACGACGGCGGCGTCGTCTGCTATGAGACCCGCCTCGCGGGCCAGGGCGAACTCGAGGTCGCTGAACCCGCCGCCCTTGCCCAGTCGGGCACCATCCCTGGCAACTGCCACTGAACCGACGACAACGAGCTGGACGGGTTCGAGGTCGGCGACGTCGACGGGTCGCCCGTTGCGGGACGCGCCCGCGATCGACGACGCGCGGCGGGGAGACTCGCTGGTCGCCTGGGGATCGAGGAGCAGGAAGGGGGGCTCCTCGGCCAGCCGTGGGACGGCCATGTAGACGGTCTTTCCGTCCTCGAGGGCGCGCTGACGCACGGGCCACTGCGGCGAGTCGGGGTTGGCCTTCAACCGTCCGGCCGACCGCCACACCTCGAGCTCACGTAACCGCTCGGCTGCTTTCTCGGCTCCGGTGAAGTTCGGGATGCGACCCTCCGCACCGGGGAAGCGGGAGGCGCCCGACCGTTCGAGGTCCCCCCACACCCGCTGGCGTAGCTCCCGCTTGCGCTCGAGAACGTCTGGATCACGCGCGTCGTGATCGTGACGGTTTCCCGGCCGGGGAGTCATTGCCGCAGCGGGTCGAGTCGTCGACGTGCCGGGGTCAGTGGACGCGACTCCGTGTGGACCGCGACCCAGGGATCCACCTTCTGACCCAAGCGGCGGAAGATGTTTCTGACCGTGTAACTGGATGCCTCGGTCCGTCCCAGCTCGTGCCATTCGACGGGGGTCGCGACCGGGGCGCTCGGACGCGCCCGAATGGAGTAGGGCGCGGCCACCGTCTGGGCGTACGCGTTGCGGGTTCGTGTCGATGTAGAGCCGCCCCTGGCGCTTCGACAGACGCTGCTCGGTCGTGAAGCGCTCCGGCTCGGGGGCGACGACCTGTCCAGCCAGATCCCGGGCGAACGAGCGCACCGTGTCGAAGTCGGCGCTACCGTCGAGCGGTGCCACGACGTGAAAGCCCCTCGAGCCCGACGTCTGCACGAAGGGCACGAGGCCGACCTCCTCGAGGAGGTCACGCAGCTTGCGGGCCGCGTCACGCAACTCCTTCATGCCACCGTCTGCCGGGTCGAGGTCGAACACGAGCAGGTCGGGATGGTCGAGAGCGTGGGCCCGCGACAGCCAGCGGTGCAAGGTGATGGTCGCCTGGTTGGTCGGCTGCGATGCCGTCCGGGAACCGCTGCAGCGTGAGTGGACGGCCGGCGAGGTGCGGGAGGAGGGTTTCCGCGATGTCGCGGTAGTAGGCGACGAGGTGGCCCTTCGTCAGACCAAGGTCGGGGAAGAAGACCATGTCGAGGTTCGACAGCTCGACCGTGCGCCCACCTACTTCGATCCTCTCTTCCGTCATCTTGTTGCTGCCTCACGCACGATCTCGTCCGGGTCCTTGTCGACGCGCAGTCCGAGATAGCGGGGATGGCGCAGCTTGCCGTCGTCGGTCCACTCGGTGAACCCGACCTCACACACGAGCTTCGGTTCGACCCAGTGGACGCCCTTTTCGCGCACGCTCTCGTGGAAAGGGGAGCGGACCTGCTCCAACTCGTCGAGTCGGTCACGCAGCGTGCGCAGGGTGGCCTCGTCGTAGCCCGTTCCGACCTTGCCCGCATAGCGCAAGG
>JBHELG010000063.1:0-35129 GCA_046263195.1 Nitriliruptorales bacterium | reverse complement strand
CACCATAGAGGACCTCGACGTGGAGGCCCGGTCGCTGACCGTACGCACCGACGACGGTGTACACCTCATGCTTCCCCGTGCCTATCTGGACGCCGGAAACGTGACCCATGGTTACGCCATCACGGGTCACAAGGTTCAGGGCCTGACCGTCGACCAGGCCTTCGTGCTCGGCTCGGCCGAGCTGTACCGCGAATGGGGCTACGTCGCCCTTTCCCGCGGACGCGACAGCAACCGCCTCTACATGCATCCTGCAAGCATCGACCCCGACGGCGTCATGCACGGCCATCAGCGCGGCTCAGAACCGCTGCAAGACGTCATCGCCGCGTTGCACCGCTCGCGAGCCGAAATTGCTGCCACGGTCCACGGAGTCGATCCGGAGGAGCTTGGTGCGCGCTGGCGCGAGCTGCGCATGCGCCTGGAGACTGCGGACGCCGGGCACCGGGCCGAACTCAGTCAGCAGCGCGATGCGCTTGGCCGCGACGCCCAACACCTCGACAGGATCATCGCCCGGCTCGAGGAGCAGCGCGATGCAACGGCCCGTGGACTCGGCCGCGTTACCAGACGTGCGGCCCTGGCCCGGCTCGAAGTCGACCTTAAGCAACGTCGCCGCGCCCGCGAGCGCCTCGCAGACCAGATTCACGACATGGACCAGCAACTCGCGTCGCTGCCGTCGCCTGAGCAGCTCCGACCGCTCTTGCGCGACTATCACGCTGCCTCCGCCGACCTAGCTCAGGCGGCCAAGATACGGACCATGACCACCGAGCAGGACCCGCCCCGCTACCTCCTGCTCACCCTGGGAAGTTGCCCCGAAGAACCCATCGAGCGGCAACGGTGGCGCACCGCGGTTGAAGCCATCGAGCAATACCGGCTTCGCTGGAACATCGTGGACACATGGCGGCCACTGGGTCCCGAGGCAAACAACTCCGCGATGCGTATGGACCGCGAGGACGCCATGCGCACCCTGCTGGCGGCAACCATGCAGCGTGAACGGGACGAGCACACCCTCAGCCGCGGACTGAGCAGGTGAGGCTTCCACAGCCCCAACGTCATCGCGCTGCGGAGAGCTACCTGATCGCGCGAAGCTGGTAGGTCGAAGCGGGTAGGGCGGATGGGGACGAGATGCATGGCAGCGTGTTCAAGCGGTGCACGACCTGTGGCGGACGCGTGGAGGGTCGCCGGTGCAGGGGCCCAGACTGCGCCGGCAGCCGCTCCACGTGGTCCTTTGTGGCCGATGTCGGACGAAAACCGGATGGCGCGAGGCGGCAGATCAAGCGCATGGGGTTCGAGACCCGAAGGGAGGCCGAGGAGGCACTCGCAGAACTCCTCGGAGCCGTCAGGGCGGGGACGTGGATCCCACCATCACGACTGACCGTCAGGGAGTACCTCATCGAACGGTGGTTGCCGCGGACACGCACGACCGACAAGACCCGCGTCGACCGGGAGCTACACATGCGGGTCTACGTCATCCCCCGGATCGGCGGGCGCCTCCTTGAGGACCTCACCGGAGACGATGTGACCTTCATGTACGACGACCTCGCCGTCCGGGGACGCACCGGCAAGCCCCATCCGGAGCTCGGGATGGGCCTGTCCCCAACCACGATCCGGCGAATCCATACCCAGCTCCACAAGGCCTTCGCGGACGTCATCCGCTGGGGTCTCCTCGACCGCAACCCCTGCGACCGCGCGGACCCACCGTCGACCTCCGAGGTGAAAGCCCGCGCCCACGCCTGCAGACAGACCTACACGTGGGAAGAGCTGCGCCGGTTCGTCGAGGCGGCCGCGACCGACCGTCTCTTCGCCATGTGGCACCTGTTTGTGACTACTGGGATGCGCCGCAGCGAGGTGGCTGCCCTGCTCTGGCGCAACATCGACCTCGACGCCGGCCTGCTGTCGGTGACACGGGCCGCGGTAGAGGTCGGCGGCAAGGTCCACGAACGAGAGCTCACAAAGTCCTCATCGTCGCGGAGGGCAATCGAACTCGACGAGGTCGACGTGAAGGTGTTGCGTCGGCACCGCAAGCAACAGCTCGAGGAACAGGTCGCGCTACACGGCGTATGGCGCGACCCGGAACGAGTCTTCTCCTCTCCAGTGGGCGGCCGGCTCTACCCACCAGATATCACGCGAGCCTTCCACGAGCTGATCGAGGGTGCCGGCCTGCCGCGAATCCGCCTGCATGACCTTCGCCATACCTTCGCGACCCTCACCCTGAAGTCGGGCGAGATCACGAAGGTCCTCAGTGAGCGCCTCGGTCACTCCACCACCTCGTACACGCAGGATGCCTACCAGGAGGTCATGCCCGGAATGCAGCGGGAGGCTGCTCGACGGTTCAACGAGCGGCTCCTTCGACCAAATCCCGACAGTGACAGCGCGGAGGTCGACGGGGAAGGAGCGCGGTGACCGACGAGCCCGCGCCTCCGTCCAGGATCGGTGAGCGCTTTACCCCGCGGCGCCCACTGAGACTCGGGCGCGATGCACCGGCCAAGATGGCGGCGCGCTCGATCACCGAGGCCGAGGTGCGCGCGGTCCTATCCGAGAACCTCATCGTGGACGTCGTCGAGGAACGCGACCGCTACATCCTGCTCGGGCAGGTGGCGGGGCGGCCACTGATCGCTGTCGTGGCTGACGACGTGCTCGACGACGCGACCGTGCTGATCTCGGTGTACGAACCCGACGAGGAGCATGGCTGGACACCAGAGCGCATCGAAGCCACCCTGCGAGGGGAAATGAGGGAGGAAGACGCGTGACCCGCCACTTACACGACCGCGGAGAGCTGGTGCGTCGGTCAGTCGACTACGAGTACGTCCAGCATCACGAGGGAGCTGACCCGGGTCTGCTGGTGGTCCGTGGCGTTCCCGCTGATGCCTGTCTCGCCTGTGACGAGTACTGGTTCGACGAGGAGACCGGGTTCGCGCTCAGCCGCGTCCTAGCAGCACATGCGCCGGGACCCGGCCAGGTTGTGACAATCGACTGGGTGAGCACGCAGGCCGCGTGAGGCCTTAGCCGCGTCTCGACCGCTGCTCAACATCCCGGACCCGATCGACAAGGTCGTCGAGTCCGAGCATGGCGAGCAGCCTTCGGGTCGGAACCACCAGGCGCCTTCCGAAGCGCAGCGTGGGCAGCTCGCCGCGGGCCGCGGCCCGGTAGGCCGAGCTGCGGCTCAACCCGAGCAAATCGCCGGCTTCCTCGACGGTGATGGTGGCGGGGAAGTTGTCGCGAGTCACGGGCGTCTCCTTTCGGTTCATCTACCAGGGAGAGGCCCGTGTCGGCTGCCGGATGTGACACCTAATCGCCTGACGTCCCGACAGATTCGCGCCGGCTCAGGCGCTCAGCGCGACAGAGTGCTCACGCATCTTGTGACCATTCTGTGACCATTCGGTCCGAGGCCCGACCGACGTGAGCAGGGAGCTATGCGAAAAACCCCCGCTGACCTGGGGAGATGGGCGGAGGGAGTGGGATTTGAACCCACGAGACCCTTGCGGGCCTACCCGCTTTCGAGGCGGGCGCACTCGGCCAGGCTATGCGATCCCTCCGAAGTCCGTTCGAAACCGGACGCGGCCAAGGAGGGTACTGGGGCAGATCGAGTCCCACCAGCGTGCCCTCATCCGCTGCTGATCCGTGGCCTCAGCCCCTGCGACGCTCGGCGAAGAAGCGGCGCAGAAGTTCGACGCTTCGGTCCCCTTCCACGCCGCGGACGACCTCGACCCGGTGGTTCAGGCGGGGGTCGCGCGCCACGTCCCAGAGCGACCCCACCGCGCCGCCCTTCAGGTCGTCCGCGCCGATCACGACCCGATCGATTCGCGAGGCCACTAGGGCGCCAGCGCACATGACGCAGGGTTCGAGGGTGACGTACAGGGTGCACCCCGTCAGCCGCCACGTCCCGAGCCGGTGGGCCGCCTGACGTAAAGCGAGGATCTCGGCGTGAGCCGTCGGATCTCCATCGGCTTCGCGGCGGTTACGAGCCCTGGCCAACTCGACGAGGTCACCGCCGGCTCGAGGGTCGGGTGCGGCAACGACCGCCCCCACCGGTACGTCACCCGCCTCAGCGGCGGCAGTGGCCTCCTCCAAGGCGATCATCATCCAGGGAGCATGGGCCCGAGCGTGGGATTGGTTGAGCTCCATGGCTGCGCCGCGCCTCTCACCGACTCCCGGTCGAAAACGCCCAGGCAAGGGCCTGTCTTACCATTTCCTCGGAGGCGTTCAAGACCAGGAGCCGTGCAAGTGAGAGGAGTGGACCATGGGGCGTTACAAGATCGTGGAGGGAGAGCACATCGCCGACGGCAAGCCGAAGTATGCCGTCGTGGACACCCACTGGCAGGATCTGCCTGTCGCCCACTTCTCCACACGTGAGGCCGCCGAGGCCCACATCGACAAGTTGGAGAGCGGCCCGTTCGACTGGGAGGACCAGGAGGCGTGGAAGGACGAATGGGACGACGAAGACCGGTGGTCGTGACCGCGCCCGCTCCGGAGGAAATCGGGGCCGGGCCGACCTGCGTCAGCGACACCGCGAATGTTGCGACCCAGCCCTCTCGCGCGGTTCCGGACACAGGATAGGGTTCCGCTGAGGTGGACGAGCGAGAGTGAGCCGTGATCGAGCACACACGAACACGCCAGGTCATTACCGACGGTCTCCCCAGCCAGCTCCCCGACATCGACCCGCAGGAGACGCAGGAGTGGCTCGACTCCCTCGATGCGGTCATCGACAAGCGAGGGCGAGCTCGTGCCCGCTACCTGCTGCTTCGCCAGCTCGAGCGGGCCCGTGCCCGCAACGTGGGTGTCCCGGCGCTGGCCTCTACCGACTATGTGAACACGATTCCTCCTGAGCGTGAGCCCTGGTTTCCGGGCAATGAGTACCTCGAGCGCCGCATCCGGGCCTACATTCGCTGGAACGCCGCGGTCATGGTCAGCCGAGCCAACCTCAGATATGGGGTAGGGGGGCACATCGCGACCTACGCGTCGGCAGCGTCTCTCTACGAGGTCGGCTTCAACCATTTCTTCCGCGGCAAGGACAGCCCAGGCGGCGGGGACCATGTCTTCATCCAGGGGCACGCCTCGCCCGGCATCTACGCAAGGGGCTTCCTCGAGGGTCGATTCACCGAGGAGCACCTCGAGCGCTTCCGCCGCGAACTCGAACCGGGGGGACTGTCGAGCTATCCCCATCCGAGACTCATGCCCGACTTCTGGGAGTTCCCGACCGTCTCCATGGGCCTGTCACCGCTCAACGCCATCTATCAGGCCCGCTTCAACCGCTACCTCCGCAACCGCGGCATCAAGGACACCTCACAGCAGCGGGTGTGGGCGTTCGTGGGGGACGGCGAGACGCGCGAGCCAGAGGCGCTCGGAGCCCTGACCATCGCCTCGTTCGAGGAGCTCGACAACCTCACCTTCGTCGTCAACTGCAACCTACAGCAGCTCGACGGGCCAGTCCGGGGCAACGGCAAGATCATCCAGGAGCTGGAATCGATCTTCCGGGGTGCCGGATGGCACGTCACCAAGGTGATCTGGGGGCGCGACTGGGACCCGCTGCTCGCCCAGGATGCTGACGGTGCTCTCGTCAACCAGATGAACATCACCCCCGATGGGCAGTTCCAGACGTACGCCGTCGAGTCCGGCGCCTACATTCGGGAGCACTTCTTCGGCGCCGATCCCCGGCTGCGTCGCATGGTCGAGCATCTCAGCGACGAGCAGCTTCAGAGGCTGTCCCGCGGAGGGCACGACTATCGCAAGGTCTATGCAGCGTTCACAGCGGCGGCGGAACACACGGGCCAACCCACGGTCATCCTTGCTCAGACGATCAAAGGATGGACGCTCGGGCCGGACTTCGAGGCACGCAACGCTACCCACCAGATGAAGAAGCTCACTCGCGAGCAGCTGAAGACCATGCGGGACCGGCTCTACCTCGATGTCTCCGACGAGGAACTCGACAGCGACCTGCCCCCCTACATTCATCCCGGCAGCGACAGCGACGAGTACGAGTACCTCATGACTCGGCGTCGGGAGCTCGGCGGCTTTCTGCCTGAGCGCCGGGTGGGCTACCGCCGCCTCCCCCTGCCAGAGAAGAAGCTCTACGGGGCCCTGAAGCGGGGCTCGGGAAACCAGCAAGTCGCCACGACCATGGCGTTCGTGCGACTCCTGAAGGATCTGCTGCGCCAGGAGGGCTTCGGGGAGCGGGTCGTGCCGATCATCCCGGACGAGGCGCGCACGTTCGGAATGGACTCGTTGTTTCCCAAACAGAAGATCTACAGCCCGCACGGGCAGCAGTACGACCCCGTCGACCGCGAGATGCTGCTCGCCTATCGGGAGTCCACCGACGGCCAGATCCTCCACGAGGGGATCACCGAGGCGGGATCCATGGGTTCGTTCACGGCGGCGGGGTCGAGCTACGCCACGCACGGCGAGCCGATGCTCCCGATCTACATCTTCTATTCCATGTTCGGCTTCCAGCGCACGGGAGACCTCATCTGGAGCGCCGCCGACCAACGCTGCCGCGGCTTCCTCCTCGGCGCCACGGCGGGGCGCACGACGCTGAACGGGGAGGGGCTGCAACACGAGGACGGCCACTCCCACTTGCTCGCGGCCACAAACCCCGCTGTCATCAGCTACGACCCCGCATTCGCCTACGAGATCGCGGTGATCGTCGAGGACGCGCTGCGACGGATGTACGGCGACGAGCCAGAGGACGTCATCTACTACCTGACCCTCTACAACGAGACCGTGCTCCAACCCCCAATGCCTGACTGGCTCGACCAGTCGGTCATCATCAAGGGGCTCTACCGCTACCAGCAGGCCCCCGAGCGCACGCACCGTGCCCAGCTCCTGGCAAGCGGCACGGCGATGCCGCTGGCACTCGAGGCGCAGGAACTGCTCGCCTCCGACTGGGACGTTGCCGCCGACCTGTGGAGTGCGCCGGGGTGGAACGAGCTTGCCCGCGACGGGATCGCGTGCGATACATGGAACCGGATGCATTCCGACGGGGAGCATCGCACGCCGTGGGTGAGCCGGTGCTTTGCAGACGTCCCGGGCCCGTTCGTCGCCGTCAGCGACTACATGAAGGCCGTGCCGGGCCAGATCGCCGACTGGATTCCGGGGAGGTATGCGGTGCTCGGTACCGACGGGTTCGGTCTCTCCGACACCCGACCGATGCTGCGACGCCACTTCCGCATCGACCCCCCCTCGATCGTCGTGACGGTTCTATCGGGGCTGGCGGCCCAGGGGGAGGTGAAGGTCGAGACCGTGAAGGAGGCAATCGGCCGCTACGACATCGACCCTGATGCTCCAACCCCTGTGGATTGGATCAGCCGGCCCTAAGGTGCCAGTGAGGCGTCGGCCGCCGAGGAGCGGGAAGCAAGGAGTGCCTGAGGACGGGCGCTCCGACGCTGCCGGGCGAGGACGTTGACCGTGATGCCAGTAGATGACACGGGCAGTGAAGTAGGGGATACCCTCATCGCCGCATGTGGCTGCTCGTACTCAGCCGCTGCACGATCTTGATCTGATCCTAGGAGTGCCATGGCCACGACGACCGAGACCCGCCAGCCTCAGGGGCGTGTCACGGCCAGGTGGTCGCTGCTCCGATGGTGGCCCGTGTTCGTTCTGGCGTCGCTGTTCGGGCTGTCCCTGCTCTGCCTGATGGCGGGCTTCCTCTATTTTTACGCCGGCGGTGAGATTCCAGCCCCTGAGGACCTCGTCATCCCTGACCCTACGGCGGTCTTTGCTTCCAATGGCGAGCAGATTGCCACGCTCGATCCTGCTGCGGTGCGCCGCAATGTCGAGTTGACCAGCCTTCCCGGGCACGTCCCCCAGGCCGTGCTGGCCGCCGAGGACCGTGACTTCCGCGAGCACATCGGCTTCTCGTCGAGCGCACTGGTGCGAGCCCTGTGGGAGAACCTCACCTCCGGGCGTATCGTCGAAGGTGGATCCACGATCACCCAGCAGTACGTGGAGCTCGCGATCTTCGACACCAGCCGGCGCAGCTACGTCGGGAAACTGAAGGAGCTCGCGCTCGCGACGAAGTTCGAACGCCGGGTCCCGAAAGACCAGATCCTCGCGATGTACCTGAACGCGGTCCCTCTCGGGCGCGGCGCGTGGGGCATCGAAGCCGGTGCTCAGACCTACTTCCGCAAGCCCGCCGCGGAGCTGACGGTCAACGAGGCGGCAACCCTGGCCGGCATGATCGCGGCCCCCACCACCTACGATCCGGCGGACAACCCCGACGGGGCGGACTGGCGCAGAACTTACGTCCTGCGTGCCATGGCCAGCGAAGGGTGGCTCAGCAACGCCGCTGCCGAGCAGCTCGTTGCCGGCGGTCTACCCGAGGTCTCCAGCAGTTCGCTCGTGCAGTTCGGCCCGAACTCGTACTACCTCGACGCGGTCCGCGCCCGCCTGGGAGCCGAGCTTGGCGACGAGCGGGACGTCTTCAGCGGCTTGAGGGTCACCGTCGAGCTGGATCCCCGCCTGCAGCGCCTGGCGCAGGACACGCTGAACGCCCACCTCGGGCGGGCTCCATACTCGGGGTCGGTGGTCACCGTCGATCCGGCCACCGGCGCGGTGCGCGCCATCGTCGGGGGGCGCGACTTCGCCAAGCAGCAGTTCAACATCGCCACACGTGGCCGTCGCCAGGCCGGATCGGCCTTCAAAGCCTTCACGCTCGCCGCCTTCATCGCCAAGGGCTACTCACCCGAGACCCGCTATCCGGCTCCCGCCACGATGACCGTGCGAACCGACGATGGTCGTCATACCGTCTCCAACTACGGCGACAATGATTACGGGGCGGCCACGGTCAGGGAGGGGACGGCCAAGTCGATCAACACCGTCTACATCCAGATGGCCCAGGACGTGGGCACGAAGAAGGTAGTCGAGACCGCGCACGCCCTGGGCATCGCCAGCGACCTGCCGGTCGTGCCGACGACGACGCTGGGGGTGGGGTCGGTCACCCCGATCGAGATGGCTTCCTCCTACGCGAGCCTCGCCGCTGAAGGCATCCACCGCGAGCCGTACCTGATCCGTGAAGTCGTTGACGCGAAGGGCCGCACACTGCTCAAGCACGAGCCCGCCGAACGCAAGGCGCTCGACCGCAACGTCGCCGCGATCGTCACCGACGTGCTCCGCGACGTCATCCGCGACGGCACCGGTGAGAGCGCCGACATCGACCGCCCTGCCGCCGGCAAGACCGGCACCACCAACGACTCGCGCGACGCCTGGTTCGTGGGTTACGTCCCGCAGCTTGCCACGGCGGTCTGGGTCGGCAACGTTGACAACGCGCCGATGCGCGACGTCACGGGTGGGAAGATTCCGGCCGACATCTGGGGTGACTACATGCGGTCCGCCCTCGAGGACGTCGAACCCGAGGACTTCCCGGAACCCGACATGGACAGGCTGAAGCGGCCGAGGAACGAGGAGCCTGCGTCCGAGCAGCCTAAGCCCCGGCGACGTCGTTCGACCCCGACTCCTTCATACACGCCGACACCGTCCCCAGCCCCGACGTCCACTCCGACGGAGGCCTCCGGCACGCAACGGCGGACACGTGAACCATCGTCGTATCCCACCGGATCCCGGGACAACGACGACGACGGCACGTTCAGCCCATGGACTGGATGGGAAACGCACCACGCCCCGACCTGACGCCGCGAGAACCGGCTTGACACGGGGACCTGCACGCCGTGACCTGGTCATGCTCGTCCATGAGGAGCTGCTATGTGACCCCTGGCCAGGGACGTCGAAGGGAGGCGGACACCGGGATCACCGCGTCCCATGTCCAGCCCTCGTGGTGGACGAGTGACAGCAGCTGGCGTCGGCGGCCCGCGGCGCCCGCAAAGGCCGACCGAGTGTCGTCGAGCGGTCGATGGGGTATGCCGTGCTCATCGAGGAATGCGAGGTCTGGAATGGGCGGAGGCTCTTCGGCGGTGCTCAGGTATGCCTCGGGCATCGTGGCCAGGAGCGCCCCGATGGCAGCTCGAGGTGGGTCGAGGATGAGCGGGGAGGGTCGGATCTCGTCGTCAACGATGACGCCGAGCAGCAGTAGCGCCTCGTCGAGCACCGCGATCGATGGCGCAAGCGCCGGGTCGCGATCCGCCGTGTGGAAGAAGTGCAGCATCGGGTAGGCGAGGTGGTGCTCTGCGAGCCGGGTGAGCATGGGCGTGAGCGACGAGAGCCAGCCTTCGAGCGCCCTGAAATCCTTCCCAGACCAGCCCTTGATGACCACGTCGGCCGGATTCCTACCGAGCCCGGAGATGACGCGGGCGAGCTGACGCTTCTGGGAGGCGGACGTTGTCAGCGGTATGAGGTAGGTGATCGCGATGGTGGTGAGAAACAGTCCGGAGCCGGCCGCCAGCAACGTGCAGGTCTGCCACAGGGTGCCCGAGGGCCGGAGATCGCCGAACACGAGCGTGAACACCGCGTAGCCGGCGAAGTAGAACCGCGCGAGAGAACCGGCGGGCTGGCCCGTCACCGCGTCAAGGACCGCGCGCGGTGAGGAGGAGAACAACAAGAACCAGCCGACGATCATCATCGCGATCCAGAAGGCCACGACCGACAGGGTGACGATCACGCCCGCCAGGTTTGACGGAGGCAGTCGGGAGCCCCACCTCCGCAGGCTCCTCAGGCCACGCCAGAGCAGACCGGCCACGAGGCGGGTGACGGGGCCGCCGCGGCGACCTGCTCGAAGGGTCGTGGTGATTGCGTCCCCCAACGCCAGTGCGAGAAGCGCCAGGCCAGCCACCGCGAGCATCGGGCCCATCTTCGCTCCTCCGTCGCTGCTGTCGTAATCCATCGCGCCTGCTTGGGTGCCAGAGCCGATCGCGTCCCGATCAGCCCATTGACCGGCCGCGACCTGGCTCCGTAGGTTCGCAGCGAAGCGATCAGATTGGGGGTTGAACCATGGGAGACATGTCAGGGCAGGTGGCTCTCGTCACCGGCGGCTCGCGCGGGATCGGGCGGGCCATATGCGAGCAGTTCATCGCGCGGGGACTGCGGGTGGCAGCCGGCTACTCGAAGAGCAAGGATGCTGCACAGGAAATCGTCGACCAGCACCCCGACGCCGAGGTGACGATCCACCAGGGCAACATTGCCAATCACGAGGACTCCGAGCGGGTCGTCAACGAGGTCATCGAGGCTCACGGCAGGCTCGACGTGCTCGTGAACAACGCCGGCATGAACATCGACAAGCCGGTCAACAAGCTCTCGCCCGACGACTGGGCCAAGGTGATCGACGTCAACCTCAACGGCACCTTCTACATCTCGCTGAACGCCCTGCCCCAGATGCGCGAACAAGGCTACGGGCGCATCATCAACATCAGTTCCGTCATCGGCGAGATGGGCAACGTCGGCCAGGCCAATTACGCCGCGGCGAAGGCCGGAATGTTCGGCTTGACCTACACCCTCGCCAAGGAATGCGCAGGCGAAGGCATCACGGTGAACGCGGTCTCGCCAGGGTTCATCGATACCGACATGGTCGCGAGCATTCCCGATGAGATGCTCGAGAACAAGATCCTCCCCCAGATCCCGCTGGGCCGGCTGGGGCAGCCCGAGGAGGTCGCCCGGGTCGTCGAGTTCCTCGCCGATGTGGACTCGTCCTACATCACCGGCTCCGTCTATCAGGTCAACGGGGGCCTCTACATGTGAGGTCGTGCAGGGCTGATGCGAGCTCGGCTTCGGCGGGTACGGAAACGGTCGGGCTCCTTCGGTGCGGGTCCATGGATCGGACTGTGCGCCGCTCTGCTACTCGTCGTGGACTTGGTCGTCGTCGTCGAGAGGGGGCCCTCGACCGTGTCTGCCCCCGCCCTGCTGGGGACAGCCCAAGGTGAGGGACGGGAAGCTGGCCAGGAATCCGCCCCGCCGCCGGTACCTCGTCGGGTGCCGGTAGCCACCCGCCTCCCATACGCCTCCCACGACCGCCTCGATGCCTACCGAGGGGTCGGGGCCTGGGTTGACGTGTTCGATTACGCGCCGGCCTTTCAGAACCCCGGCACGCCCCCGGCGGTCAGACCGGAATCAATCGCTCAAATGGCTGCGGCCGGGGTGAGCACGGTCTACCTCCAGTCGGCCCGCGACGACCCACGCTCGCCAGGGGACCTCGCGGACCCGCAGGTGTTCGGAGCAATCCTGCGACAAGCACACGCTCATGAGATGCGGGTAGTTGCCTGGTATCTGCCCACTTTCGTCAACCCCGAACGGGATCTCCGCCGCCTCGTTGCCGTTCACCGTTTCCGCGCGGGTGAGCAGCGCATCGACGGTCTTGCGGTCGACATCGAGTGGGTGCGGGGCGTTGCGAACCCCGCTGAGCGCAACCGCCGCCTCGTGGATCTCTCATATCGCCTGCGTGCAGCCGTCGGAGATGACCCTCTCGGTGCCATCGTTCTGCCGCCCGTCGACACCGACATCATCAATCCGAGGTTGTGGCCTGCCTTTCCCTGGCAGCAGCTCGGCGATGTGTACGACGTCTGGCTGCCCATGTCGTACTGGACGAACCGCAGCGGCAACTGGCGCGATGCTGCCCGCTACACGAGCGAAAACATCCGCCGCCTCAGGGCGCACATCGGCCCTAGTGTGGAGATCCACGCCGTAGGAGGGATAGGCGATCTCGCCACGACGAGCGATTACCACGGTTTCCTCCTGGCCGCACGCCAGGGGGCAACCATCGGCGTATCGATCTACGACTGGGACACGGCGCAGGCCCCGGCCTGGCAGCTGCTAGGCGCAGTTCGCTCGTGACAGCGGGGTGCGGCCACTGCCAGGTTGCACGGGAAGGCGAGCATCCAGCAGCGCCAATATATGGCGGTGCAGGGCTCGTGGCCCAGAGGAGATGCAATGAGCGACCCGGAAGCCGAGGCTGCAGCCGCCGCCTACGAAAGGGCAATGCGCGAAGTTTCCCTCCCACGCAGGTGTACCCGCTGTTGGATCGTCTCCCGCGAGGACACGTGCTGGGTCTGCGGCAAAGCCACCGAGGTTGGCGGGTTCACGCTCGCTGAGCAAGGTCGCGCCCAACCGACACCCGCGACCGAGGGCGAGCGGCTGCGGGAACTCATTCGTCAGTACCGGGCCAGGATCCCGAGGCGACGCTGGTGGCCTCCCAATGCACGGCTGCGCTCGACGCTCGTGGACGAGGAGGACGGCGAGGGCGGCAGACCGGACTCGTGACATGAGTGGAGCCCCAAACGAGGGCAAAGACCAGTCGTCATCGTGGGGGCGGGTTTCGGGGGCCTCGAGGCGGCGCGAGGTCTCATCGGAAAGCCCGTGCAGGTGACGCTCGTCGACCGGCACAACCACCACCTCTTCCAGCCGCTCCTGTATCAGGTCGCGACCGCTGGACTGGACGTGCAGGACATCGCCCATGCCGTCCGCGCGGTGGGAACGACTTTGGCGAGAGCGATGTGACCGAGCGGCGCATCCTCGTCAACGGGATTGCGCTCCACGTCGCCGAGGAGGGCTCGGGTTTCCCCGTGTTGCTGCTGCACGGTTTTCCCGACTCGTCACAGGTGTGGCGGGAGCAGATCGACGCGCTCGGTGGTGCGGGCTACCGAGTGATAGCGCCAGACCTGCGCGGCTTCGGGCGCTCCGACAAGCCAGGAAAGACGTCGGCCTACAAGATGGCAAGGATCTTGCGCGACCTGGACACCCTGCTCGATGTCCTCGGAGTCGAACGAGCTCATGTCGTCGGTCACGACTGGGGTGCGGTAGCGGCGTGGGCGTTCGCGGGTCACAAGGCCGGACGGGTCGCGCGGCTGGTCGCCATCTCCGTCGGTCACCCTCGCAGCTTCGTGAGGGCCCTGCCCCAGCAGGCATTGCGCTCGCTGTACGCGGCGTTCTTCCAGATCCCCGTACTGCCCGAAGCGGCTCTCCGGGCGGGAAGGCTCAAGGCCCTACGGGCGGTCGTTCCCGAGAGCGAGGTCGGCAGGTATCTCGAAGACCTGTCGCGCCCCGGGGCGCTCACCGCCGGCCTGAACTGGTACCGGGCGAACGGCGGTCTGTGGCAGTTCGCCAGCGCGACGAACTACCCCGAAGTTCGGGTAGCGACCATGGGAATCTGGCCGACCGAGGATCCGTGGCTGGGCGAGAAGCAGATGATCGGCTCCGAGCGGTACTGCACCGCGACGTGGCGCTACGAGCGGGTCGAGGCGGGCCACTGGGTACCGGTCACACATCCGCACGTGCTGAACCCTTTGCTCCTCGAGTTCTTCGCGACCAGGACCGCCTGAGGCGACTCGGGAAGAAACGCACACAAGGGGGACAGCCCACGACGCCAGTTGTAGTATGTTCATTTGAACATTCGAGGAGGGGGCCATGGTCCAGGCTGTCGTGGATGAAGGGCTCGGCAACAGCTCCTACCTCGTCGACCTCCGTGACGGGGCCGCTCTGATCGTCGACCCCTTCCGCGATCCACGGCCCTACCTCGAGGAGGCCGAGCGGCGGGGACTACGCGTGAGGTTCGCGGCCGAGACCCACCTCCATGCCGACTTCATCTCTGGCGCCCGCGAACTCGCCAACGAGCAAGGAGCGACCGTCCTCGCGTCAGCGGCCGGGAAGACGGAATTCGACCACCGCCCACTGCACGAGGGAGAGGAGATCGATCTGGGTGGTCTCCGTATGCGCGTGCTTGGGACGCCTGGGCATACCCCGGAGCACCTGTCCTTCCTTCTCGAGGATGACGGCCGCCCCCTCGCCTTGTTCAGTGGCGGCGCCCTCATCGTGGGCGGGGTCGCTCGCACCGACCTCATCGCCCCCGAGCAGACCGAGCCTCTGGCCCACGCGGCCTGGCGCTCCCTCCAGGCGCTGCTCACGTTGCCCGATGATCTTCAGGTCTACCCGACGCATGGCAGCGGGTCTTTCTGCTCAACCACCACGGGAGACGAGCGCACGACCACGATCGGGGCGGAGAAGCGCCTGCGGGGCGAAGACGAGTTCGTGCGCTCGGTGACGACCCAACCCGGCAGCTTTCCGAGGTACTTCCTCAAGCTGCGGGACGTCAACCGACGTGGTCCCACTCTGTATGGCCGCGAGACGCCACGACTGACACCACTCTCCGTCGACCAGGTCGATCAGGCGATCAGCGCAGGGGGCGTCCTCATCGATGCTCGCCCGATCGAACGTTTCGGGGTAGGCCATGTCCCTGGAGCGGTCTCGATCGAGCTTCGTAGCCAGTTCGGAGTCTGGCTCGGCTGGGTGATCGAGGACCTCGCAACGCCTCTGGTTCTGGTCACCGACAGCGAACAGGACCATGACGATCTGGTGCGCCAGTGTCTGCAGGTGGGGTTCGAAAACCTGGTCGGGGAGGTGGCGGGGGGAATGGACGCGTGGCAAGCCGCGGGGCGCCAAGTGTCCCGCACCCTCCTCACCGACCGTCCCCTGCCCGGACGGGTACTGCTCGACGTGCGGCAACGCCGCGAGTGGGACTCCGGCCACGTTCCGGGAGCGATCCACCTCGAACTGGGGGACCTCGCTCACGGTCGCTGGGACGGCAGGCTACGAGGCCCCCTCGTCACGCACTGTGTTCACGGTCAGCGTTCCATGACTGCCGCAAGCCTTCTCGAGCGTTCAGGCTGCCACGACGTGGCCGTGTTCAGCGGGGGACCACAGCAGTGGCTGGAGTCAACCGGGCAGGCTCGTGCATGAGTGATGCGCGCGTCCGTCTCGGCTTGCGGGAGAACTGGCCCCAATTCGCCCTGCTGGTGGCGGTCAACTTCTTCGTGGGCGGCATGGTCGGACTCGAGCGCACGGTGCTCCCCCTCGTCGGCTCAGAGGAGTTCGGCTTGTCGTCGGAGTTCCTCTTGTTCTCGTTCATCATGGCCTTCGGAGTCGCCAAGGCATGCGGCAACTTCGCGGCCGGCCTGCTCGCGGACGCCCACACCCGAAAGACCGTGCTCGTTGCGGGTTGGTTGTTCGGCCTGCCGGTGCCCTTCGTGCTCGCCTACGCACCTGAGTGGTGGATGATCACCGCCGCCAACCTCCTGTTGGGGATCAACCAGGGACTGACGTGGTCCATGGCGGTGAACATGAAGATCGACCTCGTCGGTCCCCGCCAGCGTGGACTGGCCATGGGACTCAACGAAGCCTCCGGCTACACCGCTTTGGGAGTGACCGCGCTGCTCACCGGCTACATCGCCTCGTCGGCCGGACTCCGCCCGGAACCCTTCTGGCTCGGTGCCGGCTACGCGCTGTGCGGCCTGACCCTCTCCATGCTCCTGGTTCGAGACAGCAGCGCCCACGCTCGACTCGAAGCCCAACTGCTGCGGGGTCGCGACACCAGCCGGACCCGCCCCTCGACGCGATGGATCATGGCGGAGGTCTCCTGGCGCAATCGGACCTTGTTCGGGGCCTCACAGGCCGGGCTGGTCAACAACCTCAACGACGGCGTAGCGTGGGGCGTCCTGCCCGTTCTGTTCGCTACCGCCGGCATGGACGTCGCTCGCATCGGCATTCTGAAAGGGATCTACCCCATCATCTGGGGGCTTGGCCAGACCGTCACAGGCCCCCTCTGCGACCGGGTCGGCCGCAAGCCCCTGATCGTGTGGGGAATGCTCCTGCAGTCGGCCGGCCTGGCCTCGATCGGGCTCGGACTCTCCCATCCTTTCCTGGCTGGTGCCGCTGGTTCCGCTCTCCTCGGGTTGGGCACCGCCATGGTCTACCCGGCGCTGCTCGCGACGGTCGGAGATGCCTCGCATCCCTCGTGGCGAGCTACTTCCGTCGGGATCTACCGGTCCTGGCGTGACTTCGGCTACTTACTGGGCGGGCTCATGGCAGGCTTGGTGGCGGGTGCCCTCAGCCTCGTATGGGCTGTTCATGCCGCCGCTGGACTCACCTTCCTGGCCGGGATCGTCGCCCACACGAGCCTGCAGGAAACCCTCGAAGGGCATATCCCCGAGTGAAAGGTGGGTGACGTGGCGCAACGGGGTGGCAACAGCGCCGGAAGCCGCACGGCCAAAGACGCCCTGTTCGAGGCACTGGCCTCCGTGGCGAAGGCCATCGGCTCTGGCCGGCGGGCCGAGATCCTCGAACTGCTGGCCCAGGGGGAGCGGTCGGTCGAGGACGTGGCCGGAGCGACCGATCAGTCGATCGCAAACGCCTCGCACCACCTTCGCGTTCTTGCCCGGGCTGGCCTGCTCACCAGCCGCAAACAGGGCACCCGGGTGATCTACGCATTGGCCGACGAACGGGTAGGGGAGCTGTGGGCGGCGATCCGCGACGTGGCTGCACAGCAAGTGGCAGAGGTGGAACGACTGGCTGCCGCCTATCTCGGCGAGCGCGACGGCTTGCAGCCCATGAGCCGGCAGGAGCTCGTCAGGCGCATGCGGCGGGGTGAGGTCGTCCTCTGGGATGTCCGACCGGGCCTCGAGTACGCCGCCGGCCATATCCCGGGTGCTCGTTCCGTCCCCCTTTCCCAGCTCGAGGAGGCGCTCCGCTCCCTCCCAGCCGATGCTGAGGTAGTCGCCTACTGCCGAGGACCGTTCTGCGCCTACGCGGACGAGGCCGTAAGTCGAGTCACCGCCCTGGGAGTCAAGGCGCGCCGTCTCGAAGCAGGCTTCCCGGAATGGCGACGGGCAGGGCTCCCGGTCGAAACCGAATCCACCTAGGCAGTCACCGTGACACGGTCACCACAACCCCTCGATGGTCGCTCGCCGTGCTCGAGGTAGCGCGAAAATCACCGGCAGCCAGATCAGGTGAGCACCAGATGTAGTCGATGCGGGCGCTCGGATCGACGGAGGGGACGGTGAGCTCGTCAGCTCGCGACCCGCCCCCGATCCGCCAGGCGTCCTTCAGGCCGGCCGCTTGGAGCCGGGCGACCACCGGCGAGGTGGGCTCCGCGTTGAGGTCACCCATGAGCACGGTCACCGAGCCACCCCCCCAGGCCTGCAGCAGCCGGTCGACCTGACCCAGTCGGATGCGCTCGCCTTCGGGGCCGGGGACCTGGTGCAGGTGGGTGTCGATCACCTGTAGCGCCTGGCCGCGGCCGAGATCGATTCGGGCCCAGAGGTAGCTCCGCCGCAGCGGCACCCCTTCGTTGGGCAGCGGCACCGTGACGCTGGCGGTGATCGGATAGCGACTGAGGATGGCGTTTCCCCACAGTGAATCCGAGGCGGGTCCGAAGGCGGCATAGGGCATGCGTAGGCGGCGAGCGAGCCAGGCGAGCATGTCGCTGCCGCCGTTGACGTACCAGCCCCGGTTGACCTCCTGAAGGCCGACCACCTCGGCCTCGCCGGCCTCGACATCACGGGCGACGGCTTCGAGGTCCGACCAGCCGGAGGGGTCGAAACCGAAGTGGAGGTTGTAGCTCATGACCCGAACCGGAAAACCGTCAGGGTCGCCCGCACGGGGGCGCGGCGGCCAGGCTCCCAGGGGTGCCACGAGGAGAACGACAACCAGCGCCGCCGGGAGCCTTGCAACAGGCCTGTCAGCCCGACGCCCCGCCCCCAACTGCGCAGCTATGCCGGCGCCGGCGAGCACGGCGGCGGCGACGAGCAACAGCGACTGGTTGTCGTAGGGCAGGACGACGTCGTAGCTCGCGTAGTAGAGAAACAGCAGCGCGAAGAAGCCCTCCATGCCGAGCGTCCACGCGACGGCGGGCGCGATCGGCAGGCCGCGGCGGTCCTCGTGGCCAGCCCGCCAGCAGATCATGCTGAGGAGCACCGCGGCCGCCACAAGCCCGAGCAGCAGGGAGAGTGTCGCCTGTCGCGCTGCGAGGAACGCGGCAACCAGTACTCCGGTCTCCGCGACGACGCCGAGCACCAGCCCGCCGGCCGAACCCGTCCAGGCCGCGGCGAGGATGGCGGCGACGTTCGCAGCCATGACCAACGCGAAAGCGGTGAGCTGCGACTGGCGTCCGAAGACCGTCTGCCAGGCGATGTTCTGCCACACGAGGAAGAACAGGAACAGGGCAGGACCGAGACCGACCAGCGGGGCGGCGGCGACCGCCGCCGTCGTGCGGGCCTGGTCGCTGACCCTGACGCGTCGAAGAGCCGCCAGCTGTAGGGCGACGAGCCCGGCGGCCAAGGCGAAGCTCCCGACGTCGGTCCGCCAGGCGTAGTCCCACGTTCCCCACAGGCCGAAGAGGGCCGCGTCCAACGCGAGTCCTGCCATGAGCGCCGGGCCCAGGTGCCTCCGTGACGAGCCCAGGAGCAGGGGGACGGACCACAGGAAGGACACCACTCCGATCGGCGTGAGAAACCAGCGGGCCAGCGCGTCGGGAACCAGCTGCAGGGCCAGCCGTACCAGGCTCGTCCCGCCAGCACTCAGCCACAAAGCACGTCGCGGACCGACCCTGGCGACGACGAGCGGGGCGAGCAGGCCGAGCAGGGGCACACCGAGCCCGAAGGCTCCGAGCCCGGCCAAGGGCATGCCGAGCCGTTCGCGCTGGACGCTGACGACGGTCGAGACCATGAGGCGCAGCAACTGCGATGCGAACGTGACCGTCAGCGCCGGCAACGCGAACTCGGCCAGCGCCCCGGTCAGCGCCGGCCTCCACGTGGCCGACCTCACGCTGGCTCTCCAAGCGGGCCCATCACGAAATGCGAGGCTCGCAGCCGCCGGCTCAACAGTCGACGGCGCCAGGCGGGGGGAGGATCAAGCGCAGCGGGTAGCACTCGACGCCACTCCAATGTTCGAGATGCATGCAGCTTCGCAGCCGGGTACCCCTCGCTACCCTGTCCGCGCCGCTCCTGATCTGTCTCCCTCCTCGCCGGGCACGCTGAGCACGACGCTTCGTGTCCCCGGTCGTCTGATCCGGTGGGTGAAGGGAGACCGGAGCGGGTGTCATCGGCCAGCAGATGCGCGCGGCTACTCTGCCCAAAAGGGTGCCCCTCCGAACCTGAAGAGGCGGTCGTGCGTCGGCTCGTGATATCTCCTCACCTTGATGACGCCGTGCTCTCATGCTGGGCTGCATTGAGCAGTGGGGACACCCTCGCGGTGACGGTGGCAACGGTCTTCGCCGGCGTGCCTTCCGCAGATACCCCCGCGAGCGATTGGGACCGCGCCGGTGGATTTGCCGACGCGGCGGCAGCCGTGACGGCCCGCCTAGCCGAGGATGAGGCTGCTCTCGCACTTGCCGCAGCTCAATTCGTCCATCTCGACTTCCTCGGCGAGGCCTATGGCAGCGGTCCCGAGACCCGCCGGGAGATCATCGACCAGCTGGCGACTCTCGCGCAGGGCTTCGACGAAGTGTGGCTGCCCGCCGCGCTTGGCGGCCACGGGGACCACGTGCTCGCTCGCGACCTCGCCCTGGCGGCGACCGCGGGCCTACGACGAACGCTCTACGCAGACCTGCCCTACGCCCTCGGCGTCGAGACCGCTCAAGGGTCTGCCGTACCCTGGCCGCCGATTGACGTCCTGGACTGGCCAGGCAACTGGTTCGGCCTGCCCGCGGCTGTCAGCCCGCCCGTGCTGCCCACGGTCGTGGCACTCGATCCCGCGACGCTGGCGGCCAAGCGACGGGCACTCGCTTGCTATGGCAGCCAACTCGCCCCGCTGCGGGCGGCCTTCGGGCAGTGGATCGACGACCCGCACATGCTCGCCTTCGAGATCCAATGGGACCTGCCCGCTGTGGCCGGCGACCCGGTCCCCTGTCGAGCGATCGCGCCGATGGTGAGGCAGGGGGAGACCGAGCGCCAGGAGCAGGAGGTGGAGGCGTCCTTCCTGTCCGTGCTGACCCGGACGCGGGGCCAGCGTCCGGCGCAGTTGGATCAGACCCTGGATAGTCTCGTTCAGCAGACCTGCGACGATTTCGAGTTGCTGCTGCTCTGTCACGACACCGGGCCGTCAGAGGTTGCGTCCATCGCTCGCCAGCTCGCGAGTCGACCCGCGCTGGGGCAGCGAGCACGTGTCGTGGAGGTGAGCGGGGGCAATCGGTCCCACCCGCTCAATGTCGGTGCCGAGCTGGCCACTGGACAGTACATCGCCGTGCTCGACGACGATGACATAGCCCTCCCCGAGTGGGTCGAAGAGTTTCGCCGCGTTGCCGAACACTGCCCCGGCAGTATCGTGCGAGCTTGCGTTCGCGTGCAGGACATGGACGGGGACGGTACGGCCGAGTTCCCGGAGCTGTTCGACATCCTCAGCCACCTCGTCGTCAATGCCTCGCCGGTTTGTGGGCTGGCCTATCCCCGCGCCTGCTTCGACGAGCTGGGCCTCTCCTTCGACGAGTCACTCAACGTGCTTGAGGACTGGGACTTCCTGCTCCGGGCCGCCCAGCTCTGTGGCGTCGCGACCAGTCCACAAGTGACCTCCGTGTACCAGCGTTGGGGCCTGGGTGACGATTCCCATCAGCATCCTGCCCACGAGTGGGCTGCGACTGCCGCTGCGATTCTGGACAAGCTGGACCGAGCTCCGATCCTGCTCCCGCCCGGCTCTGCCGGCTCTCTACGGCGCCACCAGCTCGAGCTCCGGCGGCTTCAGCTGGAAGGCCACGAGCTCCAAGAGACGGTGGCCGCTCTGCGTGGCGACCTACAGCGGGTTACTGCCGTGGCCCGCCAGCAGGCGGAGACGCTGCAGGAGCAGCAGGAGCAACTGGCGGCTGCCCAACTGTCCTTGGTCGACGTCGTCGAACAATTCCGGACTTCGACCAGTTGGCGGATCACCGCCCCGCTCCGGGCGGTATCCGACCTCCTTGCGCGCGGGGGGCGCCGGCGACCCGACAGCATCAAGGCCGGCGACAACGCCGAGCGCACGAACAACTCCGACGCTGCCGCAAGCACCGACGCCGGCGGCAACACCAACGCGAGAGACGAGGTCGGGGATACAGCCACCGCGACCGTGCCACCCTCCTACTTCGAGGACCTCTATGCCCGCCAGTCCGATCCATGGGGTTTCGCCCACCGCTGGTACGAGCGTCGCAAATACGACCAGACCCTCGCCGCCCTGCCCCGCCAGCACTATCGACGAGGCTTCGAGCCAGGCTGCTCTATCGGAGTGCTCAGCGAAGACCTGGCCGCGCGATGTGACCGGTTGCTGTGCGCGGACGTCGCCGAGGCTGCCCTGCACCAGGCGCGCCAGCGGCTGCGTGGGCAGCCGCACGTCGACTTCGAACGGATGACCATCCCGGCCGATTGGCCCGAAGGGGAATTCGACCTCATCGTGCTCAGCGAGGTGCTGTGTTACCTCGACGACAGCGATCTGAGCCGCACCTTGGACCAGGCCGTCACATCACTGAGCGCGGACGGAACCCTCGTGGTGGTGCACCATCGCGCCCGTGGGGCGTTGCCCCAGCACGGCGATGGCGTGCACGCCGTCGTCCGAGCGCGCCCCGAGCTGCACCAGATCGTCTCCCACGAAGAGCCCGACTTCCTCCTTGACGTGTTCACCCTCGAGCCGCACGGAGAGTGGCCAAGCTCTATGGCCGAGGACACCACCCCATTGGAGCGGCTGTCGATATCCCTCTCGGCGCCACACGTCGTCGCGACGGCGTCGGATCTGCTTCGTCGCGCAGCGGATCGCGGCCTGCAATCCGACTGGACTGAGTTCGGGTCGGAGAAAGACAACGACCTCGCCCGGCTCGTCGTAGCGGTTCAGGAAACCTTCCCCCCGGGAGGGTCGATCGAAACAGGTGTGTTCATGGGGGGTACATCCGCTCTTTTCCTTCTATCTGGAAAACCGGAGTGCTTTCACATATCGATTGATCCTTATGGCTTGCCGTCTCAATCGTACAGCAGCGAAACCTACGCAAACTGGCAGAACGCGCGGGTTACGATGAGTAAGCTCTATCAGATTGCCGAGGAGATCGGTATAACCTACTGTCATTACTTTACAGACTCTGAAACCTTCTGTGGTTATGATCTACTCAAACACTCCCGGCGATTCAACATCATCCACTTGGACGGGGATCATTCGTACGGCACGGTTCGGCGGGAACTAGAGTACTTCTTGGCAAAGACTGACGGTCCTAGCGTGTTCATAATGGACGATCATGACGAGCATTTTCTAGGCGTCGAGCAAGCTCTTCAGGAGTTCAGATCTGAGTTATCCTTGATCTTCCACAAACAATATGAGCTCCCAAATTACGGGACCGCTGGGTTCTCTGCCTGGTACCGCCCATAGACCGCAGGGTACAGCGGCCGTGGTTCTCTATTCGGGTCGTCGTCACCATCAATCCCGCCGGTTTGTGTCTGCTGATGCCTCGGCGATGATGCCACGAGCAGCGCGACAGTCGAGTCATGCCGCTCCCGGTGGTATCCCCCGCACCCGTCGCCACCAGGTGCTCACCCACATCCCATAGTCGAAGCGGTCGAACCAGCGGTCAACCACGCTCCGGCTCGACACGGTCGCGTTCGCCTGCACGATCAGCCTTTTCCGCCACATGCGAGGTACGAGCCGCACCGCCCCGCAGGCGGCGAAGAAGGCAGTCGGGACGGTGAGGAACAGCTCGGTGGCTTTCAGCGCCGTCGTGAGGACCACGCCGGGCAGGTCCCGCAGGAGACGCGAGGGGCTGTCGCACTTGAGGATGGTGAGCAGCCGGTTCTGGAAGTTCAGCTGCTCCACACGTTGGGTGCGGCGTGGCCCGGCCCCGCCGCGCTCGTGCTCCGCGGCGGCGGCGGGCTCGTACCAGGCAGTCCAGCCGCGCATCGCGCCCCGCCAGTCGACATCCACGTCCTCCCAGAAAGCGAAGAGATCCTCGTCGAAGACCTCCCGTTTGCCATCCACCTCTATGGCGATGTCGTCGAGCATCTCCCGGCGGTAGAGGGCGAGCGCGCCACAGACCCCGAATACTTCTCCCGGCTCATCCCACTGGCCAACGTCGATCTCTCCCTCCCCACGGTTGCGAAACAGTCGTGTGCGGAAAGCCACATGCCCGGTCGTGTCGATGACCGCCCTTCCGTCGGGGGCTCGAGCTGTGCGCAGGAGCTTGCCCTGGACGGCGCCCCGTCGAGGATCTGCGACGAGCGCTTCCATTGCCCGGCGGAGGTAATCCGGTCGCGGTCTCACGTCGTAGTTCGCGACGAGAACCGTGGGGGCGTCCGTACCGGCCAATCCGTCGTTGGCGCCGCCGGCGAAGCCACGGTTCTCGGCGTTCCAGATCACGTCGAGCCGTGGCTTGCGATGCTCTCGGAGATAGCGCCCGAGCAGGCCACCGGAGCTGTCGGTCGAGGCGTTGTCGACGACCATTACCTCGAAGTCGGGGTAGTCCTGGGCCATGAGCGCGTCGAGGCAGTCGACCAGCTGCGGGCCTCCGTTCCAGTTCACGACGATGACAGTGACGCGCATCTTCACCCGGTCGAAGTAGACCGCTCGCTCTCCCGGGCCCCCACATCCAGGCGGACCGACGGCCCTTCGACGACGGCCGTCGAGGCGAGGAAGTCGACGAGTCCGACGCCCCCTGGAGCCGGTGTGACCTCGAACGGGAGTGGCTCGGGTCGCACGTCGTAGACGACTCTTGCGCTCGGGTCGGTCACGACCGGAGTGACCTGGTAGTGCCCGGCCAGGACATGAGCGGTGAAGCGCACCTCGACGGTTGCCTCCTGGCCACTTGCCAGGGGGCCGACGCCAAGCCCCTGCCAGGTCGTGTGCACCTCATAGAGGGGCGTGCCGTCGCCCCGCTGGAAGGTCGCGCCGGCGCTGCAGGCCTCTACGTCCCGACCGGCCCTGAGCTGTATCCGCAGGACAAGCAGATGCGAGGGGGGCAGGCGCCGCACCGGCTTGCCTTCCGCGTCGTGCAGGCTCACATTCACGATGCGCACGTCTCCGCGACCGTAGCCCGGCGGCGGCTGCTCGCCATCGGCCTGGGCACCCATGACCTGGGCGTAGAGCTGCACACCTTCTCGGGTGGGGCCATCGAACACGAGCGAGCCGTGGTCGATGACGAGCACGCGGTCGCAGAGCCGATCGATGGCCGTAAGGTCGTGGCTGACGAGTACCACGGTCTTGCCCCGCTCTTGGAAGTTCGCCATTCGTTCGAGGGAACGGGCCTGGAAGAAGGCGTCGCCGACGGACAGCACCTCGTCGACGAGGAGAATGTCGGGGTCGACATGGACGGCGATCGCGAACCCGAGCCGGACATACATTCCGCTCGAGTAGTTCCGTACCGGCTGATCTATGAACTCCCGCACTCCTGCGAAGTCCACGATGGCGTCGAACTGCTCGTCGACCTGCGTCCGGGACAGTCCGAGCACGGCGCCGTTGAGATACACGTTCTCGCGGCCGGTGAGGTCTCCGTGGAAGCCCGCCCCGAGTTCCAGCAGTGAGGCGACTCGCCCATTGATCTCCACCAGTCCGCGGTCGGGCGGCAGGATCCGGGCGAGGACCTTCAGGAGGGTCGACTTTCCCGAACCGTTGTGTCCGACGATCCCGACGCTCTCCCCGTGCTCAACGGAAAACGTCACATCCTCGAGCGCGTTGAAGTCCGTGTATCGGGCGGTACGGAGCGGATGTGCCAGCCGCTCCTTCAAGCCCACGGGTCGCTCGTGGTAGAGGCGGAAGGTCTCGGTCAGCCCCTCGATGACTATGGCGGGCGCGCCGGCACGGTCGGCTCGTATGAGTTCGCGAAGGGAGTCGAACACCATCCTCAGACCTGCTTCGCGAACGTCACGGCGAAGCGGTGGAAGACGAGGTAGCCGAGCACGAACGAACCCAGTGCCACGAGGGTGGTGCCCGCGAGCAGCTCTGCACTCGGCCAGGAGGGGCCCAGCGAGTTGCCAGTGCCGAGGTGCCCGACACCGTAGAGGGGTTCGCGGAAGAGACGTACGAACCAGGTCATCGGGTTGAGGCTGATGACGTCGAGGAAGGCGCGTCCAACCGGGCTCTCGCCCGCGGCCGAGACCGCGAGCTCATAGGGGTAGATGATCGGGGTCGCGTAGAACCAGACAAGGAAGATGACGACGATCAACTCCTGCAGGTCGCGGAAGGAGACGTTCAGAGCCGCGAACAGCATGGCCAGCCCGCACGCGAAGATGGTTATGAGCACGATCCCGATCAGGACGGCGGGGAGGTACTCGAGAACCCCCCGCCCACGCGTCCAGAGGAGATAAGGGCTGATCGCGAGCAGGGCGAGCATGAAGTGCACACCCTGGGCGAACACATTCGACAGGGGCAACACCTCGCGAGGGAAGTAGACCTTGCGGATGAGGGAGCCGTTGCCGGTGATGGCCTCGATGGAGCCTTGCACGGAGTTCTGGAAGAACGACCACACGAGGTAGCCCGCGACGAAGAACGCGGCGAAGTCGTCGACCTCGATGCGTATGAGGTATGCGAAGATGACCGTGAACACCACCGTCATCAAGACGGGGGTGAGCAGCGACCAGGCGAACCCGAGAGCTGAGTGCTTGTAGCGGACCTTCAGCTCCTTGCGCACGAGCTGGTCAAGGAGCTCCCGGGCGTGCCAGAGGTCGCGAAGATGCTCGACGAGGGCTCGCACGCCGCGGAGTATATGCGCTGGTTTCCTGCGACAGCCCCACCTACCCAGATGGGGAGGCCGTCGCCAAGGCCGCTGGTGAGTATCCGCTGTCGTTGGGCGGGTGCGAGTTGTCGAAGATCCGGTAGCGGTAACAGTAACGTCGCGTGGACTCAGCGGACTCGTCGAGGTACGTCGTGTTCGTCCTGCCTCGTATCTGGGCCACCTCGACGTAAGTGGGCTCGAACAAAGTGAGCGTCGGGTCACAGCCGCTCGCCCCGACTTGCACTTCCGCGCGTTCGAGCTTGTACCCGGCGGTGTCGGCCTCGGGCGCCTCGACCCAGCTCACTGTGATGCCGTCCACTCCTCCGAGGGCGGTCGGGGCGGAAGCCGGCGCCTGAGGTACCTCGTCGCTGGGACTGGCGGCGGCCGGCTGGCTGTTCGCCGAGGAATTACCGAACCGGTCGACGGCCGCAACGACGAACTCGTACCGCCGTTGTTTCGATAACCCCGCCACATCGAAGCTCGTGTCGCTGACCGACTCCTCACTCGCTGGCGCATACTCCTCTGTCGAGTCGGCGGGGCGCAACGACACGCGATAGACGACCGGTCCTCCTTCAGGGTCACTCGAGGCTTTCCACGTCACGCGCACGTGAGTGCCGTCGTCCTCGGGTAGGTCGAAGGCGAGCACGCCGGCAGGCACACCCGGAGGGTTCGTGTCGGCGGGAGCGACGTTTCCACCCGTGCCAGAGCCCGCCCCTGGACTGTTCTTGTCGCTTGGGCGGACGGTGGGCTGTGCACGGCCCGCGGCGTCGACACTGACGACGCTGTCTACCGGAGGATGGCGGGAGGACATGTCGCTCACCATGGCGACAGCGAGGACGAAGACGACCAAACCTATACCAGCCTTCACCTCGTCCCTCCTCGGGCTTGACGCCGAACCGCGGCGACTTCCCGTCGCATCCGGACTGAATTGCGGGCCATCCTGATGGCGTTCGACACGCCTTTTTCGCGCGACACCGCGAGGAAACGCTTCGCAAGCATGGTCGGGGAACGCCGGATTGGCCGGGACGGACCTCGACGAACATAGGGTGCGCTGTCGTCCATGAGATCGGGCGCCCGACGGGGAAAGCGACAGAACTCGATGAGCGGGGCGAGCGCACGCTCCCAGGTCATGGTGGGGGCGAGTGCCTGGACATTCCGCTTCGCCGCGGCGTGCCTATGGGGATCTGTGATGCGGAGGATGCCGGCGGCGAGGTCGTCCACGTCGTCCGCCCGCACGACCTCCCCCAGGTCGTGGCGGTGCACGAGGCGCGACAAGGAGTCTCCTTCGGTGCACAGGATCGGAAGCCCGGTCCAGAGGTAATCGAGGATGCGGGTGCGGAAGGACAGCTCGGTCTCGATGTGCAGGAAGTGGGTCGACACCCCCACGTCCGCGTCGAGCAGGCAGTTGTGCCGTTCCTCGTAATCCACCCAGCCTGGGTTGAAGAAGACGTGTCGACCCAGTAGTCCCAGCTCGGCAGCGACGTGGTAGGCCTCCGCCGCCCGGGCCATCTCGGGCACATCGGGGTTGGGGTGGGCTGTGCCCAAGAAGAACAGCTTCAGACGTGGCTCGTCCGCTGAAGCCTTTGCTACCGCTCGTATGAGTGTCACCGGGTCGAACCAGTTGTAGATGCCGCCACCCCACAGCAGTACGAGATCGTCCTCACCGATCCCTTCGACCGCACCCTTGATCGCGTGCCGCTCCTGTACCGGCGGCTCGACGGGCAGTCCGAACGGGGCGATCTCGAGCAGGCCCCGCAAGTTGGCGCCCTGATCGTAGGTGGCCGGGTTGATGCGTCCGACGGCGGCGAGGTGGCCGAGCCAGAAGTCCCGCTGCTTGTCCGAGGCGCAGAGAAAGAGATCTCCACGCTTGAGTTGCGCGTTCACGACCTCCCGATCGCTGGTCGCGGTGCCCCAACGCTCGGCAGGGGGCTCGTTTCGCCGCAAGACAAGCGCCTCGATGTGGAACGGGTCGTAGATGTCGACGACGATCGGGAGGTCCGACTCGGCGATTTCGGGGTAAAGGAAGAGGGTGAACCCTTGTACGACCACCACTTCGGCCCACTCGAGCAGCGAGTCGAGCCGCTGCGAGGTGAGGTGAAGGACCCGGAAGCGGTGATGGGAGATTTGCGGCTTCGTGAAAGAGGCGAGGACGACCTCATGCTCCTGTGAGAGCGTCTTTGCCATCTCCCAGGCTCGGATGGCAGGACCCGCCATCTTCGGACCGACGGTGTCTGCGGTGATGATCAGGACGTGCTGGCGTGTCGTCGCGTGCCATTGTAGGTGGAACGTGTCGACGCAGGCTTGGAAGACGGTAAGGAAGGTGGGGTCAGGGACGTTGGGCATGACCGGCCGGCGGAACAGCCGCAGGATGGCGCGGTCGTCTCGTCTCCGTCGGGACTGTACGAGGGCCCGCTTCTCGCGCAGCGACTCGAGCTGGAGTCCGAAGTCTCGCAGCGCCGCAAAATGCGCCCCGGTCAGCTGGGAGATGTGCGGCTGGGGTTCGCTGGTTGGCTCTCCGCCGATCCTGAAGTCGCCCAGATCGCTGTCGGAGTCGAAGAACCCGCGCAGGAAGGAGAGGATGACAGAGGCAGGCAGCGTACGGGCCAGCAGGTCGTCGCCGTAGTTCTTGAAGATCGTGGCGAGTGCATTGCGTTCGAGCAGATAGCGCTCGCGCGGATAGCCGAAGCGTTCGATTGTGCCGTGGTGGCGGTGGTAGAGGACCGAGGTTGGCACGAACCACACCTCGTAGCCCATCACCCACAGTCGCCAGCCGTAGTCGAGGTCTTCGAAGAAGGCGAAGTAGTCGGGGTCGAATCCTCCGGCGTCGAGGAAGATTTCCCGCGTCGTGGCTAGTGAGGCCCCCGTCACGAACAGGGTCGGACCTTGTCGTAGTTCGTCTGGGGGTGGCTCGTCGCGATGGGCAGCGAAGCCGTGTCCGTAGAAGGCGGCTTCCCCTCCGGCGAAGTCGACGCTCTCACCTCGCTCGTCGAGCACGAGTCCGCCCGTGCAGACGACCTGTTCGTGGGAGATCAGTGGCTTTACGAGTTCGCGCAGCCAGTCGGGGTCGGCGATCGCGTCATTGTTGACGAGTGCGAGAACGTCACCGGTTCCGGCACGGGCCCCCTGGTTGACCGCCGGTGCGAACCCGGTGTTGGTCTCGTTCGTGATGATCTGAACCTGCGGGAAACGCTCTCGGACGAGTTCCACGGAGCCGTCCGTGCTGTTGTTGTCGACGAGGATCACCTCGATCCGCTCCTGCGGGTAGCGCTGGGCGAACAGCGAGGCGAGGCACGGCTCGAGAAAGTCCCGCCCGTTGTAGTTCACGACGACGATCGTGACGGTCGGCAGGGACATGGCACTTCCCCGAGCGGCGGTGGCCGGAGCAAGCATAAGCCGCGTGCGGGTCATCGCGGCGGTGCCGGGTAGACCCACACCCGAGCGGATCTCACGCCCAGCGCCCAGCGCAGGCCCTCGCCGGAGAACCAGCGGGTGACGGGCGCGCCCGTGGCGTCCGCGCCCTCGACCCGCACGCCGTCGGGATCGGTTCCGGCGTCGGTGCCGTCCATGGCGGTAGGTCGACCCCCCTGTCCGCGATGGACGACAGTCAGCGAGTGAAACGTCACGAGTCCGAACCGGGTGGCGAGGTCGCTCTGGGAGAACGCTGCGGTCCAGCGTCGGTAGGGGTCGCTGCCTGCGCGCTCCCAGCGAGAGGTGTCGACGGCTTGGAGGTAGGGAATGTCAGCCGACCCCCACACGTCGCGAGCGCTCTCGCTCCATCCACCGGTCGTCGCCGAGTAGAAGGCGTCTGCGGTGCGACTGCCGTAGCGGAGTACCAGCTTCGGGGTCGCATTCACCGCCGCCACCCAGGCTGGAGCATCACGCTCGTGACCCCAGCCGACCCAGTTCTGGTCGCGTGTGTTGGCGTAAAGATCGAAGCACCTGCAGGCCCCACGGCTCCCGGAGATGCGGAGCAGCGCGTACGAGCGTGCGGCGACTGCCTGTGCCTTCAGCGATTCTGCCGGCCACGAGGAAGGCATCTCGTCGAGCCCCCACAGGTACCGCTCCATACCCGTCGCCCCGCCGCCGGAGCCGATGGACTCGAACACGGTCAGGCCCCAGCTTGATCCGGATTGGGAATCGAAGACCGTGTGGCCCCAGCGTGAGCGGCGGTTAATCTCCGGGAAGAACGCCACGGCCGGTTCGTGGTAGGCGCGGATTGCGGTGGACTGGTCTCCACCCGTCCAGCGCTGCGGAGCGCCGTTCGCGCTGGTGTAGTCCAACACGAAGGTCCCGTTGGGGAGCGACGACACGACCCGCTTCGTTCCCACTGCCTGCTCGTCCGTGGGGAACCCGATGCAGAGGCCGGTGCATTCCCAGCGGATTGCCCCGCCTTCGGCGACGAGGCTGGCTGGCGCAGTGGTCATGTCGTGCAGCCCGACCCGTACGGTGTTCGGCATCGGCTGTGCGCTGATCCTGGTGCCCGGGTAGTAGGTGCCGAGGATCGTCTGGTATGAGCAGCCCAGCAAGGCCGCCCCTCGGGCTCCGTACTGGCTCATCCCGACGCCGTGCCCGAAACCCCCACCGGCGACGGCGACGGCGGCGTCGGCTGGGACTTGGCGCCAGTCGGGCGCAACGGCGTCGTTCGCACCACCCGCCGGGCGGCATTCCGCTCCGAGAGCTGCCGGCGCCGGGAAAACGAGCAGAGATGCGACCAGCATCCCGACAAGCAGTGAGGCCACGGTTGCAGCGCTGTGTGCACGGCTTGGAAGCGGCATGGTGCTCTCGATTCGCAGCTGCCCCAGGCACCGGAGCGTAACGAAGGCTGGACACGCAGGGAAGAAGGCGTGTTACTCCCCGGTCGTGCTCCGACCATGGCGCACTCCCGCAACGGCGCCCCATCCGAGGGTGACTCCTATCCAAAGCAGGAGCCCGAGGCGTACGAGGGGGCGTAGCAGGCGACCCGGCCCGTGTGCGTACGCCCGCCCGTAGAAGCGGTCGAGGCTCTTCGCGTGCTCGATGACCATCGCCGCTCGGCGGGCGCGGGTCGACGCGCCGACCGCGTGGACAACCTCGGCCTGTGGGGTGAAGATCATCCGCCAACCCGCCTTTCGTAGCCGGTATCCGAGGTCGACGTCCTCGACGAACATGAAGTACGCGGGGTCGAAGCCACCGACCGCGACGAAGGCCTCGCGGCGGAGCGCGAGCGCGCAACCCGACAGCCAGTCCACCTCCCGTGCTTGATTGGGGTCGACGTCGCGCATGCGGTAGGCGCGGGTCCAGGGGTTGTCAGGCCACCACAGTCCGAGCAGTGCGTGTCCGAGTGCCTGGGGCAGCGTAGGCAGGCGTCGCGCGCTGGCTTGCAAGCGACCATCGGGGTACCGCACGAGCGGACCGGCCGCGGCCAGGTCAGGATTGGCGTCCAGTTCGGCGGCGAGTGCAGAGATGGAGCCGGGGGCGAAGCGTGTATCTGCGTTTGCGACCACGACATAGGGGCTCGACGTGCGAGCGACCCCGATGTTTGCGGCCTGCCCGTAGCCGACGTTCGGTAGTTCGACTACCACCACTCCAGGGAACGCGGCTCGTACTGCCTCGGCTGTGCCATCGTGCGAGCCGGAATCCACGAGCACGATCTCTTCCGCACCGGCCGGGCGGAGGGTCGAGATGCAGGCGAGTGCCTCGTGGCGAGTGTCGTGAGTGACTATGACTGCGGCAGTGCGGGGGGTTGCGCAGGTCCTGACACCAGACATGTCACCGCTGGCCGATGCCGATGAGCGTGATGCCGAGCATGATCAGGAGCGCCCCTGTCCATACGGCGATTGACGGACGCTCGCCCAGAGCAATGACGCTGAAGGCAAGGATGAGGACATATGACAGGCTGACGGCAGGGTAGGCGGTCGACAGTGGCACCCGCGAGAGGGTGACGAGCCAGAACACGGCAGACAGCCCGAAGACCGCCAGCCCGACGACCACCTGCCAGGTTGTGAGGACCCGTAATGCGAGGGGGATGAGCCCGCCGACGGCGGCGAGGTCGCTGATCGTGCCGACTCGGTTCATGCCCGCCTTCAAGAGCAGCTGTCCCCCGGTGGCCAGCGCGATCGCGGCGAACAGGATGATGATCGTGCTCACGGGATCATTTCCGTGGCAAGGCTCCTCTCGCGGCGCTTCAGCCATGCGCCGCTCACGTTGATCGGTTCTGCCGTCTTGGCATAGCTCCTCTCGCGTCGCTCCTCGGGAGCGCCGCTCACGACTGCAGCTCTTCGAGCAGTCGTGACAGCCCCTCGCGCCAGTGCGGCATGCTTTGGAGGCCAGACAGGACGCTGTGCCGCTCGCTCAGCACAGAGTAGGCGGGCCGAGGTGCTGGCCGTTCGAGCTCACTCGAGCCCATGGGTTGCAGGTCGACGTCGAGGTCGGTGAGCTCGAAGATCGCGGCTGCGAATTGGTACCAGCTGCATGTGCCACTGTTGGTGCGGTGATAGGTACCGAAGCGTCCGGTGACGGCAAGTTCCCGAATGGCAGCGGCGAGATCGCGGGTGAAGGTCGGTGAACCAATCTGGTCGTCCACGACCCGCGCACGACCCTGTTCCTCGCCGAGGCGCAGCATGGTTCGCACGAAGTTGCGTCCGCGAGCCCCGCACAGCCATGACGTGCGCACCACGTAGTGTTCGGACAGGGTCTGCCGGATGAGTTGCTCCCCAGCCTGCTTCGTCTGGCCGTAGATGTTGAGAGGTTCGGGGGGGTCGAACTCCGTGTAGGGACGTAGTTGGCCGCTGGCGTCGCGCCTGCCACGGCCGTCGAAGACATAGTCCGTGGAGACATAGACCATGGTGGCGTCCACCAGCCGGCACGCCCGCGCGACCCACCAGGTTCCGAGGGCGTTCACGCGGTGGGCGCGGTCGGGATCGCGTTCACAGCCGTCCACGTCGGTCCAAGCCCCAGTATGGACGACAAGGTGGGGCTCATGGTCGCGGACAGCCGCCACCACCGCCGCCTCGTCGGCGACGTCTAGGTCGGACTCGGCAAGCCCGACGACGTCGTGGTCTGCGAACGCGTCCACGAGATCGAGGCCGAGCTGACCACCTGAGCCCGTTACGAGGACCTTCACGCTGTGGTCAACTCCGAGGCTGCTCGTCCGGGGGCATCAGGAGCCCCTCCCGGAGGCTTGCACCGCGCTCTTTGAGTGGGCGCCACCACCGCTCGTTCTGGCGGTACCAGCGGATAGTGTCCTCGAGAGCCTCATCGAAGGGGTGCTCGGGCTTCCACCCAAGGGCCCGCACCTTCATGCTGTCGACCGAGTAGCGCAGGTCGTGGCCGGGGCGGTCTTGGACGTGCTCGATCATGTCTTCACCGAACCCGAAGTGAGCCAGGATCCGATCGGTCAGCTCTCGGTTGCTCATCTCGTTGCCGGCTGCGACGTTGTAGATCTCGCCGGGTGTCCCCTCTGTGAGGACCAGCCACTGAGCCCGGGCGTTGTCCAGCACGAAGGTCCAGTCGCGGACGTTGCGGCCGTCGCCGTAGAGGGGAACTTTCCTGCCGTCGATGAGGTTCGTCACGAACAGCGGAATGACCTTCTCGGGATAGTGGTAGGGCCCGAAGTTGTTGGTCGTGCGCGTGATGGTGATGGGGTAGCCGTAGGTCACCCGGTACGCGCGGGCGAGGAGGTCGGCGGAGGCCTTCGAGGCCGAGTAGGGGCTGTTCGGCTCGAGAGCGTCCCCCTCCACGAACCGGCCCGGCTCGTCGATGGAGCCGTACGCCTCGTCGGTCGAAATGTGTAGACAGCGGGGGATCTGCAGTCGCATGGCGACGTTGAAGAGCGTGTTCGCTCCGAGCACATTGGTGACCAGGAACTCGCGACTGGCGGTGATCGACCGGTCGACGTGAGATTCCGCGGCGAAGTTCACGATCGCGTCGTGACCGGGAAGCACCTGTTCGAGCAGACCCGCGTCGTTGAGGTCGCCACGCACGAAGCGATAGGTGGGGAGGTCGGCGACGTCTCGGAGGTTGTCGAGGTTCCCGGCGTAGGTCAGTGCGTCGTAGTTCGTGATGCGGACGTCGGGTTGGGTGGCCAGCACCCACCGGATGAAGTTCGAGCCGATGAAACCGGCTCCGCCGGTGACGAACATGCGCACGCTGACGCTCCTTGCCGTGCGTGAGTGCTTGGTGATCGACGAAGATTACGGTGCGCTGGCGGAAACGTCCCGAATGAACGGGTCGCTGTCACCGCCTGCACACATCCGAGCACCCTCAAGCTCGCCCTGGCATACGGCCCGAGCGCGGCGCCGAGGGTTTCCCCGTGGGATTCCCTGTCAAGGATCGTGTCCGAAGAGCAGGCCGGCCTGTCGGTCCCGGTCGGTCTTGTCGCGGTGGTGAGCCCGGCAGCGCGGTTCGGGGTTGTGGTAGGAGGTGGGTCCGCGTCGGGCGGGAGGCTCGACATGGTCCCACTCGAGGCCATCCCGTCGTCCGCAGCCCTCTTCCACGCACACCGCCCCGTCCAATTCGGGCGGTGGGCCCCAACTCGAGGGCGGTGCGTAGCTCGGCTGGGATGGGCGGCCGAAGTGCTTCACCTTGCGGATCTCACAGCCCTCGACTACTGCCGCTTTGAGGAAGGCGTCGGAGGCGATGCGCCGGGCAACGTTGACCGGCAGGGGGCCGACTCCTGGGATGTGGCAGCGGTCGCCTGCGTGGGTGTGGCCGCGGCGTAGGGCGTCGAGGTCGACGACCACCACCAGGTCGGGCCGGGTTTGTGACGGCCCGCCACCATCACCGGCCGACAGGATTGTGACGAGGGCGT
>JBHELG010000062.1:0-6879 GCA_046263195.1 Nitriliruptorales bacterium | reverse complement strand
TGCTGGTCGGGGAACGTGTAGAGGTAGTAGAAGCCGCCTAGGCCGGCCAACTCGATCTGTCGCGGTTCGGTCAGAAGCTGCACGCCAGCCCCCCCGGTCACCAGTGAGTCGGTGAGCTGCCTCATCTCGGGGACCTTCTCGGGTGGGATCGCGACGCCGAGTGGGATCGCCCGCAGAAGGAAGGACTCCTGGGGGCCCCCGGTCGCCACGAGGAGTACGTTGGGGTCATCCGGGCGAGGGATGCGCCTCCAGTGCGCGGGGTGGGAGATGGCGACACCGCGCTCGTCGTTGCGGAACTCGACGAACTCATCGGGGTTCGGGGATGCGGGGTTGTTGGCATCCTGGGTGCTCTCCGGCGCAGCGCTGGGCTGCTTCCGTCCCACGAGCCGCTGGCCGGCAATCGCCCCGGCCGCGACGATGCCGACCGCAAGCACCACGCTCACTACGATCACCAACCACCTTCGGCGCACCCTCATAGCCGCTCCCGCTCCACGATTCGGACGACGCCCGACAAGAAGGACGTCCGCCTGTACGCACGGTCGTCCTTCCGGGCCTGGCGAGTTCAGCTTAGACTTGTGTGGTGAGCGCATCTACCAGGCTGCTTGCGGCTAAAACTGGTGCAGTTGCTGCAGGAGGTGAGCCGTGTCCTTACCCCTATCCGCGCCCATAGAGGCAATCCGCCTGGCGGAGCACGAATTCGGTGAGCCGCACATGACGCAGTGGTATGTCGGTCTCGCGCTCTTCTTCGTCGTGATCGTCGTCGTGGTCATCATCGTCGCCACAATCCTCATACTCGCATCCCGCATTGCGCGACAGGCGGGGGAAGGAACGCGTGCACTCCACGCCGCGCGGATGTCCACCCTGCCGGCCTGGGAACTGCAAAATACCAACCAGGCGGCTCGGGAGATGCTCGATAACGCTCGCAGCGCCCGACAGGAATTGGAGCACAGATGGGCACGAAGATAGCAGGGGTGACAGGGCTAATACCCATTCTCGCGCTCGCTCCCGAGGAGATCAGCGCCTGGCAGATAGCACTGGGGATCGGGGGCGTCGTACTGGTCGCGGTTATTCTGCTTCTGAGCCTGCTCCTGCGTTTCGTCAATCAGATCGACAGAGGCGTACAGGTTCTGTGGGACACCGCCACCCGGTTCGCAGCCAACACCGCCACCTTGTGGCAGATCGACGCGGTCGGACACACTCTGGAGGAGCTTCGCGACGAACTGCGTCGCCACGACGAACTCTTGGGGCAGCGATGAGCACAACGACATTGGTAACCCTCACCGTCATCGAGGTGGTCCTCCTCGTGGTCGTCCTGGCGGCCTACCTCATCATCCTCACCATGCGTCTGCGCTCGATCGCCGACACCCTCGGCACCGTCGCCTTCGGGGTGCGGGCTGTGGAGTCTCAGGTGAGCCAGATCGGACCCGGCGCGAGGCGAGTGAACGGAGCGCTCGACGACATCGGAAGACTTGCCTCGAGCGTCGCCGACAAAGCGGACCGCGCCGGGCGGCGCTGATAGGGCGCGTGCCAGCACCGAACCGAGGAGAAGACGATGGTGCTCTGGTGGATCGGTAACTTGGTGTTCTTGTTCGTCATCATCCCCGTGGTCGTGCTGCTCCTGCACGGGCTCCTCAAACCTGTGATCGAGATCGGAAAGTACGCCGACGACATCCTCGAGCACCTGGGGAACGGGGTGAACCAGCTCGGCGCCATCAGCGAGTTGGGCCAGACACGACAGTCCGCGGGCCAGGTGTCTTCCGACCTTCAGCGCTATGGCAATGCCCTGAGCCGGGTCCTCTAGGAGGAACTGTTATGCAACCGGTTGCGATCGTCACGATCATCGGCACAGTCCTCACCGTTTTGGTGCTCGCCGCCTACCTGATCACGGTCATAGTCATCCTCGCGCAAGTGAACTCCAAACTCCGGACGATCCTCTCACACCTGTGGTCGATCAGTAATCAGACGGATCAGCTGGGGTCCACCATGACCGCTTTGAACGGTGACCTCACCGAGGCGAACGAGGCGCTGCGCAACGCCCTCTACCGGCAGCACGGCGGAGAACGCGCGCCCGCACGCTGACAACAGGAGCCGGTCGCGAGGACCACTTGGAGGCGGCGCCAAACGGTGCCGCCTCCGCTGGTTCACTCAGAGGGCTTCCTCGAGGAGGCCGAGATTCTGTGGCCGGACGGCCACGCGACTGCCACGGTCGGTCTCCAAGACGAGCGCCCCGTCGTCGAGGCAGTTGACTGCCACCCCCACGACCTGGGGCCCGCTCGGACCCAAGGGTATGAGACGGGCCCGCAGTCGCCTCCCCAGCGTCTCGCAGCGGGGCAGGTAATCCGAGAGGACGGACTCGGCGTCACTGTGGTAGCGCTCCTCTATTGCTGCGACCAAGCGGGCGAGGAGCGGCCCGCGCGCCGGTCGCGCCTCGTGCACGAGCGCGGTCACCACCGCCCAGCTCGTGGCCTGGGGCGCGAGCTCGACGTGTACTCCGATGCCGGCTGCTCGCGTCCCGTGACGATAGACCTCGTCCGGCCAGCGGATCTTCGCTTCGGCGCCAAGGACGTCAGCGATCCCCGAGACGGCCACGGTGTAGAGCCAGCCTTCGCGTTCCGGCGGCAGCTCGGGACGCAGCACGAGGGAGAAGCCCAGGCCCTCACCGGGGCGCACCTCCCATGGCAGCCCCGCTCGGCCGCGCGGTGATGCCTGGTAGTCCGCCACGACGAGCGCCCCTTCCGGTGCACCGGCTCGTGCCCAGGCGAACGCGTCCGCCGAGGTGGACAGGATTGCCGGGTAGGCCCGCACGGGCCGGCCGGGCATGGCCTCCTCCAGCGACTCCGAGGAGAGGTCGCTCCCTAGCCCCATGCCGGCTCCTCGCCGAGCTCTTGCGCCAGCCGGTTGAAGGTCTCCCGCAGACGGTCCCATTGCGGAATAAAGAATCGTGCCATGGCCCGGGACACCTGATCTCGGATGAGTTCGACGGGCTCTGCATCGAACGTGCGCAGGGCTTCGATCGTGCTGCGGATGAGCTTCTCCATGGACTCGGGTGGCAGCTCGAGCAGTACCTCGAGCCACGCCTGGGTGAGCTCGACGCTCACATCAGGTCGCGCCAGCACCCCCTCCACCCAGGCCCTCGATTCCGCCTTGCGCTCGGCGGCGTCCAACTCGACCCAGCGGATGAGCTCCTCCCGCATCAGCACGGACCACCTCGCCTGGGGCTCCTCGTCGAGCACGACGAGGAGGTCTCCCGTCCCGTCGTCTCCGAGCCGCGAGAGGACGCCGCTGGCCTGGTCGCGCACCGGAGTCGGGGCGGTGGGGGTGGCGAGCGCCTGGCGGGCGGCAAGTCGGGCCCGAGGAGCGTCGTTGCCCTGCTCGTAGGCGAGAGCAAGGTTCGCCTTCGCCATGCTGTAGCCCTCGGCTCGCAGGGTTCTCGGGTTCGCGCCCAGCGCGCTCAGGAAGGCCGAAACTGCCGCCTCGGTTCGACCCGACGCGAGCTCGACGATTCCGAGGGCGTTGGCGGTGGCGCCAAGACCGGCATGGTCGGCCGCCCGCTGTGCCAGCTCGATCGCGCGTTCGAGAGCCTGGCGGGCCTCGTCGAGCCGGTCGGCTGCGAACTGAGTGGTCCCAAGCTCTCGCGCCGCTGCGGACGCCTGCGCCGAGCGGCCACCGTCGTCGAACAGCCCCCCTGCCCGCTGAAAGCATTCAGCGGCGGCTTCGAGATCACCGAGGTCCCGACGCACGAGACCGAGATTGAACAAGGCGGCCCCGCGCTCGAGCGGCTGATCGTTGGCCTCGAACAGCTCCCCGGCCAGGGCGAACGCATCCGCCGCCTCGCCGAACCGACCGGCCGTCCGCAGCGCGGCTCCGAGCATGTTCTTCGCCTTCGCCTGTTCGACCGCCATTCCCTGCCGCTCGAAGAGGTCGGCTGCGGAGCGGAGCATGGGGATCGCGCCCTCAGGGTTTCCGGCCTCGATGAGCGTCGTCCCGAGATGGAACTGAGCGACGGCGTGCTCGACGGGGAAGCGGTCCGCGCGGAAGCTGAGAAGGCGGCCGCGCAGCTCGGCGATGCGCTCCTGGATATTGTCTGTCATGTTTTCATCCTACGAGCGTTCGATCATTGGACGACGACGTGCGGGTAGTGGTGGCGGGCTTTGGCAACGTCCTGAGAGGCGACGATGGCTTCGGAGTCGTCGTGGCTCAGCGGCTCCTCGAAGAACCCCTTCCCGACGGGGTTGAAGTCGTCGAGATCGGGATCGGCGGGATACACCTCGTCCAGAAGCTTTTCGAGGAGGTCGACGCTCTCATCGTCGTGGATGCGGTCGACCTCGACCGTCCTCCCGGCACGCTGCTCGTCCTCCGTCCCGACGTCCTCGACGTCACAAGCCTGCCGCTGTCCCAGCGGCGTGACGAGCTGGCGGACATGCACTACGCCACCCCCGAGCGCACCTTCATGATCGCCGGTGCCCTCGGCGTGCTGCCCGAGTACACGCTCCTGGTCGGCTGCCAGCTTTCCGATCCAGACCAGCTTGGCGTGGGACTGTCACCAGAGGTCGCGCGCGCCGTCGAAGTGGCAGTCGAAGAGGTGCGGCGCATCGTCGCGGAGCTTGGGATCCGATGGGACTGAGTCAGTCGGTTCCGGCAGCGCTCAACTGGGCCGAGGCTGGATCTGCAGGAGCGTCGCGCCAGGCGGTGGGTGGGGTGCGGCGTGATCCTCTTCGACCGTGAGGGCCACGAAGCCCGGGAAGCCCGACTGCAGCGCGTCCTCGACGCCCTGCTTCAGGGTGATCGCCGAGGCCGTGCAACCCGAGCAGGCCCCGGACATGCGCACGTGCACGACCCCCGAGTCGACGCTGAGAACCTCGATGTCGCCCCCGTGCGAGTGAATGTAGGGACGGATGGATTCGAGCGCGGCCTCGACAACGGCATGCTCGTCGACCCCCACCCCGTAGGCGTCGAACAGCCAGGCCACAGCCGGGTCTTCGCGCAGCTCGACCACCCGGTCCGAAAGGGCGAGGCCGAGCCGGTAGACCGCCTCGCGGTGGAGGAGGTCGACGCCGTCGAGGAACTCGAACACGATTCCCCGAGCAGGCTCGTCCAGTTCTTCGAGCTTCCCGAAGAGCTCCTCGAGCCGGGCCACGAGCTCATCGAGGGTCAGGGCCGAGGCGTCTTCGCCGGCAGGATCAGCGAGCTCCCCCGCACTCCCGGCGGCATCCGTGTCCTGGGTCTCTGGCTTGCTCTCGGTCACACTAAGCCACCTGCTTCGAATCCTGTGAGCTACCTCACCGAGCAGCTCGATGCGTCACTCCAAGCTACCGGAGCAAGCTGAAGCGCACCACCGGCGGCCTCGGCTCCTGTCAGGCCCAAGACCGTTACTACGACCTCTCCGAAAACAGGCTCAAGACCGTCACTACACGATGGGCTGCCGACTCGACCGCTCGACGGTCGAGTGACCTCTGCGTACAGTGAGGGCAGGACCAGCTCGCAAGCATCACCGAGGGACGGCACACACGACACAGGGAGGAAGAGCCCATGAAGGTCGGGATCGTCGGCAAAGGCGGAGTGGGCAAGACGACGGTTTCCGCGCTCGTCGCCGAGGCGTACGCAGCTCGAGGGCGCTCGGTGGTCGCCATAGACACCGACTCGAACCCGAACCTCGGCATCTCGCTCGGGCTGACGCTCCAGCAGACGGAGGCCATTCCGACCCTCCCGCGTTCGCTCCTCGTCGGACAAGGCTCGAGAGACGTCACTGCCGCCGCCCTCATCGCAGACTACGGCCGGCAGACCCCTGCCGGGCCCACCCTTCTCACCGCCATGCGCGTCGACCAGGCCGGGGCGGGTTGCACGTGTGGGGGTCATGCCACGGTTCGTAGCCTCCTCGACGAGGCCATCGACGGGGAGGCGGACGTCACCGTCATCGACATGGAGGCGGGCCTCGAGCACCTCAGCCGCTCCGGAGGCACACTTGCGTACGCGGACCTGCTCCTCGTGGTGATGGAACCGAGTCGCAAGTCGGTGCTCACGGCCGCCCGGACCATCACCCTCGCCGAGGAGCTCGGTATCCCCCGCGTCTACGGGGTCGGGAACAAGGCCCGGTTGCCGGGCGACGCGGAGTTCTTCGAGCGCACGGCCGCCGAGTTCAAGGTGCCGTTGGCCGGGATCATCCCCTACGACCCCTCGGTGGCGGACGCCGACCGAGCGGGGATGGCGGTGACCGCAGCTCCCTCGGAGGAGGTCCGAGCCGAGATCGACCGCTTGGTCGCGTTCCTGGACGGAGTGCTCGCCGCACCAGTCCCGTAGGAGGAGTCCCGTCCCGTGTCGCGGCCGGAGAGGTTGCTCGTCGTCACCACCCACTCGAAGCTGCGCAGCGTCCGATTCTTCCCGGCCATGATGTTGGCCACGTTGCGTATCCGCCGCCAGCTGGCCGCGACGGAGGGGGTCCTGCGCTGGGCCAGCGTCGTGGCAGGGCCGACAGAGTTCTGGACGATCAGCGTGTGGCGTAGTCCGCACGCCATGCAGGAGTTCGTCAGGTCCGGGGCTCACGGTGCCGTCATGTGGCGGTTCGCCGAATGGCTGCGCTCGTTCTGGCTCATGCGCTGGAAGCCGGGACAGCGAGAGCTCGGTTCCTGGTCGGGCGTCTGTATGGGGCGTCGCGAGCCTTCGGCGCCGCCGCAGGGCGCTCCACCACCCGACGTGATCGAGACCGTGCTCGCCGGCATGCCGTACTTGCGGGAGGCCATGGGCACCGACGGCGTTGCCAGCTATGACAACACGAGGATGACTCGGCTCCGGCGACAGCAGGTGGAGGGCGCCGGGGGGGCGGTCGTCCGCATAGCTGCCCCTCTACACCGCCTTCCCGTCGCAGTCGCGCAGCTGCGGTCG
>JBHELG010000061.1:0-4955 GCA_046263195.1 Nitriliruptorales bacterium | reverse complement strand
CAGGCGTACAACGGGATCGTGGGCGATGCAGAGCAGGACCCGCGCGTGGTTGGTGAGGAAGTTCCAGTCCTCCAATGCCAGGAGATTATAGCAACTGTTTTCTAGAAACAAGTTGCTAGTAGTTGGCGACCGGAGTACCTTGTGCTAGGCACCGGGCTGGCCATCGAGGATGGCCGAGTTGCCGGTTGCGGAAGGAGCCACCCGTCGTAGGGCCACTGGGACCCGGCGTGCATCGCGCGGCTCCGACGCGATTGCGGCTAGACCGATATGCCGTCATGGTCAAAGGAGGGCGTCGCCGCACCGCTAAGGGGCGGCTGGCTGGATCTCGTTGATCGGTCTGGTCCCTTGGTGAGCGCCAAACCCGACTGTCGTCCTAGGACGGGGACGAGCCCACCCATCTCCCCATGAGGGGGGCCCACGGGGGGCGGGGCTCGGAGGTCGTGTCCGTTTGGTGGGCGGGGCCTGCCCGGTGCCGGGCCCGTCGGTGCAGCCAGTGGTGCCACCACCGATATCCGTTCGGCCGGTCAGTCGGTATCATTGGCGTCGCTGGAGCCGGCGAGAGGGGCTTCGTGGCCGTCAGGGCATACGTGCTCATCCAGACCGAGGTGGGCATGGCCGCCCGTGTGGCCGCGGAGGTCGCCCGACTCGAGGGGGTCATCTCCGCCGCGGACGTCACCGGCCCCTATGACGTGATCGTCCAGGCCGAGGCTGACAGTCTCGACGACCTCGGCAAGATGGTGGTCTCCCGGCTGCATCTCACGAACGGGATCACCCGCACGTTGACCTGCCCCATCGTGAAGCTCTGAGCAGCCTGGAGAAGGCTGCCGTCGAGCCTTGCTCGGCGCACCAGCGACTTGGCCCGGTCATCTCGGAGCCGACGAAGCCACATCCGTCCCAAGCGGCGCCGAGGCCGCCAACGGTACCGGGCGCAGATCAGCACCCCGTGCCGCGTCCGGGTGCTCCCCATCGACGAAGCCGCTAAGACGCCCGTCAGCACCCACGAAATGAACCGCCCTGGATCCAGGGCGGTTCACCCGGCGCTGTCGGCACCTGGGCGCCGACCTCGCCCACAGGTCGATCGACCGAGAGGGCTGCTTGGTGTGTCCGTGGCATGGTGCCCGATACGACGTCGCCACAGGGCGGATGATGCGCGGCCCGCAGGGCGTCTTCGCCAAGATCCCGGGCATCGACGCCGCCTACCGCCTGTTGACCAGGGCGCTCCCGTTGGGTCGAGGTGAGGTCGTCGAGCGAGACGGGACCGTATTCGTCAGATAGCGCAAAGGCGAACGACCGGGGACGTGCCAATCGGCGTGGCCCCGGCAGCGACGCCACCTTTTCTATGCGCTCGGGTTAGGAGCTGCCCGATGGTGACAACTCGAGTGCATCGCCGCCATGACCGAGCACGTCATGCCGCAGGCGGCGACAGGCCGAGAACACTCCCGGTGTAGGGTACGGGCCGGGTGCCGCACGCCCAGAAAGGGGGTCTCGGATGCCCTTCGTTGGAGCTACCAACATCGACGGCGACTCGAAGGAACTCCTCGCGAAGTACGACCAGGTCGTGGCCTTGCTTGGGCGACGAGAACGTCCGCTGCCCGGGCTCATCTCGCACTACTGCATGGAGACCGACGCCGGTATCCGGGTCGTGAACTGCTACGAGACCGAGGAGCAACTGCGCGCGGGCTACGACGCAACCGATTTCCGCGACGCGCTCCAGAAGGCGGGTTTCGAGTTCCGGCCGCCTCAGGTCATGCGGGTCCACAACTACTTCCACGTGACGGGCTAGATCTCCGCCGAGGACCATCCACTCCGCCAAGCAAAGGCGAGGTGGGTGGTGCCCGGCTTTCGAACGCTCGAACGTCAAGATCAAGCACGCTGGCGGAGTGTGGCGGACCTGTCCGCTATCACTCCGCGCCCGCGGTTCCGATCGGTGTGGCTCTGGCTCGGCCGAATGTCGTCGTTCGGTGTCAATGGTTCGATGCGCGGCATCGGATCCCTGCCAATTCTGAGCGGCTGGGAGTAGCAATCTGAGAGTTCTGGCATCTTTCCGGTGCGCTCCAGTGGGGTGCCCCTAACGCTCCAGGCGGACATCGACCTCGCGCTCGATGAAGGCCCACTCATCGGTCGCTCGCAATACGCCGACCAGTTCGTCGAACCCGGCCTCGTCGGCAGGTGCGAACTCGAACCACGTGAGGAAATCGAATGGCTCGCCGAGGTCCCGGCTGTGGTGCAGGCGGCGCGCCACGGCCGGAAGGTACATCAGGCCCGTCGCGATGTGTCGGGACCGCTCCTCGAAGATCGCCCGCCGCTCGTCCTGGGGGAGCGCCCACCAGACCTCTGACTTCCTGATCGGGATCAGGGCCGCCCTCGTCGCCTCGGGCCGCCCGAGGCCCGGTGAACGGGCAGCTAGTTCTTCGTGCTCCCGCCCCTCGACGTACCGCTCGTGGCCGACCACCCCGAAAAGTGTCCAGATGGCGCCTACGGGAGCGGCGCGGGGCCCTTCGAGAACCGCCAAGCGCCCGACCGTGGGAAGAGGCGCGCCCACGACCGCCGCAACGCTTCGAACGCGCCAGGCGCCCTCGTCGCCTCCGGCGAACGCGACCGGGAGGATCGGCATACGCCCCACGGTAACTTCCGGCCGCCTCATCCTCACGCGCTGTCCCCGAACGAGGCTGCGATGCCAGGCGTTCGGGGACCCCGAAGGTTGTGCAGGACCCGGGGTGCAGGGAAGCGGCGGAAGTCGTAACGTCCGAGCAGGAGCCGACGACACCCGGAAGGGAGTCTGCTATGAGCGTGACTGACGAGCTGCTCCAGAACGCGCAGCGCTACGCCGACGCGTTCGACAAGGGCGGGTTGCCCATGCCTCCCGGAAAGCAGGTGGCCGTGCTGGCCTGCATGGACGCCCGCCTGAACCCCTACGGCCTCCTCAGTCTGCAAGAAGGCGATGCCCGTGTCATCCGCAACGCCGGCGGCGTGGTCACCGACGACGCCATCCGCTCGCTTACGATCTCCCAGCGCCTACTTGGCACCGGGGAGATCATCCTCATCCACCACACCGACTGCGGCATGCTGACCTTCTCCGACGACCAGGTCAAAACCCAAATCCTGGCCGACACGGGGATCCGGCCAGCTTTCGCCCTGGAGGCCTTCCCGGACGTGGACGAGGACGTCCGTCAGTCCATCCGGCGTATCCAGGCCAGCCCCTTCATCCCCCACAAGGACTCGGTCCGGGGCTTCGTCTACGAGATCGAGAAGGGCACCCTACGAGAGGTGACCCCGAACTAGTCACGACGAAGACCGCCTGCCGGCCGCCGAGTGCTCCCCAGGCTCTCTCAGCCGCCTGGCGGCACCGGCCGGCAGCGAGGACGCCCCAGTGCGGCCGGGTCCTAGAGCGGCCCCGAGCGATGGGACACCAATGACCGGCCATCCGTGGGGGCGGTTCATCGCAGCGGAACCGGCTCCCGCCCCGTGCGGAGCGGACGCCATGACGCCTCGGCGCACACCGAATCACAACACCTGTGAGCGCCGAATCGGCGATCTATCGCGCCACGGTGGGCCCTGAGTAGGCCGGGGTCGTTGCCCCAGATCGACGGTTACGGCCTTTCGGGTGGAGCCTCCCGCCGATGCCTACGGCGAACCTCAAGACGGGGGGCGCTGGGCGGTTCCGTAGGGGACGTTAGAGCTTGTAGCCGATGGCGCGGAGAAGTTGTTTTCGGGCGGCGATGTCGTCGTCGGTTTCGACTCCGAGGGGCGGGCCGCCGTCGATCACGCCGATGATGCCGCGACCCTGGTCGGTTTCGGCGATGAGGACCTCGACGGGGTTGGCGGTGGCGCAGTAGATCCGGCAGACCTCCGGGACCTGCTTCACCTGGTTCAGGACGTTCACCGGGTATCCCTCTCGGAGGAACACGATGAAGGCGTGGCCCGCTCCGATGGCCAGGGCGTTGCGGGTGGCGAGGTCGACGAGCTCGTCGTCGTTGCCGGCTCGGCGGACCAGCCGGGGTCCCGACGATTCGCAGAAGGCGATGCCGAAGCGGAGGTGGGGCGAGGCTCCCACCAGCGTCTCGTAGAGATCCTCGACCGTCTTGATGAAGTGGGACTGCCCGAGGATGAGGTTGAGGTCTTCGGGTTTTTCGATCGGAACTGAAGAGAACTCCACGCCGCCCCCCCTTTCTGGAGGTTCCCCGTCGAGGCTAGACCGGGACAGGGGACGGAGAGGCGAGGAGGTGTCGTGGCCAGATACGTCGAGCTCAGGCGCCACACCGACAACGACGGCGATGCGCTCACCCACGCGGGGGTGCAAGCGGCTCTTGCCATCGGGCGGCGCCTTGCAGGGGACTACCACGTTCTGGTGTCCAGCGGGGCGCAGCGGGCCACCCAGACGCTGGGCTGCTTCCTCGCCACCCTGGGCCAGAGGGTCCCGGGTGGGGTGGTGGTCGAGCCGCGGCTGCGCTCCCAGGTCGAGGACCGCTGGCGGGACGCCTACCGGAAAGCGGGCAGCGGCGACCTCGCCGCCCTGCGGTCCGCTGACCCCGAACTGGTCGACGAGGACTCGGCGTCACTCGGTGCCGCCCTCGGTTCGGTCCTCGAAGCGCTACCCGAAGGGGCCGGGGCGTTGGTCGTCGGTCACAGCCCCACCAACGAAGCCGCCGTGCTCGGCCTGACCGGCCAGATCGTCCCGGCGATGGTCAAGGGCGCCGGAGTGGTCGTCGTCGCCGACCATCAAGGATTCCGCGTCGAGCCCGTGGACTGACCCGGGAGCGAGCTTCGCCGTGTGGGTCCGCTCTCGACCGGGTGCATGTGGTGAGGGATAGCCTGCGCTCATGACAACGACCGCGGAGCGCTTGCATCAGGCTCGGCTCAAGATCGAGACCGCCGTGGACGCGGTGCGGAGCGATCAGGGAGCGTCGCCCGTGCTGGTTGCGGTGGTGGAAGAGTTCGCTCGCAAAGCCGACAAG
>JBHELG010000060.1:0-35557 GCA_046263195.1 Nitriliruptorales bacterium | reverse complement strand
CGCCTGCGCGACCGCATGCGAGGCACCTTTGGAGTTTAAAACCCGCCCTCACCTGCGGTTTTGCTGGTGGGCCCGCCGGGGCTCGAACCCGGAACCGACGGATTATGAGTCCGGCGCTCTGACCGATTGAGCTACGGGCCCAGGAGGTGACGCCGACCCTGCGAAAATCCTCTCGCCGTCTTCGCCCCCGGGCATTGCGGCTGCACGGGGCGATTTTACTGTCGATGAGCGGATGCGGACACGCATGCTTCGCCCCCGCACTGCGGCCGGCGCGGGTACGCGCCTTCGCCGTTGCTCGAGCGCGTGCTCGTGCCGGGAGGCCCGCGATCTCAGTAGAGGAACATGGGTTTGCCCGCCACGTGGCGGACCTTGGGCCGGTACGCCTCGACGTCGTACAGCGCGTCGACGTCGACCCGCTTCGCTCCCTCGCGGATGACCGTGATGGGCACGTTGATGTAGGTGCCCATGCGCAGGGCCACCATCCGGCCCTTCGACCCTTCGAGCGCGAGATCAGAGGCCATGACCGCATAGTTGGTCGCGACCATGAGGTCGAGTGAGTCGGGCCTGCCCGAGCGCATGAGGTAGCCGAGCTGCTGGTCGATGGTCCCCACCCCGGTGATCTCTTTCAGCATCTCACTCGTCACCCGTCCGATCCCACCGAGCTTGCGGTGCCCGTACGGGTCCTCCTCGCCTCGGACCTGCAACGTGCCACCCAGCAGCCGCGCCCCCTCGGACACGGTCACCATGGCGTAGTTGCTCGGGTTCGCCGCTCGATCATCCATGAGCAGGCCCGCGAGCTTCTCGGCGTCGAAGGGCACCTCGGAGATGACCGCCCGGTCCACTCCCGCCAGGTAGGCCGAGACGAGGGAGGTCTCCCCGCTGTAGCGCCCGAACAACTCGACGACCGCGATGCGTTCGTGGGAGCCGGCGCTGGTTCGTAGCTGGTGGATGAACTGCACGCTACGGCTGACCGCGGTCGAGAAGCCGATGCAGTAGTCCGTGCCATGCACGTCGTTGTCCATCGTCTTCGGGATCGCGATGACCCGCACCCCCTCCTCGTGCAGGCGCAAACCGTACGAGAGGGTGTCATCGCCCCCGATTGGCATGAGCACGTCGAGCTTCAGCCGTTCGATGACCTCCAGCACGTACTTCGTGAAGTCGTAGGGGCCATCGCCCAACGCCTGATCGGCGAGAAAGCTCGGAACGTCCCCCGCCCGCACCCGTCCCGGGTTCGTCCGCGAGGTGTGGAGTATCGTGCCGCCGCTGCGGTCGATGGTCCGGACGACGCTCTTGTCCAGCTGCTGGGTGCAGGCCGCGAGCGACTCCGAGTCGTCGGGCAGGCATTCCAGCAGCCCGGCCCAGCCGCGACGTATCCCGATCACCTCGTGCCCGTCGTCCATGACGCGGTTCACGACGGCCTTGATGCAGGGGTTCAGCCCGGGCACGTCCCCCCCGCCTGTGAGGATCCCGATGCGCATCTGCCACCTTCCATGAGTACGCCGGTGCGAAGCCTGGCGCGCTCAGCCGCGACGATCAGCGAGGGGTTGCCGACGAACTGTCACCGGCTCGCGGGAAGGAGACCAGCGACGTGGGTCAGGCTGCCAGCGGTTCCGTCTCACCCTCACCTTCGAGTGCGACTGCCAGCACGTCTCTGATGTCCGAGGCGAGGTGGAAGGTGAGCTCGTTGCGCACCGCCTCTGGCACCTCGTCGAGGTCGGCCTCGTTGCGCTTGGGCAGGACGACCTCTTCGAGCCGAGCACGGTGGGCGGCGAGCACCTTCTGCTTCACGCCGCCGATGGGCAGCACTCGGCCTTGCAGGGTGACTTCCCCGGTCATGCCGACCGTGGACCGAACCGGGCGGCCGCTGAGTAGGCTCGCGAGGGCGGTGACGATGGTCACGCCTGCGGAGGGTCCGTCCTTCGGAACCGCGCCGGCCGGGACGTGCACGTGGACGTGACCATCCAGCTTTCCGCCGAGCCCGAGCTCGTCGGCATGGGACCGGACATAGGACAGTGCGATCTGCGCCGACTCCTTCATGACGTCACCGAGTTGACCGGTGAGTGTCAGGCCGGCGTCTCCCGGCATGCGGGTCGCCTCGACGAACAGTACGTCGCCTCCGGCCCCGGTCACGGCGAGTGCGGTCGCGACGCCGGGAACGGCAGTCCGCTCGGCGGCCTCGAAGTGGAACTTCGGCTTGCCGAGATAGGTCCGTACGTCCTCGGCGTCGACCACGATGGGCGCCGTCATCGCTCCCCCGGCCAACTTCGTGGCGACCTTGCGGATCGCCTTTCCGAGCTCGCGTTCGAGATTGCGCACCCCCGCCTCGAGGGTGTGATCGAGGATGACCGAGCGCAGCGCCGCGTCCGTGAACTCGACCTCCTCGGGGCGTAGGCCGTTGCGTTCCACCTGGCGTGGCAGCAGGTGATCCCGGGCGATGGCCAGCTTCTCGTACTCGGTGTAGCCGTCCAGGCGGATGATCTCCATGCGGTCGAGCAGCGGCCCGGGGATGGTCTCCACGATGTTCGCCGTCGGTATGAACAGCACCTCGGACAGGTCGAGGTCGACGTCGAGGTAATGGTCGCGGAAGGTGTGGTTCTGCGCGGGGTCGAGAACCTCCAGCAGGGCCGCGGCGGGGTCACCGGACCAGCCGCCGGCGCTCAGCTTGTCGATCTCGTCGAGCATGATGACGGGGTTGGCGGTGCCCGCGTCTTTCAGCGCCCGCACGATCCGTCCCGGCAGCGCCCCGACGTAGGTGCGACGGTGGCCGCGAATCTCGGCCTCGTCGCGGACGCCACCGAGCGACACGCGGACGAACTTGCGGCCCAGCGCCCGAGCGACCGACGCGCCGAGAGAGGTCTTGCCCACGCCGGGTGGTCCGACGAGCGTGATGATCGCGCCCGAACCGCGGCCACCCTCGACGGGTTGTAGCCCGCGTTCTTCACGCAGCCTGCGCACCGCGAGGAATTCGAGGATGCGGTCCTTGACGTCGTCGAGACCGGTGTGGTCGGCGTCGAGGATGCGCCGTGCCTCGGCGAGGTCGAGCTGGTCGTCACTGCGGGTCGCCCAGGGGAGGTCGACCATCCAGTCGAGGTAGGTGCGAATCCAGCCGTGTTCGGGGTTCTGCGGCGGGGTGTGCTCGAGACGGGCAAGTTCGCGCTCCGCCTGCTTGCGGACCTCGTCGGGCATGCCGGCCTCGGCGATGCGGCGCCGGTACTCCTCGACGACGTCCTCGTCTTCCTCGCCGAGCTCCTTTCGGATGGCTTCGAGCTGTTGACGGAGGAGGTACTCGCGCTGGGTCCGCTCCATGCGGTCGGTGACCTCGGACCGGATGCGGCCCTTCAGCTCGATTTCTGCGAGGGTCTGGCGAGCCCACTCGATGACGAGCTCGAGTCGACGCTCGACGTCGAGGGTGTCGAGCACCTGCGCCTTCTGCTCGTAGGACAGGTCGGGCGAGTAGCCGGAGAGGTCGGCGAGCTGGCCGGGGTGCGCGATGCCCCGCATCATCTCGGCCACCCGCGGCTCACCGCGAGCCTCGAGGATGCTCTCGACGAGGGCCCGGTAGTTGTGGGCCAGGTCGCGAGCATGCTCGGATACGACCTCGGGGTCCGGTGCCGGTTCGACCTCGACCCGTAGGACCTCGCCCGCGCCGGCCACTCCGGTGCGAACGATCCCGCGGTGGAGGCCCCGGACAACGGCGACGTCGACGCCGCTCGGGAGCGTTCCCGTGTCCTCGAGCTTGGCGACCGTGCCGATGCGTCCGAATCTGCCTTCGACGCGAGGCAGCAGGAGTAGGAGGCGTTCGCCGGCGCTGGCGGCGTCGATGGCGGCGCGCGCGTCGGCGCTGTCGATGGCCGCCGTCACCACCATGTGCGGCAGCACCACCCCGTGGTCGAGCGGCAGAACGGGCAGCGTGAGGGTCCGTAGCTCAGGCATGACCTACGACTCCAGTTCGTGTTCGGATGCTTGCCAGCAAGGTAGCCCCATATGTTGCTTTGTCAACAGTCGACTAGGCAATCAGGCGGTTGGTATCCTTGCTCCATGGAGCGGTGTCGTGAACCGCAGGTGGCGGCGTGGCGGGCATTCATGTGTGCCCATGCGGCACTGTCGCGAGCCCTCGATGAGGCTCTCGAGTCTTCTTGCGAGCTGCCGTTGCTGACCTACGAGGTCCTGGCCCGGCTCGCGGAGGCGCCCGGGCGGCGGCTACGCATGCAGGAGCTCGCGGAGCTGCTTCCGGTCACAAAGAGCGGGCTCACCCGTCTCGTGGACCGGATGGAACGGGCGGGGCTGGCGCGGCGTGAGCTCTGTCCCTCGGACCGGCGCGGCACGTTCGCCGCTCTCACCCAGCAAGGACGAGAAGCGCTGGAGCGCGCCGGTGAGGTGGAGGTGCGGGTGTTGCGGGAGCGGCTCACCGACCTGGAGGAAGAGGAACTGGCTGCCCTCCGGACCGCCTGCGCCAAGATCGCCACCGCTCAGCGCCGCAGGACTAACCGATCCTGACCGGTTGGCAAGAACCGATGGGCCTGTGCCTGTGGGCCCGGCGCGGGCGTGCCCCTGCCTTCGTCAGGGGGAGCCTCGGATCGGCGCTGCCTACCCCGGGTCCGGGCCGTCCACCTCGACGACGATCTCGCCGTCTCCGACGCGGAAGACGATGACGTCCGCCACCTGGTCGCTCGGATTGCCTTCCCGGTGCACCGTGTGGGCGGGAACGTGCACGAAGTCCCCCGGTCCTGCCTCGACCGTCTCCGAGCCATCGGGCCCGAACTCGAGCCTCAGCTTGCCGCTCACGACGTACGCGTAGGTGTCCCATCCATCGTGGTGGTGCCAACCGGAGACCATCCCGGGCTGCGTGCGCGCAAGTCCTGCCCAGCGATCGTTGCCCGCGTAGGCCGTCTCCCGCTCGATTCCAGGCGCCGGTAGGGCGGGCTGGCGGTCCTGCGGCGGTCTCACGCTCACCCTGGGCGGCTTCACCTCGGACCTCCGGTCAGCGGGCCTCGGACGCTCCCAGGCTATCCCTCCCGCTCGGGGCCCCGCCCGCGTTTGCCTCGGCGCCTTACCGCAGGCGCTGCTCGACCGAGTCCACCTTGGACTCGAGACCGCCATCGACGCCGGGGCGGTGGTCGATCTTGATGACGACGCTGACCCTCGGGGCCTTGCCGGCGACGACTTCGACGCAGCGTTTGATGACCGCCATGACGTCGTCCCACTCGCCTTCGAGGTTCGTGAACATCGCGTTCGTCTCGCTCGGAAGGCCTGAGTCGCGCACGACTTTCACCGCTTCGGCGACGAGCTCACCGACCGACTCACCGACCCCGAGCGGTGTCACCGAGAACGCCGCCAGCATGCCGACCTCCTTGTCTCTGACGCCGATCCTTGTCACCGTCACGCCGTTGCACGCAACCGTCGCGCCCCGAAGACGCGGATAGGCGAGGATAAGGGTCATGAGGCCGCTTGCCCTCGTCGCAGCAGTGCTCGTCAGTTGCGGGCTGGCGCTGGCAGGCGCCCCTCCGGCGACGTATGCCGCGACCAACCCGACCGCCCCGGAAGAGGCGAGCGTGCTCTTCACCGAGGCGTCGGGGGCGGTCACCCCGGTCATGGCCGACCACCTCACCGACGCGGTCGCGATCGCACAACGGGACGGCCACACGGCACTTCTCGTACGCCTCGACACGCCCGGCGGGCTCGTGACCTCGATGCGCGCCATCGTCAAGACGTTCCTGAACGCCGAGGTGCCGGTCATCGTGTGGGTCTCCCCGCCAGGCGCGGGGGCGGCCTCGGCCGGCTATCTCATCACGAGCGCTGCGCACGTCGCCGCGATGGCTCCCGGTACGAACATCGGCGCCGCCACCCCCATCGACCTCGAGGGCGGAGAAGTGCTCGACAAGGTCGTCAACGACGCCGTCTCCTACGCCCGGACCCTCGCCGAGCTGCGAGGGCGCAACGCCGAGTTCGCGGAACAGGCGGTGCGAGAGGGACGCTCTCTCGCGGCGGAGGAGGCCGTCGAGCTCCGCGTCGTCGACCTGCTCACGAACGGCCGCCCCGAACTGCTCGCCGAGGTCGACGGGCGGGAGGTCGTGCTGGGAGACAACCGCCTGGTGGCGCTCCACATCGCAAACGCCGAGCTGGTGGTCTACGACACCCCGATGGTGCGCCGTCTGCTCCAGACCATCGCCGACCCCAACATCGCCTTCCTCCTCATGTCGCTCGGAACCCTCGCACTGCTGTATGAGCTGGCTCAACCCGGTATCGGAGCGGCCGGCATCGTAGGGGTGATCTCGCTGCTGCTGGGCCTGTTCGCGCTGTCGGTGCTGCCCGTCAACCTCGTCGGCGCAGCGCTGCTCGCACTCGCCGCGACCCTGTTCGTCGCCGAGCTGTTCGTTGCGGGCATTGGCGTGCTCGCCGCCGGCGGGGCGGTCTCGCTTCTGCTCGCCGGGCTGTTCCTCTTCCAGCGCCCCACCGGGATCGGGGTCCACATCGCCGTGCTCGCCCCGACCGTGGTCCTCTGCGGGCTGGTGGCGGCTGGGCTGGCCGTACTCGCGGCGCGCTCGCGCCGCCGGCCCCCTGCCTCGGGCGCTGACGCGCTGGTCGGCTCGGTGGGACAAGTGCGACGGGTCGACGACGCGGGAGCCCAGGTGTTCGTGGCTGGGGCGTGGTGGAACGCCCGCAGCACCGGAGGGCCTCTCCGTGCCGGCGCTAACGTGCGGGTGGTGGGACGCCGCAACCTCGAGCTCATCGTCGAACCGGAGGAGGACGCGTCGTGAGCCCCGTCTTCATCGGAATCGTCGTCGTGGCCGTGCTCGTGGCTGCCTTGCTCGTGAGCGCGGTGCGAATCGTGCAGGAGTACGAGCGGGGCGTGATCTTCCGCCTCGGTCGCATCCTGGGCGCGAAAGGCCCGGGACTCTTCTTCCTCATCCCGGTCGTCGACCGCATGCAGATCGTCAGTCTTCGGACCGTCACGATGGACGTCCCGTCACAGGACATCATCACCAAGGACAACGTCACCGTCCGCGTCAATGCCGTGACGTACTTCAACGTGGTCGATCCCGTGAAAGCCGTGCTCGCGATCGAGAACTACCTCTTCGGCACCTCCCAGGTGGCCCAGACCACCCTGCGCAGCGTCATCGGCCAGATCGACCTCGACGAGCTGCTCACGAACCGCGACGACATCAACGCCGAACTCCAGCGCATCATCGATGACCTGACCGATCCTTGGGGCGTGAAGGTGACGCTCGTCGAGGTCAAGGATGTCGAGCTGCCCGAGATGATGCGGCGTGCGATGGCCCGTCAGGCCGAGGCGGAGCGCGAGCGGCGTGCGAAGGTGATCCACGCCCAAGGCGAATTCGAGGCGGCTCAGCGCCTCGCGGACGCCGCTGCCGCACTCGAACTACATCCCGCTGCGATGCAGTTGCGCGTGCTCGCCACCATGGCCGAGGTGTCGGCGGAGCGGAACTCCACCCTCATCTTCCCGCTACCCATGGAGATCCTCCGCCTCGCCGACGCCGCTGCAACCCACCTCGGCAACAGCCGCTGACCCCGCCATGGACACGGTCCACTTCTACGTCGGGGCGTCGCTCGTCGTGGCGTTCCTCGTCCTCGCCGTCTACGGGGGCCTGGCGCGACTCTTCCGTCGTCGCGGACTGGGAAAGCTGTTCTGGGGGGTGCTCTATTACACCGAGACGGTGCTCGTCGTGCAGATCGGCCTCGGCATACTGCTCCTCGTCACGGGCAATCGCGTCGGAGACTGGCTCCATTACGTGTACGGCTCGCTGTTCCCACTGATCGCGGTGGTTGCGGGACGCCTCTACGCGTTGCGCCGAGAGGACTACGACTACGTCCCGATCGCGCTGGGTGCCTTCGTCGCCTTCGGCCTGACGATCCGCGCCTTCATGACCGGTCTCGGGATCGGGTGACGTCTTGTCTGGGCCTAGGCCAACGGACGGGTCCGGGAGCCGGTGGAGGGGACCCCGTCCCCGGGCAGGCTTGTAACCGGAATCGGATGCCATCTGCGGGGACCCCCCGCGCCCGGAGGTTGAACATGACGGTGCCAAGGGTGCACGAATACCTCGAGGAGAACGACGTTACGTACGAGGTCCACACCCACGAGCGGGCCATTCCCGCTCACGAGGTGGCTCACGCAGAAGGCGTCAGCGGCTGGGACTTCGCCAAATCGGTGATCCTCAAACTGAACGGCGACCTCGTCATGGCAGTGGTGCCCGCCCCTGTGAACGTCGACCTCGCCAAGGCACGATCCGTGCTCGGCGGAGGCGTGCGCCTCGCGGCCGAATCCGAGTTCACCGGCTCCTTCCCCGGCTGTGAGACAGGCGCGGAGCCGCCGTTCGGAAACCTCTATGGCATGCCGGTGCTGCTCGACCGGAGCATGCGGGAGCGCGACCGCATGGTCTGCCGCGACTGTTCTCACACGGAGACCTTGGAGCTGGCCGTGGACGACTATGTCAGGCTCGTACAACCGCGAATCGTCGACATCGCGACCGAGCCGCATTGAGGGCCGTTCGAGCAGTGTCGCCGCCCACCGATCTCGAGCTCGTGGTCTCGAAGGCGTGCTGGCGGGCGGTAACGACCTTGGCGGTCGACCGCGCGGCCGCACGGGCTCAACTCCAGGCCTGCTTCCGGTCCGGCAAGATGCCGGAAGCCCTGGATGGGCGCACCTCGGGCCACTTTCTCACCACGACCCTCGGCTGGGTGATGGACCCTCTGTTCGCCCCGCTGGCCCGAGTATGGATGCCGTGGCGGGGCAAGATCTTCGACGCTGGCGGGGCTTCCGGTTGGAACTGGTTCTCGGATTCAGCACGTGGGCTCCTGCGACTGCTGTTTCCCCGCTACGAGGGCATGACCGATGATCGTCCGGGCACGTTCCTGGCCTTACGTTTTCGTACCGATGCGCGCCCGAGTGAATTGCTCGCAAACGTTCCCGTCCTGCGCATCGATTACGACTTGGCGGAGAACCCGAGCTGGCCCATCCGACGCATAGCCGACGAGCTCGTGCAGATCGGCGACGACATGTATCTCGGTCAGGCTCTCGTGCGACGTGGGAACGCATGGTTGCGGGTCGGATGGTTCGCCTTGGAGGGCAAGAGAGCATCCGAGCACGGCAGCGACAACGCTTGATCGGCCCGGCGACGTGTCTCCGTTGACACTGGTCTGCAGGGGGCTATCGCTGCGCGTAGCCGCCGGAAATGAGCTTGGAATCGCACGTCTGCTGCTAGCATCCGCGCGCGCCGTAGCTGGTGCTAGGCGACATCATTCCATGCTCTCTGGAGAACCGACGCTATGGGTCGCAGCTGGCACCAGGCCCTGGTCGGAGGTCTTCTCGGATTCGAGCACGCCGACATAACCGGCCCGGCTACCGCGTCCGTTGCGTTGAGCATCGCTGGCTCGCTGCACGAGTTCACCTCCGGTCATGTCGAGCTTGGCGAGGCCTTCCTCGCCAACTTCGGCATCGAGTCGTACAGCGAAGAGTTCGAGCTGGGGGGTGGACAGCTGCGAATGGCGGGGCGCCGGCTACTCGACCCGAGCTACAAGTCGACCGCCGATGTCGTCGTTGCGACCTGGCAGGCAGCGCAGTATTCGCTGACCACCTTCACGTACCACAAGAGCATCGGCGAGACGCTGACGATGTTCCAACAACTGCATCTGGACGTCACCGAGTTCGGAGTGAAGATGACCCCCAAGCAGGGGGCAGGAGTGACTCTCTCACGGCCAGCTGAGGTGACGAAGGACATTACCGGAATCGGGCCGCTCGAGTGTGCCCAACTCACCCGTAACAGCGGCGGCTGGCTTCCGCCATGGGAGGGAACCCGCGTTCAAGGCGGAGAAGTGTTCAAAGACGAGCACGGCAATGGCGCCCCGTACTACGTGTACGTCACGCAGACCGTGGTCGGGGTGCTCCTCCCGAGACCCGACATCACAGACGGGGAGGTGCTCGATCTTCTCGACGGCCTTGTCCTGGAATGGACCACATAGGGGCTGGGAGGTCGCGATCATGTCTCTCGAGTTCCTCCTGGTCTCGGCAACCATTCTCATCTTCGCGACGCTCGCGCTCGCTGGTTACCGGCACCTACGAGATGACAGCTTGCTGGGCTCGGCGCTGCATCTGCGCTTCGGTATCGACCCTCTTACCTGCGCGAGGCTTGCGAGCCTGATCGCCTGCTATGAGCTCGCGCTCGGCACCGGGGGGCTCGTCTCCGCAGTGGTGGGTCCACGGGTACTTGTCCGCATCCTGACGGGCGGGGCCCTGGTGACCTACGCGGTGTACACCTGGTACGTCGCGTCTCTGCTGACACGGGCCGGGGACGCTCCTTGTGGCTGCAGTAGTGACAGTGTGCCTGCGAACCGCGGCACGGTTGCTCGGACGCTTGCCCTGGCAGCTGCAGCCGCTTTCGCGCTTCTGGCAGCGGTCGACGGGCCGACGCTCCAGGCACTGCCGGCTGGGGTGGTGCTGATGGCCATCCTCGCTGGCGCCACTTTCACGTCGCTGCTGTGGAGCTTGCCCTCCGCCATGGCAGGGCTGCCGCCGAAGGCGGCGGGAGGGCAGGGTCAATTCCTGGGGCTGCCGCCGAAGGCGGTGGGAGGGCAGGGTCAATTCCTGGGGCTGCCGCCGAAGGCGGTGGGAGGGCAGGGTCAATTCAACGATTGACAGGGGGAACAGCGGTGAGTTTCACGACAGCTGCCGTCCTGGTGGCCTGGATCGCAATCGCCTTGCTCGCCTTCGTGGTATCCCACCTTGTGCGACAGGTCAGCCTGCTCGCCGGGTGGGGGGGTCAGAGGCCACTGGCCAAGGCACGCCTCATGCCTCCTCCACAGGAAGTCCTGCGGCAGGTGGTCGACCCGGCACGACGGTTCGCTCTGGTTCTCGTGGTCGGAGAATCGTGCGGGACCTGTCACCGTATCCTCCCCACGTACCTGGAACTCGCGCGATCTCACTCGCAGGGAGATGCGAGCTTCTCCCTTGCGGCTCTCGGCGACGGCAGGAGCCTGGTCGGGCTCGGGCATGACCTTCCGGTGCTGCCGCACGCTGAGCGGTGGACGGAAGCAATCGGCATCAGCGTCACTCCGTATCTCCTCATAGTCGACCGCGTGCGGAACGAGACATCCGGTCGTGCTGTGGGCTCCACGGAAGCGCTGAGAGACGCCGTGACGTCCGCACTGGCGCTGCAGGAGATCACCGGATGAGTTTCGGAAATGATCCCCTGATCGTGCCCCTACGGGGGAAACGGCCTCCCAACGGGCACCTGGCCCATCGACGTCTGGAACGAACCCGCACGTGGACGCGGCGCGACGTCCTGAGAGCCGTAACGATCGGAGGCACGACACTGGGCCTGTCGTCGTTGAAGATATTTCGACCGGCGAGAGAGGCCCTGGCGGACGGTTATGACCTGTTCAACGCCTGCCCGGGCTACGCGTCCAGACACGAGTGCGAGCCGGGCTGCGGCCCGAGCCCGGTTTGCGACGGGATAGACGATGGTTACTGCTGTAACGAAAGTGGCTGGCACTGGAACGGTGGTGATTACCGGCTGCGGGCAAACCAGTGCCATGGAGGCTGGGCGGACGGCTGGATTTGGCGGTTCGGTGGAGAGTGCGGATGCTGCTATTGCGGCATCACCTACAAGTGTCACGACGGCAAAACCCTCACCTCGAGAGGCTGGATCAACACCGTCTGCCGCCACGTGAACGCATGCGATTGCTTCGACTCGGAATGCTATGAATACTGAGCAGTTCCTCCCGCCTCCGACGCCGTCTACAGGCGATCTCCCACCGGTGTCGCCACGGGTGAACTTCACGAGCTACGCGAGGTGGTGCCTCACGCATCCGCGACTCACGGGGATTCTCATGCTCGTCGCGGCCGGTGCCGCGATCCTACGGCGAGAGGCGGTTGCCGCTGCTTTGTTCTCCGGAATGGTCGGCGGTTTCGGCCTCTCCGGGTCGGTCTGAAGCTACAACAGCAGCTTGGTGCTGACCTCGCCAGTCTGGCGAACAAGATCACAGCAGAGCCGGGCCCTCACCGCTCTGACCTGTGGTCTGCTCGCCGGGGCCCTCACGACCGCGGCGCTGCTACTCGTCGTCAATGGGCTCTTTTCGCCACTACCTCTTCCATTGCGCTCCTCCCTCTTCCTCGGCGTCGCCGTACTGGCGCTGCTGCGAGAGTTCGGAGTCGACGCGATTCCTTTGCCCCAGCCCCAGCGACAGGTTCCCCGTGAGGTCTTCGCAGCAGGACTGGCCAGAGGCTCCCTCAGGTTCGGTTTCGAACTCGGGCTGGGCTTCCGTACCTACATCAGCGCCTCCTCCACCTACGTGCTCGCAAGCGGTATAGCCCTGCTGCGATTCGAGCCCATGACCGCATTTGCCGCGGCCTGCGGGTTCGCGCTCGGGCGGGCCGCACCCTCATGGACGCGTTACTGGAATGGCCGGGAGGAGGCGTGGGACGAGGCGGTACGGCGCCTGCTGCGGTGGTTCAAGCCATCGAGCGTCGCACTGGTCGCGGCCGGCATGCTGACCGTCTCCTCAGCGGGGAGTTGATGCCTGCCCTCCCCCTTCGTCGCCACCACGGGCAGGCCGACGGACGCCAACGAACAGCCCAGCGGCGCCCTTGCGCAGACGGCGGGTGGAACGGATCCCGGCCGCCGCGTGTTCTCCGGGTCGGTGATGCTGTCAGACGAAGCAGGGAGACGACCGGTGACGAAGACTGCGACGTTCGGTGGGGGCTGCTTCTGGGGAGTCGAAGCGGCCTTCCGTCAGCTTGAAGGGGTTACCGCGACCGAGGTCGGCTACATGGGGGGGACGCTGGACAATCCCAGCTACAGGGACGTCTGCACCGACCGCACCGGTCACGCGGAAGTCGTCCAGGTGCACTACGACCCTGGTCGGGTCTCATACGAGGATCTCCTCGACGTCTTCTGGTCGATTCACGATCCCACCACCCTCAACCGTCAGGGCCCCGACATAGGAACCCAGTACCGATCGGTCATCTTCTTCCACGACGAGGAGCAGCGGTCTGCCGGCGAAGCGTCGAAGCGGGCCCTGGAGGCGTCGGGGCGGCTGCGCCGCGCGGTCGTCACCGCAGTCGAACCGGCCTCGCGCTTCTGGCCCGCTGAGGACTACCACCAGCGCTATCTGGAGAAGCGTGGTCTGGCCAGCTGCACCCTCGAACTCGCAGGGGACAGCAGCCCCTAGCTCCCGCTCCATTCCGGAGGTCGCGCGCGCTCACTGTCCCTCGAACGCGGGCGCGGATGTCCGAAGGGGAGCCAGTGATCCCGTGGGGCGGGGATGGTCGCTGAAGAAGTCGAGCAGAAGCCGTGATGCGTCTATCTGGTGGGTGACGGGACCAAGACTTGGCAGAGCCGGGGAGCCGGGCCACGTGTGGCCGCCCCCATCGACGATGTAGAGGCGAACCGCGATCCCTCCAGGGCAGGCGTCGTAGGCCCGAAGGCGTACACCTGCCGCGATCCTCACCTCCTCCGCGTCCGGGACGCAGCGGCCATGGGTGGCCCACTCGGCGACGGCACCGGGAACCGAGCGGACCACGAACCTGTCGGCGATGCGGCCACCAGCAAAGGGCACGACGGAATCGGCCGTGCCATGGAAGGCGATGACGGACACGGGAACCGGCGACTCGCACGGCTCCACCAGGTTTATCCCCGCGACCGGGGCTATGGCCGCGATTCGACCCTCCAGGCGGCAAGCGAGCAGCGCGGAGAAGGCTGCCCCGTTTGACATGCCGGTGGCGTAGACGCGCCCGTCGTCGATGCACCACAGCTCGTGCAACTCGTCGAGCAGAGCCCGCACGAAGGCGACCTCGTCGCTGCCGGGGATCGTGCCTGGCAGCGTCCAGCGGGCGGGCGATCCGCTGCCCTGGGGGGTGACGACGACGAAACCACGCTCGGAGCCGAGCTCGTTGAGCCGGCTGTACGCCGCCTGCTGGTCCGCGTTCGACCCGAAGCCGTGGAAGTTCAAGATGAGTGGGGCCGGTCGCGCGCTCGAGTAGGAGGAGGGCAGCGCGAGCAGGTAGGTGCGTACGGCTCCGGCCACCTCGACCTGTCGTGTCATGGCGCGCTGAGGCGGCAGGGTTCCCGGCCCACAGCGGCCCGACGGCGACCCAGGAGCCGAGGCCGCGGGCAGCCCGGCGGGAGGGGGGCGATCAGGGGCACAGCCCGAGACCAGGATCCAGAGCAGGCCGGCCACGACCGCGGGCAGGGACGGCAATCCGCAGGGATGGCGGGGCTCAGGATGAGGTCGACGACGCGCCGTCGCTGAGGAGGCCATGGCGCAAGAGGGTAAAGCACCTTCGTTCGCGAGCCGCCCCCGCCCAACTCCGCGCATCCCCTAGCCTGGGCACAACAGACACGACGACGAGCACATCGTTACCGTGGAGACGCTGCGCAGGCACGCCCGTCCCCTGTCCGACGACGACCGGGCGCCGGACGAACTGGTCGAGTTCACCGGTGACGCCCGGTTCGTGCTGATCGGGGAAGCTTCGCATGGGACGCACGAGTTCTACGCGTTGCGCTGCGAGCTCACACGCCGCCTGATCGCAGAACGAGGATTCAACGCGGTCGCCGTCGAGGCTGACTGGCCTGATGCAGCCCGGGTCAACCACTACGTGCGCGGAGAAACTGACGATGCTGCTGCCGAGGAGGCCTTGGGCGGGTTCAGGCGCTTCCCGAGGTGGATGTGGCGCAACACCGTGGTGGCGCAGTTCGTCGCCTGGCTGGCGGACCACAACGCCTCGCAGGAGGACCGTGCTGATCAGGTCGGCTTCTACGGGCTCGACCTCTACAGCCTCTACACCTCGATCGAGGCGGTGCTCGACTACCTCGAGAGGGTGGACCCGGACGCAGCTGCCAGAGCCCGGCAGCGCTACGCCTGCTTCGATCACGTCGATGCGGACGGTCAGCGTTACGGCTACGCCACCGCGGCCGGCTGGACGGATCCGTGCGAGGACGAGGTCGTCACCCAGCTCGTCGAGTTGCAGCGCAAGGCCGCGGATTACGCCAGTCGTGACGGCCGCCTACCCGATGACGCCTTCTTCAACGCGCACCAGAACGCCCGTCTCGTGGCCGACGCCGAGCGCTACTACCGCTCGATCTTCCGGGGTCGTGACGAATCCTGGAACCTGCGTGACACACACATGGCTGACACCCTGGACTCTCTTGTCAACCACCTCTCGCAGCGCGTCCGCCACCCGAAGGTCGTCGTCTGGGCTCACAACTCCCACCTCGGGGACGCGCGCGCCACTGAGATGGGTCAAAGGCGCGGGGAGCTGAACCTCGGCCAGCTCGTACGCGAGCGGCACGGGGAGAACGCAGTGAACATCGGGTTCACGACCTACAGCGGCGAGGTCACCGCAGCCTCCGATTGGGACCGGCCGGTGGAACGCAAGACCGTCCGGCCGGGACTCCCCGACAGTTACGAGGCCTTGCTGCACGAGGTCGGCTGCGACCGCTTCTGGTTCGACCTGGGCGCCCAGGCCTTGGGCGACGCGCTCCACGGTCCCCGCCTGGAGCGGGCCATCGGGGTCATCTACCGCCCCGAGAGTGAGCGGCACAGCCACTACTTCAACGCCTGGCTGGCAGCCCAGTTCGACGCTGTGATCCATTGCGACGTCACGCGGGCTCTCGAACCCCTCGACCGCGAAGGGCCTGACGGGACGGGGTGAGCAACGGCCGACGGCAACCGGGTCGGCGGACACGTTTTCCCGTACCTTACGCGGGTCGCACCAGCACAGCGCGACTCCGTGCGCGGCAAGTGGAGATCTCGTAAGGGGGGCAAGTGTCAGACGAAGAGACGACATCGGGCGAACTACTGCGCCTCGTCGCACCCGACACCGATACGGACCGTCAGTTCCTCGACGTCCTACGCGAAGCGCTCGACGTGCTCGAGCGCGCTGGGGTCCCCCACGTGCTCATGGGTGGGCTCGCCATCGCCGTACTCGGCCGGCCCCGCTGGACCCACGACATCGACGTCTTCCTGCGCCCCAACGACACGCGTCGCGCCCTCGAATCACTCGGGGAGGCCGGGTTCGACGTGGAGGAGACCAATCCCACCTGGCTCTTCAAGGCCACGAAGAACGGGGTGCTGGTCGACCTCATCTTCCGCAGCCACGGCAGCTACCTCGACGACGAGATGCTGCGCCGGTCGATCGAGACGAGCTTCAAGGGCGAGCGGGTGCGCCTCCTGCCTCCGGAGGATCTCGTCATCATCAAGGTCTCCGCCTTCCGCGAGGAGACCGCCTACCACTGGTTCGATGCCCTCGCTCTGCTGGCCAACGCCGAGATCGACTGGGACTACCTCCTGCTCCGCTCACGACGGGCGGTGCGTAGCCTCCTGAGCCTGCTCCTCTACGCGCAGGCGGACGACATCGCCGTTCCCGACGCCGTCATCGAACGGCTGTTCCACAGCATCTATACGAAGGGCTCTTCGCGCCCGGGCGCAGAGACGTCGGTCAGGCCCTCGCAGGAGACCGTCGACGCTGCTGCCACCCCCGGGCCGGAGCCCGAGCCCGACGAGATGCAGGCTCTCCGCGACCGCTTGCGCAATGACCACCGCGTATGCGACGTCGATGTCGGACTCACCGAATACGAGGGAACCATCCTCATCACGGGAGAGGTCGCGACGCGGGAGCGACGCGACGCGCTCACCGAAGTCGTCGCGGAGCTCGTGCCCGGTAGGCGGGTCGAGAACCGGGCCAAAGTACGCACGCTGGACAACTCCGTCGGCGTGGAGGAGGTCTCGTGATCCGAGTCGCCGCCGTCGGGGACCTGCACTTCGGGCAGGACTCGTCGGGAACGCTTGCGCCGCATCTGTCACAGCTCGGGGAACAGGCCGACCTCTTCCTGCTCGCTGGTGACCTGAGCCGGCGAGGACGGCGCGAAGAGGCCGAAGCGCTGGCGGGTGAGCTCGACGGAGCACCCGTGCCGGTCATCGCCGTGCTCGGCAACCACGACTACGAGTCCGGACGGCAGGAGGAGTTCACGCGCATCATCGAAGGCGCTGGCGTTCGGGTGCTCGAAGGAACGTCGACGGTGGTCGACGTGGACGGCGTCAGGGTCGGGATCGCGGGGACGATCGGTTTCGGTGGCGGGTTTCCGGGAGCAACCTGCGCGGACTTCGGTGAGCCCGAGATGAAGGCGTTCGTCGCTCGCACCCGACGCTTGTCGACGCGGTTGGAGCAGGCACTGGGGAAGCTCGACGCGGATGTCCGGCTCGCATTGCTGCACTACTCGCCGGTTCCCGAGACTCTCGTGGGAGAACGGCTCGAGATCTACCCCTTCCTCGGCAGTTATCTCCTGGCGGAGGCGGTGGATCGGGCGGGCGCCGACATCGTGTTCCACGGCCACGCTCACCATGGGGTCGAGAGAGGTCTCACGCCTGGAGGGATCCCGGTCCGCAACGTGGCCCAGCCGGTGATCAGGCACCCCTACAACGTCTACCGCCTACAGGACCGACAAGCGGAAGGTGACCTGTGCAAATCGTCGGGGCGCTGAGACACGGCCCCACCTCGACGCGTTGCCGTACCCACGGGCGTGGGCATCCCGCCCCCTGACGTGCTCGCCCCCTGTCAGCAGATCCTGTCGTCATGGTTGGGGTAGCGCGAGACGTCCTGGTCGAGAACTCCCGGAGCCACGGCGATGAGATGGCCCCACCGGACCAGCATCGCGGCAACCGCACCGAGATCCGGGCAGGATCGAGGCGAGTCGGCCAGCAGCACCGCCCGCAGTGTCCGTCTCATGTCGGCAGGCGCGGCCTCGGGTATGGTCACGGGTTCCTCCCAGCGGAGGGCCCCGTCATCCTCGAGCCCGTAGGGCAGCAGGCGAGCCGACTCCACCAGGTTGCGAGCCGACCGGATCAGTTTCTGGACGGCGAGGGCACGGGTACCCATGACAAGGGGTTCAGCTGTCAGCGGTCGTACGGTGGCCGGCATCGCGCACAGGAGACGATCCGGGCGGAGCAGTTGAGCGAACTGGGCCAGCTCGAACAGAGCCATGCCCAGGTCGGGCTCGCCCGGCCGGGTGTGACGGCAGAAGCCGAGTGCGCGGGCATCTTCCCCGTGGAATGCCATCATCACAGCTCGTGGCAGGACCCCTGACGCGTGGTCTCGTTCCGCTTCGCGTCGCAGAAAATCCTCGGCGGAGTCCCAGCTCATCACCACTGCCGGCCTCCTCGGAGAGACCACCAGCCTCCGCGGTCGTGGAGATGCGGAGGCGGTGGACTCCTTCCGAGACTGCCAGGAGCGTCGTCGCCCGGGGCGCCGGGATGCGGCTGCTCTGTGGACGAAGAGTGGCCCTTTCAGGCAGCCAGCGCCGCGAGCAGGCTCTCGAGATCCTCCCCCGTCGACGGGTGACGCAGCTTCGCCAGCGCCTGCTTCTCGAGCTGGCGAATGCGCTCGCGGCTCATCCCGAAGCGCTCGCCGATCTCCGCCAGGGTGTGCGGCTGGCCGTCGGCGAACCCGAAACGCAGATCCACGATGGCGCGCTCACGCTCGTCGAGATCGGCGAGCACACCCTCGACGCGTGCACGGGCGTCGGTCTCGGAAACGGACGCGAGCGGGTCAGTGGCGTCGGCGTCGGGCAGCAGGTCTCCGAGGGTGGCTTCGCCATCCTCGCCGATGCGCTGGTCGAGCGAGCCGGCATGACGCAGGGCCTCACGTACCTCCTGGACGCGCTCAACGGACAGATTGAGATGAATTGCGATCTCCTCGTCCGTCGGATCGCGGCCCAGACGCTGGCGCAGATCCGCCTCGGCACGGCGCAACTTGGCGGCGGTCTCCCAGATGTGGGTGGGGACCCGGATCGTGCGAGCCTTGCTCGACACGCCGCGTTGCAGCGCCTGGCGGATCCACCACACGGCGTAGGTGGAGAACTTGTAGCCCTTCGTGTGGTCGAACTTCTCGACCGCGCGGATCAGGCCGAGGTTCCCCTCCTGGATCAGCTCGATGAGGTCAATGTCACGTCCGAGCCACTTCTTCGCCTGCGGCACTACCAGCCTCAGATTGTGCCGAATGAGGCGCTCCTTGGCGCGTTCGCCGTCGCGGCGGATCGCCTGCAGACGCGCGCGCTGCTGCGGGTTTCGAGCTGCTCCTTCGGCTGCCATTCGCTCGGCTGCGAGACCGGCCTGGTAGCGCTTGGCGAGGTTCGCCTCTTCTTCCGCGTTGAGCAGGTGGTATCGGCCTGCAGCGTCGAGATAGGCACGAACCGGGTCGTCCGACATCGTCATCGCGACCTCGCCGACTCCCTCGCTGTCGTCGCCGATATCGTCCACGACCTCGATCCTGGGGTCACGTGCGACCGGTGCGACCCACTCGCCGCCGTAGGTCATCTCGAGGGCGTCGTCCAACTCGGACATGAGGAGGTAACCCCGCTCGGCACCCCCCTCGAACAGCTCGGACACGGCGGGCTCCATGGTTGCGAGATCGGCTTGCGTCATCTGGTCTCCTTGAAACTCGGTCGTGGTCGGGGCGGCGATATCTTGAAGGGATGGGTCGGCCATCCGCGGCTTCGGCCCTCTCCAACGCCTGGGGGGGTCCGAATCATCCGGGCGGCTGGCGCATCCTCTTGTGGGACGCTGACCCGCCAGTTACGGCGCCGAAGCGATGGGATCGGCCCCACAGCTCCACAACCGTCGCCCGTTTCGCGCTATTCGGGAGCATCGCGCACGACGCTCGCCATGTGGTGCGACACGTAGAAGAACGTGCCAGCTGCCGCTGAGATTCCGCAAAGTGGCGGACGTTTGACCACCCGTCCAGCCAGGACAGCCCACGAGCCCGAGGACGGAAGGCCAAGGCCTCCGACGCGTCTCATGGCGCCCCACCACGGCTGGCAGGCCCTGAGGAGCTGTCACTCAAGTCATTGTCGGAGACTGCATACGGTGTGCTGCTGTCAACCTCCGCTTCATCCGCCGCTGCTACCGAGCGTACCAACGGGACCCGAGCTATCCGAACACGGTCGACCACCTCAGGCGCGCCCAGCACCTGCACCGCGAGGTAGCTCTCACCGTCGAGCTGCCGCAGACCTCGCTCGAGATCGCGACGCTGGCGGCGCAGGACCTCCTCACCGACCGTCCGGTCGCTACGCCGACGGTCCCGTTCCAAACAGACATCCAACGGTAGGTCGAGGACGATCGCCACGGCGGGCACGTCGTACTTGCGCGCAAGACCGAGATAGGGCTTGCGTGCGTCCCGATCGAGACTGGTCGCGTCGACAACCGTCAGGCGCTGCCGTTTCAGGCGCTTGTCGAGGACGAAACGCAGCACGGAGAACGCGTCGGAGGTTGCGCTCTGATCATTGGGGTCGTCGGCAACCATGGCGCGGCACTCGTCGGAGGACAGCACCTCGGTGGGGGCGAAGTGGCGGCGGGCGAAGCTCGACTTCCCGCAGCCGGCGATGCCGATGAGCAGCACGAGAGAGGGGTCGGGCACGGTCAGGTCCACGGCCCGCTCCTTCCCCACCGTTCTGGCAGCCCGGGCGGCGACTGGCTGGGAGGCTTCCCCGGGCTCGCTTCGTAGTCGGGGGCACCGATGGCGACCGTGAGCATCGGCTCAGCCTGCACGCCGAAGAAGCGGCGCACGTCGTCGTCATAGAAGGTCAGTCCGCTGCCCCCGATGTCAAGCGCGAAGGCGGCCAGCTGAAGCCGTTCCGCCGCGATACCCGCCTCGAGCTGCGCGGCCCGGTAGGCGCGGGCGCCGGCTGCGTCGAGCAGCGGCTCCAGCCCTGCGCACTCGAAGACCGTGAAGGCGCCATCCCCGCCGAGCGCCTGGTCGAGGCAGAGCCGGGCGGCTTCGTCCCGGAAGCCACCGCCACGCACGAGCTCCAGACCCTCGGATGTCCAGCGGTAGGCGCCGGCGTCAATGCCGTCCACCGCGTGGACGATGAGCAGATGGTCGAGGAGCGTCCCGCCTCCCATCAGGAAGTCGGCAGGAACCGCGCTGGAGGCGACCGCCATCCCCCACTCCAGTGAGACCTGTGGGACGCTGGTTCGAGCGAAGCGGCGGGTCGAGCCCCGCCGCAGTACGACTTCGTCGAGCGTGCGCGAAGCAGCGGGCGGAGGCTTCACCTCCGGGGACGCGGAAGGTGAGCTGACCTGTGCCAGCGACTGCCGCCAGGAGGCGACCGCAGCTTCGGATTCGAGCGTTCCCGCTGCGTGAACGGCAAGCAACTCGGGTTCGTCCACGTGCTGCGGGGACAGTGGGACCACGTCGAGTTCGAGCCCGGGGGGCTCCACACCCGGGGGAGGCCGCGGAGCAGCCGGGCCGAGTGGTGCGATGGCGAGCGGAAACTCCCGGAAAGGTTGCCGCGGGCTGTCGACCCCGAGGAGGTGGGCGATTTCCGCGTCCACGAATCCGGCGAGCACGCGCGCTGCCAGACCAGCCGGCGCAGCAGCGCTGAGCAGGTTCGCGAGGATGGCGCCCGCGTCCCAATAGAGGTGGCGATAGCCTCGGGCTCCATACTTCCAAGTGGTGCGCCATGGGATCCCCGTGAGCACGACTGTCACCACACAGGTCGCGATCTCCGGTTCGGCCGCAGCCTTCGCGAGCGGCGATCGCACGTCGCCCCGGCGTAGGCGGCGGAGGACGAATTCGACCGGCTCGAAGTGGTAGAGGCCCGCGGGGAGGTCGAGGAGGCCCCCACAGACGACGTAGACCTCGACGGGGTAGAGCGCCCCGGCCGAAGGAGCCGCGCGAAAGAAGGCCGTGTCCGGACCGGCCTCTCGCCGACGCGTCACACCGGCGGAGAGAAACAGCAGCCGTGCGAGACCAGAAAGGTCGAGCGGGCGGTCGGTGGGTGACGGCTCGCCGGACAGCACCTTCGCAGCCGGGACAGCAGCTTCGTACCATTCCCGTGGCAGTGAAATGGTGTTGAGGCGCGTGTAGAGCTTGTAGGGCAGTGGCTTGTTCGCCCAGTCGAGCCGGCGGCTGTCGCCGCCGTCGACGAGCGAGTGCTTCGTGCGCTCGTGGTAGTCGCGTGCTGGCGAGGCCCTCTGAGGGTGGTGGGTCGCTCGCTCAGCGTGGCTCACGGCGAGAGGGTCGGACTCAGGGTCGGGGTGGGACTCGGTGAGGGGGTTGGGGACGGGGACGCTGGACGCGGGGCCGTCGCTTTCGCCTTCGGTCGAGGAGTCTGCCGGGGAGGGGTTGGCGTGACGGAAGGCGCCGGCGGGGGAGGAACCGGCGCCGGCGGTGGCTCCTCTCCTCGCGTGAGCGCGACGACGAGGTAGATGGCAAGGGCGGCGAGGATGAGCACGACGGCAGCGATGATGATCCAGGCCACGGCACGGGAACGCTCCGGTGGGGGCGCGATTACCTCTTCCTCCTCGATGACGACGGCGGGCGGTGTGATGCGGGCGGTCGGGTCCACCCCAGCCGTCCCACCGAGCAATGCCGTCTCGGCTGGCTCACCGATGCGTCGCGTGGATTCGAGGTCGGGGCCGGCAGCTGCCAGCGGGGGGAGGCCGGAAGCGAAGCGCTCGAGGTCGGCGAGGAAGTCGTCCATCTGCGGATAGCGCTCTGCGGGGTCTTTGGCGAGAGCCCGCAGGACAATGGCGTCGAGCACCGTGGGGACGTTCGGCCTGAGCCGAGATGGCGGCTCGGGCGAGGCGTTGAGGTGCTGATAGATGACCGGGATGGGGTCGTCGCCAATGAAGGGGGGGCGGCCGGTCAGCGCCTCGTAGAGGACGCAGCCGAGCGCGTAGATGTCGGCCCGTCCGTCGACGGTGCCACCTCTAGCCTGTTCAGGGGCTATGTAGAGGGCGGACCCGTAGACGGCACTCGTCTGGGTTGCCTGCGAGACCGCGCGAGCGATGCCGAAATCGCTCACCTTGGGGTTTCCTGCCCGATCGAACAGGATGTTGCCGGGCTTGACGTCGCGGTGGACGAGTCCCTGGGCGTGAGCCGCGGCGAGGGCGCTGGCGACGGGACGGATGATTCCGAGCGCTCGAGGTACCTCGAGGGGACCCTCGCGTCGCAGGAGGTCGACGAGTGAGGGCCCTTCGACGAGCTCCATGACGATGTAGTGCACGTCTTCGTCGATGCCCGTGTCGTAGACCGAGACGACATTCGGATGGGTGAGAGATGCCGCGGTCCGGGCCTCACGCCGGAAGCGTTCGAACAGGGTTTCGTCCTCCGCCCCGTCGATCGACAGGACCTTGACGGCGACCCGGCGCTCGAGGACGCGGTCGAAGGCTCGGAAGACCTCGGCCATGCCACCCCTGCCGACCCGGTCCAGCAGCTCATAGCGGCCGCCCAGGACACGACCACGGTTGATCACGACCGGCTCCCCATTCGAATCGACGCGCACCCTAGAGGCGACGAATGCTGGCCCGACTGCGAGCATTGCAGCCTGCCAAGGGCGACGTGTCCCCCACACACCTCAGACGTACAGCCGACGAACGAGAAGGGGCAGCGGTCGGGCCCGCAGGTATTCCACCCGGCGGGGGGTGCAGACGTCGTGGTAGCGGTCGTGGGCCCGTTCAGTCGCGAAGCTCGACCGGCCGCACGCCCGCGCGGTGGAGCTGACCGCCCCGTATGAACTCGAGCGTGACTTCACGCCCTATTCGCTCGCCGGTCATGAGCTCTTGGAGGTCCCCGACCCGTTCTACCGGGGCGGCATCGACCGCGACGATGATGTCCTCCGGACGCAGCCCGCCGAGGTCCGCTGGGCTGCCGCTCACCACCGAGAGGACCTCGACGCCCCGGGTCCGCCCTGTGGCGTCCACGGCCCGTGGGGGCAGGGGACGGCCACCACCGGCGACGCCGAGATAGGCCCGGCGGATCTGGCCGTCACGCATGAGAACGGCAAGTATGTGGCGAGTCCGGACGTTGATGGGCACCGCCATTCCCAAACCCTGACCGATGCCGGGGCCGACCACCGCCGTGTTGATCCCCACCACCTGGGCGCTGCTGTCGGAGAGCGCCCCGCCGGAGTTGCCAGGATGCAATGAGGCGTCGGTCTGGATGACGTTCTCGATGAGGCGGCTGCCGCCGTGAGCAGGCAGCGAGCGACCGAGCGCGCTCACCACGCCTGCGCTGACGGAACCTGCGAATCCGAGCGGGCTGCCCACGGCGATGACGAGCTGGCCGACGCGTAGCCGATCCGCGTCACCGAGCGACACGGGAGGAACCTCTACGGCGGGCACCCGCACGACGGCGAGGTCCGAGAGGGGGTCGGCGCCGACGAGCTCCAGGTCGAACTCGGAACCGTCGGCGAAGGTGGCGGTCCCGCCACCCGAGCCCGCGACGACATGAGCGGAGGTGATGAGGAAACCGTCGGGGGTGAGCACGACGGCCGACCCGGAACCCGCGGGGCGGAGACGGCCGCCGACCCGCCGGCGCACCTCGAGGCTCGCAACCGAGGGCAGGAGTCGCTCCGCGACGTTCGTCACGACCTGTGAGTAGGTGTCGAGAGCATCGGCCTCGGATGCCGGCCCGGCCGGTACGGCGTCTTCTTGGCCTGGGTACCCGTCGCTATCCGGCGTCCCGAGCGGGCCCGGGGGCGCGGGGGTGTCCCCCGCAATGCCCGGGGGCGCGGGGGTGTCCCCCGCGGCGTCCGGGTTCACACTTCACCCTCCTCCCGGGTGTCGCTGAAGGTGACGGCGAGCGAAAGCTCGTCGCTGCCCCGCACGACCTGCAGGGGCAGCGCTGCTTCCTCCTCGAGTTGCTCGAGGATCGCGAACAGGTCATCGCTGCCGCCCAGAGGGGTGTCAGCCGCCGCGACGAGCAGGTCGCCCTGCCTCACTCCGGCGCGGGCGGCAGGGCCGTCCTCGTCGACCCATCTCACGAGCAGGCCATGCCGCTCCGGCAGCCCGACGGCGAGTCGCATGCGCCTGGCGACTTCTGGGGGCGCGACCGCGATCCCGAGCCTGGGGCGACGTGGCTGCTCACCATGGATGAGCCCGTCGACGCGCACTCTCAGCTCGTCCGTGGCCGGCAGCGCGAGGTAGAAGCCCTCTCCGCGACGATGGGTGTTGAGCCCCAGGAGATACCCGTTGCGGTCGAGGACAGGCCCTCCCGAGGAGCCGCGCGCGAGCGGGGCCGTGTGTTCGATCGCGTCGACGATTCGCCGCCCGCGTGGTCCTCGGAACGCCTGGCCCACAGACGAGACGAGACCGAAGGTGGCGCGCACGCTCCTCCCGCCCGGGTTCGTGAGCGCGAAGACCGGAGTGCCGACGGTCACCTCCGCATCCTTCGGGAGCCACGCAACCGCAGGGGCGTCCGCGGTGTGGACGCTGATGGCCGCCAGGTCGCCGTCGATGTCGGCCCCCGCCACCCTGCCCTTCTCCACGCGTCCTCCCGAGAAGACGACGGTCACCTCTTGGCCGCGCAGGTTGTGAGCGTTGGTGAGGACCCATCCCTCGTCGATGACGACGCCACTGCCGCGTCCCCAGTCGCGACCAATGCTCACGACCGCGCCTCCTACCCGCTCGGCGAGCTCGCGGATCGTCCGCGTCACATCTTCCATTTCGTCGCCTCCTCGCATCTTGCAGGCCTACTAACTAGTCACTTGCAATATGATAGCGACTATACCAGGGACATGCACTACTCTTGCTCGTATGGAGTCGCACCCCACTCCTGATGCGGCCACCTCCGCACTGGCGGAGGCGGTCGAGCGAGTCGGCGACCGCTGGAGTCTGCTCATCATCCATGCGCTGCTCGACGGGCCGGCCCGTTTCAACGACCTCCAAGAGCGGGTCCCTGGGGTTTCTCCAAACGTCTTGTCGCAGCGGCTGAGACGTTTGGAGGCGGAGAGGGTCCTGATTGCGACCCCGTACTCTCAACGGCCTCCGCGGTTCGCGTATGAACTCACCGCAGGTGGCCGTGAACTGGCCGGCGCGCTACGGCTGCTCGCGCACTGGGGTGCCCGGCACGTGCCGGCCGACGACGCTCTTCGTCACGAGATGTGCGGCACTCCGGTTGAGGCACGGTGGTGGTGTCCGACCTGCAACCTGCCGGCCGATCAGGAGACGACCGATCTTCACCATCTTTGACTAGCCCCGCCGGCGGTCTTGCATGCCCCGGCCGCCGGGCCTGCGGCCCTTCCCCGGGCAAGTCAAGACACGTCAGCAGGTGGAATGGATCAGCGCCCCGACGGCCGCTCCCTGCTCCGCCAGCTCGTTGTAGCGCTCGACCGCGGACTGCGTCTCGAGGACCTCGGCGCTGGCGCCACGCTCCTCGATCTCCGAGAGGGTGGCGTCCATGACCTGGAGCCGGCCCTGCTGACCTTGGCCGACCACGATGACCTCGGCGCCGTGGTTGAGCAGCTCCTGGACGTCGGCCGGCTGGACTCCCGGGGTGTGGTCCGTGCCGGTCTCGTTCCAGTCCCAGCCGCGGCCCCCACCCGGCCACAGCTTCGCATCCCGGAAGCTCCCGGCCTGCGTCTCAACACTCCCCCATGACAGCCCCGTGATCCGCGGCGACTGCTGCGACATCTCTTCCTCCTCGTGCCATTGCAGGCCCAAGACCGTTACTACGACCGCGACATCTCTTCCACCTCGTGCCATTGCAGGCCCAAGACCGTTACTACGACCGCGACATCTCTTCCACCTCGTGCCATTGCAGGCCCAAGACCGTTACTACGACCTCTCCCCAAAGAATCAGCCCGCCTCCGTCACGGTCCTGCGGCCCAGACCCTTCCTCCAGGTCGCGCCCTACGTGGCTTGTGGCACGAAGATGCCGCGTCCCCGCAGCTGACCGTTCTCGAGCTCGCTGATGGCGTCATTGGCCGCTTCGAGCGAGTACTCCCGGGTCTCGAGCCTGACAAGGCCCTGCTGGGCGAGGGTCACGAGCTCGACGAGCTCGACGTAGGTGCCCACGAGGTTCCCGACGAAGCCGATCTCGTTGAAGATGACCTGGATGGCAGGGATCCGCACATCGTCGCCGTAGCCGACGACGAAGTAGCTGCCATGCCCGCCCACCATCTTCTTGGCGTAGTCGATGACCCCGAACTCGCCTACGAAGTCGATGACCGCCTCGGCGCCTTGCCCTCCGGTGATCTCCTTGACCGCGTCCACCTGGCTGCCATCAGCGAGGACTGTGTGATCGGCACCCCAGTCCTCGCAGAGCTTCAACGCCTCCTGACTGACGTCGACCACGATGATCCGGGCGGGGGACATCGCCTTCAGGCACTGGATGCCTATGTGACCCAGCCCTCCCGCACCGATGAGTACGGCGTGGGTGCCGGGATCGAGCATCCTCGCCGCCTTCTTCACCGCGTGATAGGCGGTGAGCCCGGCGTCGGCATGCGCCGCGACCGCCTTCGGCTCGAGCCCTTCCGGCAGCTTGACGACCGTACGCGCGTTAGTCTTGAGCAGCTCCGCGAAGCCCCCATCTGTGTTCAGCCCGGGGAACTTCGAGTTCCTACAGTGCATGTCGTCCCCGGATCGGCACGGGATGCAGAAGCCGCAGGTCATCTGAGGATGGCAGATGACGGGATCGCCTACCTGGACGTGAGTGACTCCGTCCCCGGCCTCGTGGACCCAGCCCGCGTTCTCGTGGCCAAGGGTGAGGGGCAGCACGTCGACCCCGATGTCCTCCTTCCACATCCCCTGCATGATGTGCAGGTCGGTCCGGCACAAGCCCGCCCCACCGAGGCGCACGATGACGTCCAACGGGCCGGTGATCGCGGGTTCCGGGACCTCTTCGACCACGGGACGCTCGTCGTAGACGTGAAGCCGCACGGCTTTCATCTCGCTGCTCCTCCCTGCAGGCCTAGGCTCATACTTACCACCCGCCCACCCGGCGGCTTGCATCAGTCAGCCTGCCCGCTCGAGAGCTGTGGTCGCCTCGTCCGCGGGGAGTCGAATGGACGAGCGGCAGCAAGGAGGCTCCAATGGAGACGCCCATCCTGGCCGTGACCCTCGGCGATCCTGCCGGCATAGGCCCCGAGATCGTGGCACGTACCCTGGCCGACCCACCCAGCGCGGTGGAGGCCGTCGGCTTGGCGGTCGGGGATGCCCGTACGCTGCGACGGGCCATCGAGGTGTGCGGCCTGGAGGTCGACGTCAACCCCGTGGCCTCGGTCGCAGAAGCCCGTTTCGAGGCGGGCCGGATCGACATTCTCGACCTCGAGGTCCTCGACTCCGATCCTGCCTGGGGGGAGGTGTCTGCGGAATCGGGGCGGGCTGCCCTGGCTGCGATCGAGCGTGCCACCGACGAGGCCCTGCAAGGTCGTGTGGACGGGATGGTCACGGCACCCATCAACAAGGAGGCCCTCTGGAAGGCCGGTTCCGAGCACCTCGGCCATACCGAGCTGCTCGGCGAGCTGACCGGCAGCGACCGCTCCGACACCATGCTTGAGGTCGGCAACCTCAAGATCATGTTCACGACCCGCCACCTCTCGTTGCGGGAGGCGGTCGAGCAGGTCACGCGCAGCAAGGTCCGGCACGTCATCGGGGAGGCATGGACAGCCCTGCAGGTGCTGGGCTACGAACAGCCGCGCATCGCCGTTGCCGCCCTCAACCCCCACGGCGGGGAGGGGGGCTCGTTCGGTCGCGAGGAGATCGACGAGATCGGTCCGGCCTGCCAGGACGCCCGTGACGATGGGGTCACCGTCGAGGGTCCAGTTGGGGCCGACGCCGTCTTCCACTACTGCCTGGAGGGCCGCTATGACGCGGTCCTCTCCCATTTCCATGACCAGGGGCACATCGCGGCCAAGACGGCCGACTTCTACAACACCGCAAGCGTCACGTTCGGCCTGCCAATCATCCGAACCTCGGTCGACCACGGCACCGCTTTCGACATCGCCGGTACCGGTGAGGCCGACCATCGCAGCATGCTCGCCGCCTTCAAGACGGCGGCGCGCTATGCCCCTTGCGCTGAGCGGGCCCGGCAGGAGTATGGAGCGGGCTGAGTGTCCAGCCTCAGACGCGAGCAGAAGCTCCCAAGGCATAGGCGAATTCGAACGAGCCTCCGGCGTTGAGCGCCATGGACCGATCGCCGCAGGCGATGTGGATCGGTGGGAGCTCGGCAGGGTGGGAGTGCACCCGAAGCCAATACTGGTCCACTTCGACGTCCAGACGGTGCCCTCGGTAGTGCAACTGATAGGCGAGGCGGACGAGCTTGCTGGGTAGTTGGGGCCGGAAGGAGAGGGTGTCTCCCGAGGTGACGATGCCGCTGTAGGCCCGTTGGAGCAGGTCGACGGTTCCTGCCATGGCGCCGAGGTGGATGCCTTCTGGTGTCGTTCCACCCTGCACGTCGGAGATGTCGCTCTCGAGCGACTCACCGAACAGCTCCCAGGACCGTTCGGGTTGGTAGCGGGCCAGGACCCAGGCGTGCACGACCTGGCTCAGGGTGGAGCCGTGGGAGGTGCGCTGGAGGTAGTAGTCGATGGTGCGTCGGATCTGCTCGTGGCTGAGCTCGTACCCCAGATGCGCGAACAGATCTACGAGCTCGTCCTCCGACAACAGATACAGCAGCATGAGAACGTCGGCCTGCTTCGACACCTGGTAGCGGTTGGCCGTGTCGCCCTCGGCCTCGAGGATGCGGTCCAGCCGCAGAATGTTGCCGTAACGCTGGTGGTATGTGTCCCAGTCGAACTCTTTGAGCTGGTCGTAGCCCTCGAATTGACTGATGATGCCGCCGTGGTGGAAGACGACCCGCAACTTGCGGGAGATCTCCTCCCAACGGCTCAGCTCCGCCTGTGTCAATTCCAGGCGCTGCATGAGATCGTTACGCTGATGGTCTGGCAGCACCTCGAGTAGTTCGAGTGCCCGGCGCAACACCCACGCGGCCATCACGTTCGTGTAGGCGTTGTTGTCCACGCCCGGTCGGTCGGCGTCCGGATAGGCGTCGTGGTACTCGTCGGGGCCCATCACCCCGAGGATCTCGTAGCGGTCCAGCGTCTCGTTGTAGCTGGCGATCGACTCAAAGAAGCGCGCGATCTCGAGTAGCACCTTGCCGGAGTCGTAGGCCATGAAAACCGAGTCCGCGGTCACCTCGTAGTACTGCCACAGGTTGTAGGCCACCGCGATGTTGATGTGCCGCTGCAGGTGCGAGTGGTCGGGGACCCATCTGCCGGAGCGGGGGTTGAGGTGCAGCTTCTGACTTTCCTCACGGCCGGTACTGCCGCTCTGCCAGGGATACATCGCTCCTCGGTAGCCGGCCAGCCGCGCGGCCCAGCGCGCTTCTGCAAGGCGACGGCAGCGGTACAGGAGCAGCGCGCGGGTCAGTCGGGGCAGACGCAGGTTGAGAAAGCGGAAGGCGAACAGCTCGTCCCAGAAGATGTGGCCCCGATATGCCTCGCCGTGCCAGCCGCGGGCGGGAATGCCGGCGTCCAACTCCAGCGTGTTCGGTGAAGCGGTCTGCAGCAGGTGGAAGATGTGCAAGCGCACCACGAGCTGGGTGCGGTCCTCGGGGTGGGTGTCCTCCACGTCGAGGCGGAACCGCTGCCACAGGTTCCACCATCTCGCGGCGTGGCTCTGTGCGAGGCTGCCGTAATCACCTGCCCGTGCCACCGTTGTGCGGGCGGCAAGGCTGCTCTCGGATATGGCGTGGTCGCGTGCCGTGTGGAGGGCGACGACCTTCTCGATGGTCACCCCGCTCCCGGGGGTCAGTTCCGTCACCAGCTCGTGGGCGATGTAGCTCTCCTCTTCCACGAGCATCCGGTCGGCGGCGATGAACTGCCCCTCGCGCCACAGCCGTGTCCGGGCGGCCTGGGCGATGAAGATGTTCGACTGGTTCGTGCGTACCTGCAACAGCAGGGTCTCGTCGTCGACCTCCTGGACCCGAACCGTCTCCAAGTGGCGATTCGCGAGCTGCCGGTAGCGGGCGACTCCTGTATTGCGCACTCGTCCGTCGAGGCCGCTTCGGACCGTCATCCGTCCGGACCAGTCTTCGGCCGAGATGGTCGTCTCGAGGCCGGCGAGGTGCGGCTGGTCCATGTGGACGAAGCGACGCTGGTGGAGCTGGGTGTGCCGGCCGGAGGCGTCCTCGAAGCGCACGTGGCGGATGAGAACTCCGCTACGCATGTCCAGCTCCTGACGGTAGGCGTGGATCGTCACTTCTCGCAGGTCGAACCACGCCCCGTCGTCGAGGCGAAAGGCCAGATCGAGCCAGTTCGGCAGGTTGACGAGACACTCATTTTCGAGCGCTTGCCCGGAGATGGTGGTGGTCAGGCGGTTGTAGAGACCTGCGGCGTAGGTGCCGGGGTAGTGCACGCCGTCGCTTCGAGCCTCCGGGGCGGCCCCACGTGTGGCGAAGTAGCCGTTACCGAGTGTGCAGAGCGCTTCCCGCAGTCCCTCCTGGGTGGGGTCGAAGCTCTCGAAGACGAGACTCCAGGCGCTCACCAGCCCACCTCCGCCGACCTTAGCTAGGTTGCACGTGCACCCTCGCGAGGTCGTCGACCACCACATCCGCCCCCGCGGCCGCGAGCTCGTCCGGCTGGCCCCCGCGGTCGACGCCGATCACCAACCCGAAACCGCCCGCGTGCCCGGCCTGCACGCCTGCGAGCGCATCTTCGACCACCACGGCACGTGGCGGAACCGTACCGAGGCGCCGGGCGGCCTCCAAGAACACGGCCGGGTCGGGCTTGCCCGTCAGGCCGAGCCTCTCCGCCTCCTGACCGTCCACCTCCGCCTCGAAGAGGTCACGAACCCCAGCCGCGTCGAGGACCGCGGCCGCATTGCGGCTGGACGAGATGACAGCCGTCGCCATGCCATGCTGGCGCAGGTCGTGCAAGAGACGCACCGTCGACTCGAAGCGCTGGGGCCCCTGCTCGTCGAGGAGTTGCCAGAAGAGCGCGTTCTTGCGGTTTCCCAGCCCGCACACCGTCTCTCGCTCCGGGGGATCATCGGGTCGACCGAACGAAAGCTCTATGCCGCGAGAGGCAAGGAAGGCGGCCACGCCGTCATAGCGCGGTTTGCCGTCGACATATCGCAGGTAGTCCTCGTCGCGAAACGGCTCGTACTCGTCGGTCCGTTTCCTCAAGTAGTCGTCGAACATCCGCTTCCAGGCACGGGCATGCAGGGATGCCGTGTCCGTCACGACACCGTCCATGTCGAAGATGACCGCATCGAAACGGTCAGGGGATATGGCCACCGTATCCTGGGTCATTGGCAAGGATGCAGACTAAAGCCCTGCACTGGCTCATCCCCTGGCCGCACGCCGCGACGCTTACAGAGGTGGTTGCTGATGGAGCAGGAAAAGAGCACGTCACAAGAGGGCGTCACCAACCCCTTCCATCAACTGCAGGAGCTGGGCCAGAGCGTCTGGTACGACAACATCCGCCGGGCCATGCTCGACAGCGGCCAGTTCGCGCGATACCTCGAGCAGTACGCGGTCACGGGGGTGTCGTCGAATCTCACCGTCCTCGAGCGGGTCATCTCGGGCAGCGACGATTACGACGACACCCTGCGAGAGGCCATGGAAGAAGGGGTCGACGACGCGGAGGAGGTGTTCTGGGACCTGATCCTGCGGGACGTCCAGGACGCCGCCGACCTCCTACGTGGCATCTACGTCGCCACCGACGGAGTGGACGGCTTCGTATCAGTCGATCTGCCCCCGAATCTGGCGCATGACACCGATGGCACGGTGCAGATGGCGACCGAACTCTTCGAACGCATCGACGGGCCGAACATCATGCTCAAGGTTCCGGCGACGAGTGAGGGCCTCGCGGCCAGCGAGGAACTCATCTTTCGCGGAGTCAACGTCAACGCCACACTGCTCTTCTCGCTCAGCCAATGGGAGGCCACCTCGGAGGCGTACATGCGGGGGCTCGAGCGCCGTCTCGAGGAAGGACGGGACCTGGCCGTCTCCTCGGTCGCCTCCTTCTCCATCTCGCAGATCGACGGCAAGGCGAACGAGCGGCTGCCGGACCCGCTGCAGAACCGGCTGGGTGTCGCCTGCGGACGCCTCGCCTACGCCGCCTACCGCCGCTGGCTCGACTCGGAACGGTGGCAGCGTCTGGCGGAGGAGGGCGCTCGCCCGCAGCAGCTGCTGTGGCGTGGCGCCGCGAGGAAGGATCCCATGCTGCCCGAGACCTACTACGCGATCGCGTTGCTGGCGCCTGGCACGATCAACATCATGCCGGAGCAGACCCTGGTCGCCATGTCCGAGGAGCACCTGTTCGAGGCTGGAGGCGGACACGGCACCCCATTCGCCACCGAAGGGCAAATGGAGACCTTGTCCGAGGAGCCCGGGGAGGCCGAGGCGGTGGTGTCGACCGCCTCTGACGAGGGGGTGGACGTCGAGGAGCTCGGCCGAGAGCTGCAGGAGGAGGGCTACCATAACCTCGTCGACTGCTTCGACCGCCTGCTGAAGTCGATCGAATTGAAATTTGCCGAGCTTCGGGCCGACCGGCGACCGTGGCGTGAGCTGAGCTCGATTCGCGACGCGCTGGACGACATATGCGACGACCTCATCGGTCGCGATGCGGTGCGACGCCTGTGGCATCGGGACCACACCCTGTGGCAGGAGGATCCTGCCGGCGTCGCCAACCGACTCGGATGGATCGTCGTGCCTCAGGAGATGGAGGAGCGCGTCGAGGCCCTGCGTGAGTTCACCGCAGCCGCCGTCGCCGACGGCATGACCCACGCGCTCCTGCTGGGGATGGGCGGTTCCAGCCTGTTCCCCCTCGTCGTGGCCCGCACCTTCGAGCCCGCCGAGAACGCGCTCGAGTTGCATGTGCTCGACTCGGTCGATCCGGCCGCCATCCGCCGTGTCGAGCGGACGCTGCCCCTCGAGCGCACGCTGGTCATCGCCTCTTCGAAATCCGGCACGACCCTCGAGACGCGGGCGTTGCTGTCCTGGTTCTGGGAGCACTATGGGGAGCCCGAGCGCTTCGTCGTGATCACCGACCCCGGCACCGCGCTTGCCGAGCTCGGGCGCGAGCGCAACTTTCGCCGCGTGTTCCAGACACGTCGGGACATCAGTGACATCGGTGGCCGCTACTCGGCGCTGTCCTTCTTCGGGCTGGTTCCCGCCATGCTCGCCGGTGTGGACATAGCGGAACTACTGCACCGCGCCGGGCGGATTGCTGCTGCATCCGCCGACTGTGTCCGTCCCCGGTCGAACAAGGGCCTCGAACTGGGCGCCATCCTGGCAGGCTCCGCTCGTGCCGGCCGGGACAAGCTGACCCTCCTCGTCGAGGACCGTTTCGCCAGCTTCGGCCTGTGGATCGAGCAACTGATCGCCGAGTCCACCGGCAAGCAGGGCCTGGGGATCGTGCCGGTGGTCGGCGAGCAACTCGGCCCGCTCGAGGTGTACGGCGACGACAGGCTCTTCGTCGCCATCGGTGGCCAGCCCGCCGCTCTCGAGTCGCTCGTGAACGCGGGCCACCCGGCCCTCGTGCTGGACCTCGACGACCGGGTCGACATCGGTGCCGAGGTGCTGCGCTGGGAGATCGCGACCGCTCTGGCGGGGGCCGCCCTACACATCAACCCTTTCGATCAGCCTGACGTCGAGGCTTCGAAACAGGCGACTCGCCGGGCCCTCGACGAGGGCATCTCGGAGGTGGAGTGTCAGCCCCTGCAGCCACTGCTGGAAAAGTTGGGGCCGGGCGACTACCTGGCCATCCAGGCCTTCGTCGATCCCGATGCCGACGTCGTCGCGGACTTGGAACGGGCCCGCATCGCCCTGCGAGATCGCTACCACGTCGCGACCACCTTGGGCATCGGGCCGCGCTATCTGCATTCCACGGGACAATTGCACAAGGGAGGGCCTGAAACCGGTGTCTTCGTCCAGGTGGTCGGGGAGGACGAGGAAGATCCGCCCATCCCTGGCGAGGACTTCGGCTTTTCGACTCTCAAACGCGGCCAGGCGGCCGGCGACCTCCAGATCCTGCAGAGCCGGGGGAGGCGGGCCGGTCGCGTCGCACTCGAAGAGCTGGTGGAGGCGGGACCGTGAAGATCGGCATGGTGGGGCTGGGCCGGATGGGTGGGAACATGGCCACCCGCCTGCGCCGCCACGGACACGAGGTCATCGGCTATGCCCGCAACTCCGACAAGCGTGACGTGGATTCGCTCCCGGCTCTTGTCGCAGGCTTGCCGCAGCGTCGGGCGGTGTGGCTCATGGTGCCGGCAGGTGCTCCCACGGATTCCGTCATTGCTGAGCTGGCCACGCTGCTCGACCGGGGTGACGTCGTCGTCGACGGCGGAAACTCGAACTTCCGCGATTCCCTGCGACACGCGACGCAACTCGCGGAACACGGCGTCGACTTCGTCGACGCCGGAGTGAGCGGGGGGGTGTGGGGTCTCGAAGAGGGCTACTGCATCATGGCCGGTGGCAGCGGGGGCGACATCGCCTACCTGCAGCCTGTCTTCGACGCGCTCGTCACCGAGGGCGGGTTCGCGCACGTCGGGGCGGTTGGTGCCGGCCACTTCACGAAGATGGTCCACAACGGAGTCGAGTACGGGCTCATGCAGGCGTACGCCGAAGGCTACGAGATGCTGCGGGCGAGCGGGTTCGATATCGACGTGCCAGCCGCCATCGAGGTGTGGCGGCACGGCTCGGTCGTCCGCTCCTGGCTGCTCGACCTCCTCTCGGACGCGCTGGGCAAGGACCCCGATCTCGCGTCCGTGAAAGGGTGGGCGGACGACTCGGGAGAGGGCCGCTGGACGGTCCAGGAGG
>JBHELG010000059.1:0-11122 GCA_046263195.1 Nitriliruptorales bacterium | reverse complement strand
CTCACGCTCACGACCGATAAAGCTCGTCAATTGCAGGGGCAGGTTGTGCGGGTGGGCGTCGAGCGAGCGCAGCGGCGGGAATTCCGTGGGCAGCCCAGTGATGTCGAGCTGGTGCAGATGCTCCGGCCGTGACAGGTCCTTGAGGCGGTACTCGCCCAGGTCGCGCAGGGCGATGCCGGCAGGCAGGTCGTTCTCCACCAGATCACGGGTCGTGCGGGACAGAAGGACCTGCCCGCCGTGCCCTACCTCCGCGATGCGCGCCGCTCGATGCACGTCGAGGCCGATGTAATCGTCACCGCCGAGCCTTCCCTCTCCCGTGTGCAAGCCGGCCCTGACACGCAAGGGGATTCCGGATTCGGCGAGCTCCCGTTGCATCTCCGCAGCCGCCGCCACGGCTGTTCGGGCGCTCGTGAAGACCAGGAAGAAAGAATCGCCTTCAGTCCCGACCTCATGCCCTTCAATCCTTTCGACTACGCGGCGGATCAGTCGCGCATGTTCTTCGAGCAGTCTCGGGTAATCCTCCTTCAGGCTTTCCAGCAACCGAGTCGACCCTTCGATATCGGTGAACAGAAAGGTGACGGTGCCGGTTGGGAGCTGTGGCATGAGCGGTCTTTCGAGGTTGTCTTGATAGTAAGGCCACGGTCGCCCTGACATGAACGTGTTAGGGAGCCGCCGTCCGAAGAGGTGGGGCATCCAAGGGGCATTGCGGCTCGGTGACCGCCAGGTCCGTTGGCGGAGGCTCCCCGGGGATCGTCAGCCACGCAAGGAGCCCTGCGCCGCCGGCCAGAGCCGTGGCCATCCAGATGGCCTCCTCGTAGCCGGTGGCGAATGCCGCTGGATCGCGGTAGTCGTCCCCGGACAACCCGGCCGCGGCGGGGAGCAGAGCGACAGCGACCAGACCGGCCACCCTGGCGACGGCGTTGTTGACCGCGGATGCCACACCCACATGGCGAGGATCGACGGCGGCGAGCACGGTGGCCGTCAGAGGAGCGACCGCAGCTGCCAGCCCGAGCCCGAAGAGTGTGACGGCCGGCAGGACCCGGCTGAGATAGGCGGCGCCGGTGTCGACTGTGGCGAGCAGGGCAAGTCCCGTCGCGACCGCCCAGGGACCGACGGTGAGAGGAACGCGAGGCCCGAGCCGCTGAACGAGGCGCCCGGCCGGAGCGGAAAGCACGAGCAACAGGGCGGTTATGGGCAGGACCGCCGCCCCGGCCTCGAGTGCGCTGTAGCCGAGCACCTGTTGCAGGTGGACGAGCAGCAGAAACAGGCTGCCGGAAATGGCGGCGTACAGCGCGAACGTCACCAGGTTGGTAGCCGTGAATGTCCGTGACGCGAACAGTTCGAGCGGGAGCAGGGGGCTGGGACGGCGAGCCTCGACGATCAGGAACGCAGTCAACATCATCGCCCCAGCAACACCCAGGGCTAGGACGAGCGGCGAAGCGCCCTGCGTCGGACCTTCGATCAGGGCGAAGGTCAACCCGCCCAGTCCGCCGATCGCCAGCAGCGCCCCGGCGCCGTCGACGCTTCCTGTGGCCATGGGATCACTCGTTTCGGGAACGTGACGGGCTGCGACGACCACCGCAACTGCCAACGGCAGGTTGAGTAGGAACACCCATCGCCACGACGCCACGTCTATGAGCCAACCCCCGATGAAGGGACCGACCGCCACCCCTACGCCCGACCAGCCCGACCAGAAGCCGATGGCGCGAGAGCGCTCGTCCGGGTGGAAGCTCGCCTCGATGATCGCGAGCGATGCGGGAGTCAACAATGCCCCACCCACACCCTGCAGAACCCGGGCTGCCACGAGCGTCGCCGTCGTGGGCGCAAGGCCGCACAGCAGCGAGGCTGCCGTGAACCAGACCGAGCCGAACACGAACACCCGCCGGCGGCCATAGCGGTCGCCCAGTGAGCCCCCGAGCAGGATCAGGGCCGCCAGCGCCAACAGGTAGCCATTCAGGGTCCACTGCAACCCCGCCACCGTGGCGCCAAGCTCCGCCCCCAGGGCCGGTAGCGCGACGTTGACGACGGTGGCGTCGACGAAGGCCATGGTCGAGGCCACGGTCGTCGCCACGAGCACCCAGCGACCCGTGGCCGTGCCAACCCGCACGAACCCGTCAGCTGGGGACGCTACCCCGGTCATCCACCGCCTCCGCCGTCAAGGGCCTGTCAGCTCACAGGAGGACCGCAGGTACCCCGGGTGAGGGCTCCGTGACGTCAGGGGCGCAGCGTGCTGGAGACGCACCCAGCGCCTCCCGTAACGCGGCCTGCTGCCAGGCGGGGCGCAACCATCCCCGCTCGGGCACTACGGCGCTGAGAGCCGAGACGATAGCCGCAAGCTCCTCGGGACTTGCCTCGCCGCCCCGCTCGACGACGATGGAGGTCGCGGCTGGCATAGGTTCCGCCCCCGAGCTCACAGGGGCATGTTGGCGTGGCGCCGTGCTGGACGGGTCACCCGCTTCGTTACCGCCAACCGCAAAGCCCGGACCAGCTCGGGGCGGGTCTGGGACGGTTCGATCACCGCGTCGACGAAGCCCCTCTCAGCCGCCTTCCAGGGGTTGGCGAGTTCACGTTGGTATTCCTCCTCGAGCTCTCTTCGCAGCTGCTCGGGATTGTCGGCCTCCGTGATCTCCCGTCGATAGAGGATGCTCACCGCACCCTGTGGGCCCATGACCGCGATCTCCGCGGTTGGCCAGGCGAAGTTCACATCTGCACCGACGTGCTTCGAGCCCATGACGTCGTAGGCACCGCCGTAAGCCTTGCGGGTGATGACCGTGAGCTTCGGCACGGTCGCCTCGCAGTAGGCGTACAGCAGCTTTGCGCCGTGGCGAATGATGCCCCCGTGTTCCTGCTCGACGCCCGGCAGGAAGCCGGGAACGTCGCAGAAGGTGACGATCGGGATGTTGAAGGCATCGCAGAAGCGCACGAAGCGAGCGCCCTTCTCGGAGCTGTTGATGTCGAGCACCCCGGCAAGATGCTTCGGCTGATTGCCGACGACACCGATCACGTCACCGTCGAGACGCGCAAACCCGACGACGATGTTCTCCGCGTAGTGCTGGTGCACCTCGAAGAACTCTTCACCATCCACGACGGACCTGACCACGTCACGCATGTCGTAGGGAACATTGCTCGAGTCGGGGATGAATGTGTCGAGGTCCGGTGACTCGCGCCAGGGATGGTCGCCGAGGTCGAGGCGGGGTGCCTGTTCCAGGTTGTTGCCGGGCAGGTACGACAACAGGTACTTGATGTCGTCGAGGCAGCTCTCCTCGTCCTCGGCCGCGAAGTGCGCCACGCCTGAGCGCATCGCATGGGTCATGGCCCCTCCGAGCGCTTCCATGGTCACGTCTTCGCCGGTCACGGTCTTTATGACGTTGGGGCCGGTGATGAACATGTGAGCGGTGTCTTTGACCATGAAGACGAAGTCCGTCATCGCCGGCGAGTACACCGCCCCGCCAGCGCACGGACCCATGATCGCGCTGATCTGCGGGATGACCCCCGAGGCGAGCACGTTGCGGTAGAAGATGTCACCGTAGCCCCCCAAGGAGACGACCCCCTCCTGGATGCGAGCTCCTCCCGAGTCGTTCAGCCCGATCACGGGCGCGCCCATCTTCAGGGCGAGCTCCATGACCTTGACGACCTTGCTCGCGAACACCTCTCCGAGTGAGCCACCGAAGACGGTGAAGTCCTGGCTGAAGACGCACACGCGGCGGCCGTCGATCGTGCCCCAACCGGTCACGACCCCGTCCCCGAGCGGCCGTTCCTCGCCCATCCCGAACCTGTCCGAGCGGTGGACGGCAAACATGTCCGTCTCGACGAAGGACCCCTCGTCGAGCAGGTAATCGAGGCGCTCCCGGGCGGTCTTCTTTCCACGCGAGTGCTGCTTTTCGATCGCTTCCTGCCCGCCAGCGGTCAGAGCCTGCTCGCGACGACGTCGGAGGTCCTCGAGTTTCTCCTTCGTTGTCAGCTCCGCCACGACACGCCCTTCGTCTTCGCTGTCGCCTGCTGCTCGTGACCCCGGCGCGCGGGGCTTGGAATGCTAGGCGTTTGTGCGGGTCGGGTAACTCGGTGGCACTCATCGCGGTCAGGAGCTTTGCTTGGTGGGTGGACTACATCGCTCCGGATGCGCGTCTGGCGCAGCTGGTCGCCGTCTCAGGGCGCTGGCGAGAGATCGAGCACCTCGAGGTCACCGAATCGACGAATTCGGTCGTAGCCGCACGTGCCCGTGCCGGGGTCCCGGCAGGCCTCGTCGTCGTCGCTGACCACCAGACGGCCGGACGCGGCAGGTTCGCACGACGCTGGGAGGATCGCCCCGGGGGCTCGCTGCTCATGAGCTGCCTCGTGGAGGCGCCTGCACGTCCCACGCTCGTCGCACTGGCTGCCGGTCTAGGGGTCGCCGACGCGGTCGCGCGAGCGGGCGCCGAGCCCGAGCTGAAGTGGCCCAACGACGTGCTCATTGCGGGACGGAAATGCGCTGGAGTGCTCATCGAGGCACCTGCCGGAACAGAGCGGCTCGTCGTCGGCATCGGCATGAACACCGACTGGCGCGGAGAGGCTCGACCGGGCACAACAGCGCCTTGGACGAGCATCGCCGAGGAACTCGACCGTGACGTCGACCGTTGGGATGTGCTCGTCGAGCTGCTCGAGACCCTCGACCGCCGGCTTGGACAGGGAACTGACCGTCTCCTGGCCGACTACCGGCAGGACTGCTCGACGCTTGGCCGGGAGGTGGAAGTGGAGCGGCGCGACAGGCCCATCGTCGGCCGAGCGGTCGACATCGACGAGCGAGGCGCGCTCATAGTCGTCACGAACGACAGCACGGTGGTGGTCGACGCTGGAGATGTGACCCACGTGCGCCCCGTGGCAAGCGGGAGCTGAGAGCCATGCCCGAGCGGTACACCAGCCTGATGGCCCTCGTCCTGGATCGCCCGGTCGCGAATGTCGGGGCGATCGTGGAAGCTGCCCGTAACGCAGGCGAAGTCGATCGCAACGGCCCCGTCGGAGACCCGCGTGAGGCGCAGGAGGTGCTGTGGGGCGGGCGCATGCAAAAGGCGGTCGTGCGCAGAGCGGAAGGTACCGATGGGGCTCCTCTGCTGCGAGCTGAGACCTACGTGGGCGGGGAGGGCCTCAGGCAGGGGATGCGGCGGCATGCTCAGCTCCTGCGTGCGCTTGCGCGCGCCCTACCCGAATCCGACCGGCTCGTGGCAGTGCGTGACATCTCGGCAGTGATGGACCGGGACCGAGCATGGCTGGATCGTGTCGCCGAGGGGCATGTCGAGCAGCGCGATGCCGTCGTCGTCCATTCGGAGGGGCAGGGGACCTGGTGGGTCCACAGCCACGGCGCGGCCCGCTTCGACGTGCCCGATCTCGAGCTCTATGGGCTGACACGCTCGCAGGTCGAGCCTGCCGAGAAGCTGCTCCACCACATCCAGGCTCAACTCCTGCGAGGGGGACTGCGGGCGTCGCTGAAACTTGATGACGGCACCCACGTCCACCTCGTTCCGGCGCTGGAGGCCTGGTCGAGTCTGCCTCTGGACTGGCCGGGTGTCGGTCGAGCTGGTCAGACGAGGGAGGGGCACGAGGGGCCGAGAGCGACGATCTCGCTCACCCACAAGCCCCGCCTCGGACGCTATCGCAAGGACTTCAAAGGCGTCCTGAAGCGGCTGCGCTGAAACCGTATCTTTCAGCCACGCGATCCGAGCTTCGCGTGGAGTGGTACCTCAGGCGGCGACAACTCTGGATAGCTCACGATCAGAGCAGCGCGGACCGTGCCCTCGACGGACGCGTAGCAGTGGTCGAGATCTGCCAGGAAGGTGATGAAGTCGCCCGCTTTGAGCTCGATGGGCTCGTCGACGGGTCCAGCGAGCAGTACGCCCTGCTGGACGAGCACCCGCTCGACGACACCGTCAGCATGGGCCTCATACACGATGCGCGTGTCTGGCGCGAAGCGGATGTCGTAGACCTCGACGACTCCACGTGGCGAGAAGCTTTCGACCAGCCGGTCGTTGCTTTCACCGGAGGTTGCGCCCGTGCCCCGAACGACCCACGTGCTGGGCTCGGCCTGTCCGGCGAGCAACTCCCGCAGTGGCACGTGGAGGGCACCAGACAGCGCCTCCAGGGTGGCGATCGTCGGATTGCCGTTGCCGGACTCGAGCGCGGACAAGGTCGCCTTGGCGATGCCCGAGTAGCGCGCCAGGCCGGACAGCGACAGGCCCTCAGCCTCACGGAGCCGCCGGATGTTCACGCCTATGATCGAGGCGGTCAACGGTGTGTCTTCCTCTGGCGTTCTACTGCCAGTCTACGCTCCGAGCCCGACCCATCGCTCGACTCCTCAGTCCAAGCGTGTGTCTCAGGCCCATACTCCAACGCCCTCGGCATCCGCCAACTCTCGGGGGACGCCTGCGAGCACGACTGTCGGCCGTCCGACGAGCAGTGGTCGTGCGAGTGCGGGCAACCACGCCTGCGGGGGCTTCTCGACCGTGACCCCAAGAGCCCCCTCGAAGCCCCAGCGCCCGGCTTCCTGGAGCAGCTCCGCCTGGGTCCACGTCGTCCCACCATCGAATTCAACCGCCACACTGTCAGGCTCCGCTCGGGAAGAGGGCGGCTGGTCCGGAAAAGCCTGCACCGCGAGCGCCCAGGCCTCGGCGTCGACGGGTCCGAGCGGAGTCCCGTCCATGGCATCCCCTACGGCATACACCTCGGACACACCTGGCGGAGGTTGCCACGACTCGTGAACGACCGCCACATCCGCATCACCGCCCCGGTCCTCCACCCTATTTCCCCGGCCGTCCACGCTATTTCCCCGGCCGTCCACGCTATTTCCCTGGCCGTCCACCCGGGGGCCAACGGTGACGGTGACCCCTAGCCACCAGGCCGCCAGACAAACCGCCGCCGCCATCCACCCCACTGGCATCGCGATGTGGAGTCGGTCGCCCGGTTCGAGGTGGGCCTCGAGAGTGAGAAGATGGGCTCCTTTCGCGGCCCATTGGGCAAGGGAGGCGAACCCCTGCTCGTCACGGCGATCGGGCCGCAACATCGTCACGGCCGGCCGGTGGCCAAGTCTGGTTGCGGCGACACGTAGGGCCGTGGCGACGTCGCCAGCCGGAGGTAAAGCCCCCAGGGGGGCGGACAGCTGCACGAAGCCCTCCTCGGAATCCCTCGACCTCAGGCCCGTCCCGCTCCCGGTGACTCAGCGCGATCCAGCGTTGCCGGGCAATACGGCCATATTTCTCGTGTGGTGGTACTCTTTTGGCCTCGCTGGCTCACCGGCGCCGTCATGCACGCCATCGTGGAGCTTTCCGCCTGACCGATCTCCACACGCCTCCCGTCCGGGCCCGGTTGTCAGCCCGGGAGTGGCGGCGCGGCCGCGTATTCGCCGTCGTCGGGTGCGTGCTTCTGGTAGCGGTAGCGGGAACCGCCCTCGGGCTTTGGCGCTACGCCGATGGCCGCATCCGGCACCAGACCATACCCGTTCTTGCCCGACCCGAGGATGTACCCCCACCGCTGAAGGGCACGGTGAATGTGCTGGCGGTCGGGACTGACAGCCGTGAGGGGCTCTCGGAGGCGGAGCTTCGGGACATTGGAACCGAAGAGGTGTACGGCGAGCGCGCCGACACGATCATCCTCATTCATCTCTCGCCGGAGCGACCGGATGCCGTCATGGTCTCCTTCCCACGCGACCTGAAGGTGCAGATACCCGGCCACGGCACGAACAAGTTGAACGCGTCGCTCGCCTACGGCGGTCCGGACCTGCTGGTCGAGACGATCGAGGACTACTCGGGCATCCACATCGACCATTACGTCCAGGTCAACATCGCCGGTTTCCTCGAGTTGGTGGAGGTTGTGGGGGGAGTGCAGGTCTGCCTCGACCGGCCTCTCGTCGACCCTCATGCCGGGGCCAATCTGCCAGCTGGTTGCCACTCCCTGCGCAGCGCGGATGCCGCAGCTTACGTGCGAGCCCGCCACACTCCTCCCGGAGGGGATCTCGGGCGTATCGAGCGGCAACAGCGTTTTCTCCGAGCGGCGATGGAGAAGGTCATCTCGGCTGGTACCTTCGTAAATCCCCTGCGCATGAAGCGCCTCATCGATGCCGCCTCCAATGCGGTGGTGACAGATAACGGCTTCGGAACCACCGAAATGGCCCGCCTCGCGTGGTCGCTGCGCTCCTTGGAGCCCGAGGAGGTCGACATGCGCACGTTGCCCGGCAGAGAGCGCAGGCAAGACGGGGTCTACTACTTCGTTGGGGACCCCGCGGGCGCCGAGTCATTGTTCCAGTCCATTCGGGACGGCGAGACGCTTCCGAACAGGAGCGGAACGAACGCGACCCCGGTCGAGACGGCCTCCCCTGCTGTGACGGACCCCGTTCCCCCTGCAGCCGTTCCACCGCGCAACTCCGACGTGGTCGTCCGTGTGGTGAATGCGGCCGGCATTTCGGGACTTGCCGCGCAGGCGAGGTCAGAGCTCGAGACTGCCGGCTTCACCGTGAGAAGCGTAGGCAACTCCAGGCGCTTCGGGCTGCGACTCACCGTCATCCGCTACTCGCCCGGTGCGAAGGCGAAGGCCGACCTGGTCGCCGTACTGTTTCCCGGCGCACGACTCGAATCGGCAAGTCGAGACGGTGACACGGCCGGAGCCGACGTTGTTGTCCTGCTCGGCGCGGATTGGGCCAAGCGGAAGCAAGCATGACCGAGACTCGTCCCCCCCGCGGTCTTGGGCAAGCCAAGACCGCTTCCCCACCCGAGACTTCCACGGACGTCTGGGGCCCGACCGTCGTCGGTCACGGTCGCAGGCAGCTCCGCCGGACGCTCCTCCTGGCAGCCGCAGGGCTCGTGATAGCAGCAGGTGTTGTCGTCGCCCTGCTCTACCAGGTCGCCAACAGCAACCTCGAACGGGTAGCACTGCCAGCCCTGGCCGAGCGGTCCCGGGGGCCGCTCAACGTACTCGTGGTCGGGTCCGATGCTCGCAGCGGTCTGACTCCTGAAGAGGCACGCCTCTACACGTTGGGCGAGACAGACGGAGAGCGTGGGGACACGGTCATGTTGATCTCACTCGGGGCTGACCGCCGTCATGCGGGCGTCGTGTCGTTCCCCCGCGATCTGCTCGTACGTGACGGGGACCGCCGGCGCAAGCTGACCGAGGCTTTCGCGGACGGTCCGGACCGCGTCGTGAGGCTCCTTCAGACGGCCACGGGCGTGCCCATACACCACTACGTGGAGGTCTCGATCCCAGGCTTCATCGGCGTCGTCGAGGCGGTGGACGGCGTCGAGATCTGCCTGGACGAGGCGCTCCACGATCCGAAGTCCGGAGCGAACTTCACGGCAGGATGCCACCACTTCGATCCCCGGGCGTCACTGGCATACGTCCGGTCGCGTGCGACCGAGCGGGGCGACTTCGACCGCATGGAACGGCAGCAGACGCTCATGCGGGCCCTGCTCCAGCGTCTCACCGCCATGCGGACGCTCGTCGACGTGCCCCGCCTGTTCGACGTCGTCGAGCGTGTGTCACGCAACGTCTCAACCGACAGCGAGCTCGGTCCACGTCACATGGCAAGGCTCGCCCTTCAGCTGCGTCGCCTCGCAGCCGGGTCGGTACCGATGATCACCATGCCGGCGTACCCGACCGAATTGGACGGCAGAAGCTATGTCGTACCCTACGAGCCGGGAGCACGGCGCCTGTTCAAGGCGCTCGCGGAGGGTAGCCCCATCATGGACCACGGCACCCGTGAGCAACGTCAGGCGGCTTCCGTGGCGCTGTGGACGACGAGTCGCTCGCGTGGGCTTGATCGCGTCCAGCGCACCCTCTTCTGGTCAGGTTTCACGGTGAACTCGGCGGGCCGTGGCCCTCTTGACGGAGGCAGGCGAACCACCGTCTACGCCGTGCCCGGTCACGAGCAGGCAGCGGGGTGGGTCGAGGCCACGCTTGGAGCACCGGGCAGTCCCCTGCCTGCGAACGTTTCCGTCCCATCCGGTGTCCACGTCATCGTCGCCCTCGGCGAGGACGCGGCCTGAGCTGAACCTTGTGGCACAGGAGGAAGACCGTGAAGGCACTCGTCCTCGCTGGTGGCGCCGGCACCAGGCTGCGTCCGATCACGCACACGAGCGCAAAGCAGCTCGTTCCGGTTGCGAACAAGCCCATCCTGTTCTACGGACTGGAGGCGATTCGCGACGCCGGGATCTCGGAGGTAGGCATCATCGTGGGGGACACCCACGAGGAGATCCGCGAGGCGGTCGGCGACGGGTCGGCGTTCGGGATCTGTCCCACCTACATCCGACAACTCGCTCCGCTCGGGTTGGCACACGCCGTGCTCACCGCTGAGGCGTTCCTCGGAGAAGACGACTTCGTCATGTACCTCGGCGACAACCTCATCGCGGGCGGCATCGCGGATCTCGTCGATGACTTCCGAGCAGAACGGCCCGACGCGCAGATCCTGCTGGCCCGGGTACAAGACCCCGAGAGGTTCGGCGTCGCCGAGCTCGACGATGCTCAACACGTCGTGCGCCTCGTCGAGAAGCCGAAGGTTCCGCCAAGCGACCTCGCGCTCGTCGGCGTCTACCTGTTCACCCCAGCCATCCATACCGCGGCGCGCTCGATCAGACCCTCGGCCCGGGGGGAGCTCGAGATCACCGATGCCATTCAGTGGTTGATAGACTACGGGCTGCGCGTGAAGAGCTCGCTCGTCAAGGGATGGTGGAAGGACACCGGCAAGCTGCTCGAACTACTCGAGGCCAATCGGATCGTGCTCGAGACCATCGAGCCTCGCATCGAGGGAGAGGTGGACGACAGATCAGAGGTGATCGGGCGCGTGGCGATCGCCCAAGGCGCTCGCCTCGAGAACTCGTTCGTCCGGGGTCCGGCGATCATCGGACGAGAGGCCCGCATCATCGACAGCTACGTTGGCCCGTTCACGTCAATCGCGGCCGATTGTGTCCTGGAGCGCACCGAGATCGAGCACTCCGTGCTGCTCGAGAAATGCCGCATCTGCGACGTCCACCGGGTAACCGATTCGCTGCTCGGTCGTGAGGTGGAGATCCGCCGCTCGGAACGCAAACCGAAGTCGTACCGATTCATGTTGGGGGACCATTCTCAGGTCGGGATCTAGGGGGCCGCCTCTCGGTCCGCGTGCAGGGCC
>JBHELG010000058.1:0-10001 GCA_046263195.1 Nitriliruptorales bacterium | reverse complement strand
CTGGTTGACGAATGCCACCTGTTCCTCGCGCCCGTCCTAGTGGGAGGCGGCAAGCGGTCCCTCCCCGAGGACGTCCGCCTCAAGCTCGAACTGCTAGACGAGCGCCGCTTCGGCAACGGGACGGTTTACCTCCGCTACCGCACGTTCCCAGCAGCCAGTAGCGCAACAGCGTCGCCAGAGTCGTACGACGTCGACCGAAGCCCGTTCGTGATCGTCGCCTCACATGCTCGAGGCCATAAGCCCTAAGCGGAGGAGCAAATGGCCCTCCCGAGTCATCGGCGATCTGGAAGCCGACCGGCAGCGATCCCGCGCTCCAGTTGTGGGAGTGTCACAGGCGAGCTGGTCTCTAGCGCCCGGCGGGAGAACGCTCAACACGTCCTCGGCGACCAAGTCGGGCGCCTCGCGTTCGGCCGGTGGTACTCGACTAGCTTTGATGGTCAGGCAAACCAATACCCACCTGCTTCGTCGGGAGCAGCGACCTCGGCTGTACGCCTGCCCGCGAGCAGGCGGAGCAGCTCGGCAGGTAGGCGACGCAGAATCGGCTCGCGCGCTGTGGAGCTCGACGCTCGACCGTGCCCTGGAGACCACGGCCGCGGTGGCCCGTGCCACCGGCTGCAGCCTCGGACGAGGTCCATCACCCGAGAGATCGACTTCGGACAGGCGGAAGGCCCAACTCTCGAAGAGTTGCAGCAGCTCCAACCCGGAAGCGATCGCCGCCATCACGACCGACCCGGTAGATCACCACCTGCCGGGCGAGGAGCATCCCGCGACGCGATCCGGCGTCGACCTACCCCGGCGCGCCTATCCCCCTTCGGTACCAGCGCAAGTGGACATTCCACCCTTGCCGGCCCGATCAGGGTTCCTAGCCTCGGTCGCCATGCGCATAGAGGTCGTCGCCCTTATCCTTCTCGCGCTACTGGCACTGGTGACCTTGACCACGAGGATGGTCCCCACCTGCCAAGGATGTGGGCGTCGCTCGTGGCTGGGATTAGGGTCGGGGGGGCTCTGTCATCGGTGCGAATACCACTAGGCGCACACCATTGGCGGCACCTCTGCATCGCCCAGGTCCTGCGCCCCGCCTTGGGTCTTCGACGGCGCCTGTCTGGCCTCAAGGGGCTGCCGCGGCCTCGGGGTCGACCTCTGCCTTGCCAGGTATCCACAAGGCGTGCGGTCGGCTCGTGTTGGGTGCGGGGACCCGGTCACGCTGGTCAAGAGGAGCACACAGAGCACGTTCTCGAGCGCCGCGCAGGATGGGGTAACCCCGGCCACCCAGCCCTTCACGGCAGGGCGCCCCGCCGGTAACGCAGCGGAGCGATCGGAGCAGGGAAGCTGCTACACATCCGAGGAGAGTTGATGAGAGAAGCAGGGCACACCTACCGCCTCAAGACGAAGCACCCAGCGATGGGGCGCGATGAACGATGGGCACTGCGCTGAAACTGGCCCTTACCCCGACATCAGCTGGCGGGCCAGCGCTCAAAGTGTCTCATCGACGGACTCCGCCGACCGGCAACAGGCGGGCGCGGGGAGGCTAGGGTGAGTCAAACTCCGTTGCTGAGCGGAGAGGAGCGTGCCACAGTCCTGCCCTCACTGCACCAGCTCGCTGCCCGCCGGAGCGCGCTACTGCGCCAGTTGCGGACGCGCGATCCCCCAACGAGCCGGGACAGCACCGGGGCCCCGCATCACTGGTGAGCTTCGCCCCGTAACAGCTCTTTTCGCCGACATCGTCGACTCGACGAAGCTTGCGGCCCGCTCGGATCCGGAGGACTGGGCGGACACGGTCAACCGCACCTTCCAACTCATGTCGGAGGCCGTCTCCCGCTACGGAGGAACGGTTGCACAGCTGGCGGGCGACGGTCTGCTCGCCATCTTCGGCGCGCCGCTGGCTCACGAGGACGACCCCGAACGGGCGGTGCGCGCCGGGTTGGACATCGTCGCGGTCATTGAGGACGCAGCCGAGGAGTTGCTGCCAAACAATCAGGACGAGCTGAGCGTCCGGGTGGGGATCAGCACCGGACCTGTGGTGGTCGGCACGGTTGGGGGCGAGTTGCGTTCGGAGTACACGGCGCTGGGTGACGCGGTGAACGTGGCCGCCCGTATGCAGTCGGCAGCGGGGCCGGGGAACGTACTCGTGACTGCCGAGACCTACCGCCACGTCGCTCCCTTGGTCGAAGCGCTCGATTTGGGCCTGCTGGCGGTGAAGGGCAAAGAGGAGCCAGTCCACGCCTACGAGGTGGTGGGCCTGCGTCCGGATGCGGTAGCCGCACGCGCTGGCTTCGACGCGCCGCTGACGGGACGGGCCGCCGAACTAGACCGCGTTCAGGAGTCGCTGGATGCCATGGTGGCCGGACTGGGTCGGACGGCTCTTGTGCTGGGGGAGCCGGGTATCGGCAAGAGCCGGCTGGTACGGGAGCTGCATGCCCGCGCCTCAGAGCTCGACGAGGTGCGGTGGGCCCAGGGACGATGTCTGTCGTTCGGGGGCGCTCTCGCATACCACCTGGTCGTGGATCTCGTGCGCAGCCTGGTAGGGATACCGGCAGGTGAACGCGGCCCGCTGGCACGTGAGGTGCTCGACGAGACGGTCAACGACCTGCCCGGCACCTACTCGCCGGAAACCGCCATTCTCGCCCACCTGCTCGGACTGCCCCTCGACAACTCGGAACGTCAGCGGCTGGAGGCCCTGGAGCCGGCCGCGGTGCAGGCCCGCTACCTCGCCACCCTGCGCCAACTGCTGGCTGGGCTTTCCTCCATCGGTCCGCTGGTGGTCGTCTGCGAGGACGTTCACTGGGCGGACACGTCGTCAGTGGAACTACTCACCCGCCTGTTGCCACTGGTCGACGAGACGCCACTGCTGCTGATCCTCACCGGTCGGCCCGAACGTGACGTGCCCGGGTGGCGGCTGGTGAGCGACGTTCGTACCCGCTTTGGCGATGCCCTGGTCGAAGTGACCCTCGGCCCGCTACCCGAACAGGCGACCCGAGAGCTGGCTGACACCCTGGCGATGCATCACCCACTCGCCCAACAGCTCAGCCACGTCGTCGCCTCGAAAGCGGAGGGCAACCCGCTGTTCGTGGAGGAGCTGGTGCGCACCCTGCTCGACCGCCTCCCCCAGCAGGCGAAGGCGGCTGTCGACGAGGACACACTTGCCGACATCCCCGACAACCTTCACGGTCTGCTCCTGGCACGCATCGACCGCCTGCCCGAACCTCATCGACGCCTGTTGCGGGTAGCTGCGGTAATCGGACGTGAGATTCCGGCCGCCCTGCTCGACGCGGTCGTGGCGCAGGAGACCGATGGGGACTCCCCTGGCCAGCAGCTGGGGCAACTGGAGGCCGCAGGGCTCCTTCGCCTGATCAGCGTCCGCCCCGAGCTGGTGTACGCCTTCCGTCACGCCCTGGTGCAGGAGGCGGCTTACGGTTCGCTGCTCAGAAGCGAGCGGTACCGCCTACACGGAGTCGTGGGCGAGGCGCTGGAACGGCTCTATCCGCAGCGTCGGGGAGAGCTGGCGGCTCAGCTCGCCCGCCATTTCGAGCAGGCCGGCCGAGGTGACCGGGCTGCTGCTTACCAGTTGCATGCGGGGGAGCAGGCGCTGCGCCATTTTGCGAACCGTGAAGCCCTCGACTTCCTGGAGAAGGCCGCCAACCACGCTGCCAGAGCTACGGGTGACGACAGCAGCGCGCGTTTTCGGCTCGCTACCTTCCTGGCCCTGGGAGAGGCGCGCCGAGCGAATGGTGACATTACCGCGGCGAAGGCTACGTTCGCAGAGGCCGCCAGCCTTGCCCGCGACCTCCAAGACGCCCAGGCACTCGCCCGGGCCGCGTTGGGCTACGGCAAGGCCTCCGACATCTGGGGGATCGACGAGACCCTGCGCGACCTCCTCGAGCAGGCCTCGGCTGGCCTCGGCGGGGAGCCAGGTCCGCTGCGGGTACGGGTCATAGCCCGCCTCGCTCAGGCCCTCTACTACGACCCGAACCCGGACCGGCGGCGACAGCTCATCGACAGGGCCGTCCAAGAGGCTCATCAACTGGGCGACGACGCTGCCCTCGCCGAGGTACTCAGCACCCGCCACACCCTGGGCGGTCCCGATGACCTCGACCAGCGGCTGGACGACGCCTCGCGGGTCGTCGACATCGCCCAGCGCACCGGCGACTGGGACCTCGAAACCCGTGGGCGTGGCTGGCGGCTCGTCCACCTGCTCGTGACGGGCGAGGTGAAAGCGGCGTGGCAGGAGATGGAGCGGCATGCACAGCTCGCTGGCCGACTCGTGGATCCCCTTCACCTTCGCGACGCCACTGCTTGGCGAGCCCTGCGGGCCGCGCTCGCTGGCCGGTTCGGGGAGACGGCCAGGCTCGCCGAGGAGGCTTACCGGATCGGGCACGAGGCAGGTGACCGCGGCGCAGAGATCATCTTGCTTCAGCAGCGAGGAATGATCTTCTTCCTGCAGGGACGCCTCGAGGACTTCCACAGAGTGGTCGCCGGCCTCCGAGATTACGTGAGGTCGTTTTGGCAGATAGCTCCTGCTGGGAAGATCGTGATTGCCTACACCCATGCCCGGCTGGGGCTTCGAGACGAGGCGCGTGACTGGCTCGAACAAGCGGGCTACGACGACTACACCGAGGTCCCACGCGACGTCCTCTGGCACATCCTGCTTGTCTTGACTGCGGATACGAGCGCGTTCCTCGGCGACATCCCGCGGGTCACCCAGCTCTACGATCTCCTGCGTCCCTACGCGGACCGGCTGGCGTTGGCCGATCGTGCGTACCACACGGTTGGCTTCGTCTCGCGCAGCCTCGGCCTCCTGGCGACAGTTCTCGGACACTTCGACGAGGCAGAGGCGCACTTCGAGGCGGCCCGCGTCCACCATGAGCGGCTGGGCTCTCCCCCACTCGTGGCGCTCACCCAGGCCGGCTACGTCCAGATGCTGCGGGCGCGCGGGAAACTCAACGATCACCAGCGGGCCGACGAGCTTCACGCCCAGGTGCTCGCCACCGCCCGCGAGTTTGGCATGGAGCTACCGGACGACGAACACTGGCCGGTGCCCCTTTCAGTTCGAAGCCGGCTTCAAGCGGACGAGAAACGCCTTTCATAGAAGTCAAACGACCAACTACCGCGAGCTAACGCCCAGGCCCCAACAGGATTCGAACCCGTATCACCACCTTGAAAGAGTGACAGAGGGGGTGTCAGCGGTTATCCGCTGGTGCCGGGATGTGCCTCTGACCTGGGCTTTTGCGCATCTTGCTGGCACTCCGTGACACGCCTGAATACGTGTTGCGACGGAATTCTGTGCCCATTGGGGAGCGACTGGGCTCTGCCCATCACGGCCCAGCATGCCATGACGCCAGCGGCACGCACGGGTTCGATCGCCGTTTCGAGGCTGGTGGTATCCCCGGCCAACGGAGGCGTTTTCGGTGTAGGCCGGTCTCCTTCTGTTGAAGGAGATCACGATGGTCGAATCCGACGGCACGATTTTGCTGGATGGCGGTCCTAGCTGGGAGGAGGCGCGGCAGCTGGCCGGGGCGTTCCTCGCCGGCTTCCAGTCGCCCGAAACTAGACGCGGCTACCGCTCGAATCTGCGCTGCTGGTTCGGCTTCTGCCGCACCCACGACCTCCACCCCTTCCGCGGGATACGTCGTATCCACCTCGAGCTGTACCTGCGACAACTCGAGACCACCGTGCCGCGCCCTGCCAATGCCACGCTATACCGGAGGATCTCCACGCTGAGCTCGTGGTTCCGCTGGCTCGAGGACGAGGAGTTCAACGTCGGCAACCCCGCCGCTCGCATGCGCCGCCCCACCCATCACCGCACGTCGCAGCCGTGGCTGGACCGCAACCAACTCACCGACCTGCTGGTCGCCGCCGAGGACGAGGGCGGCGACGCTTACGCGATGACCTGCCTGCTGGCCCTGAACGGCCTACGGGTCTCAGAGGCTTGCAACGCCAACGTGACGGACCTCGGCGGGAGCCGCTACCAGCCGACGCTTCGGATCCTCGGCAAAGGTGGCAAGCCTGCTGAGATCGTGCTCAACCCGCGAACCTGGCAGGCGATCGATCAGGTCGTTGACGACCGCAGCGATGGCCCGCTTCTGCGCAACCGATGGGGCAACCGCATGCGCCGGCACAACGTCGCTTCGATCCTGGTCCGGCTCGCCAAGATCGCTGGGATCAGGGCGCACGTGACGCCCCACGCACTGCGACGTTCCTACATCACCATCGGTCTACAGCAGGGCGTGCCGCTCCTTGAGATGCAGCGCGCCGCCCGGCACACCAAGGCCGACACCACCATCGCCTACGACCAGTCCGTCCGTTCCTTCCACCGCGATCCGACCTTCGTCCTCATGTCCGCAACCGCCCGATAGCCCTTGGAGCTCAGCCGCTATCGCGCGTTCTCGGCCGCGTGCCCAGGCGTCAAAGTTCCCGGTCATGTTGGGACGCCGATCCCATGACCTCGGGACGCCCCCGGTTACAGCATCTCGGCAGCCGAGAGACAGGAGGTGCGCCATGGCTAGCACGACTGAAGGGATCGCTGCACGAGCGACCGGCGCGGAGAAAAAGGTGTCATGGGTAAAGGTCGGTGCGCTTGCAACCGGAGCTGAGATCGTCCTCCACGCCGGGGTGGCCCAGCTGGTCAATCCGTGGGAAGGGTGGGACCTCTTCTTCGAGACCCTCGTTGCACTCGTGATCTCCGGGGTCGTGCTGGGTTTGTTGGCGTTCGGGCTCTTGCTGCGATGGGGGCTGAAGGAGTCGTCGAAGGGACGGAACCGGCCGGCCCTCGCCAGCGCGATCGGGGGGGTGATCTCCGTCGCCTCCTACTACTTGTTCTTCGTGTGGATGCCGGTGTTCTTCGGTGTAGCCGCCGTGGTGCTCGGGCGCACCGGCCTGATCCGCAGCCAACGACGAGGTGGACGGGGCGCGGCCCTGGTGGGGACGATGCTGGGGGGAGCCGCCCTCGCCTTCTGGGTCTTCCTTGTCATCTGGGTCCTCATCTTCCACGACTACCCCATCGAGTTCCCCGGCTAGCTTCCGGGCGAGGAGGCGTATCTCTACGCCGCGACGTCTCGATCTTCCGGGGCCGGCAGCGCCACTGTGGTGCCGGCCCCGCACCTGGCGGAGAATGCGCCTTGCGGGTCACGGAGGAGCCGAAGGTGGGCGTCTCGCAGGCGTTGGAGGAGAAGTCAGTCCTCGTTGACCGTGCGAGCAGCCAACGGCCGGCTCTCCTCGCCTGGACGCTGGTTGCGCTGTCGGTCGCTCTCGTGGCGCTCGGGTGGGGCCTGGTTGTCATCAATGGGCAGAATCTGCTGGCGCATCTCGTCCCCGCCGGTATGACTGTTCCGTTCGCCATCGTCGGCGCACTCATCACGTCTCGCCGTCCAGGCAATGCCATCGGCTGGATCATGTGCGCGATCGGCCTCGGTGAAGCCGCGGCCTTGGTTACCGGCGAGTACGCCTCGCTGGCGCTCGAGGGGAAACCTGGGTCGCTCCCAATCGGGGACGAGATGGCTTGGGTGGCATCGTGGGCCTGGATTCCAAGCGTCATGCTCCTGTCGTCCTTCCTACTCCTGCTCTTCCCGGACGGCCGGTTGGTCTCCCGCAGATGGAGGCTGGTGGTGTGGCTGGCCCTGGGGCTCTTCGCGGTCATGGCGCTGTCAGTGGCGTGGACCTGGCCCCACCGGGGACCGTGGCTGCTTGAGCCGACCGGGGCTCCGCCCGAGGCTCGCTGGGCGGAGGTCTTCGGAGGACTTGCCTTCACGGCCTACCTGACCCTGGTGGTGCCCGCATCGGTCCTGTCTCTGATCGTGCGGCTCAGAAGAGCCCGAGGAGCTGAGCGTCGGCAGATCAAGTGGTTCGTCTACGCGGGGGCGCTCACGGTTCTCTTCTTAGTGGTACAGCAGTTTGTGCCAGGTAGTCCGTGGACGGAGGTGCTGGCGGTCCCCATGGTCCTCCTCATCCCGGTGGGCATGGGCATTGCGATCCTCAGGCACCACCTCTACGACATCGATCTCGTCATCAACCGGTCGCTCGTCTACGCGCTTCTCACCGCAGGTGTGATCGCTCTCTACGTGACCGTCGTCACGGTTCTGGCACAGTTCTTCCAGCCGAACCGGTGGGGGGTGTCCCTCGTCGCAGCGGGAGTCGTCGCAATCGCCTTCCACCCCCTCCGCGAGCGGTTGCAGCAGGGCGTGAACCGATTTATGTACGGAGACCGCGACGACCCCTACGCGGCGCTGACCCGGCTGGGCGGCAGGCTCGAGGCCGCGATCGCACCCCGAGAGGTCCTTCCCCAGGTGACCGAGACGGTGGCCCAAGCCCTGCGCCTACCGTACGTGGCGATCGAACTGCCCCGCGGTGATGGCTTTGCGCCGGCCGCGAGCTTCGGTCAGGCAGTCGCAGATGCGGTGCGGCTGCCGCTCGTCTACCAGGGCGAGACCGTGGGACGCCTTGTGGTGGGACCTCGAACACGGGGGGAAGGCTTCTCTGAAGCCGATCTTCGGCTCCTGAGGGATCTTGCGCGCCAGACCGGGGAGCCGTCCACGCGGTCCGTCTGACTTCGGAGCTCCAGCACTCGCGAGAGCGCCTCATTCTGGCCGGGGAGGAAGAGCGTCGGCGGCTGCGCCGAGACCTTCACGACGGCCTCGGTCCCGCACTCGCTGGGATCGCCCTCCAGATCGAAACGGCACAAGGCCTCCTCCGCGATCCCCAAGCCGCAGACGCGCTCCTGGCGAAGCTCAAAAGCGAGACTCAGGGCGTGATCGCCGCCCTCCGCCGGACAGTCCACGATCTCCGACCGCCCGCCCTCGACGAGCTCGGGCTGGTGGGTGCACTCCGAGAGGATGCGGCACGGTTCGCCTCGCCCGGCGGCGGCCTCTTGGTGTTTGTCGAGGCCCCGAGAGACCTGCCGCCGCTGCCTGCGGCCGTCGAGGTCGCTGCGTACCGCATCGCCCTCGAAGGCATGACCAACGCAGCCCGCCATGCGGGGGCACAGCACTGCTGGCTGCGCATCACGCTGAACGACGGCTTGGAAATCGAGATCAGCGATGACGGCCTGGGCCTGCCTGCGGACTTCCGCCCGGGAGTTGGCATGACCTCCATGCGCGACCGCGCCCACGAGCTAGGCGGCACGTTTGCCATCGACCGTCTGGACCCCGGCTCCAGAGTCCGCGTTTACCTGCCCTTGGACCACTCGTGATCGACCCCATTCGGATCGTCATTGCAGACGACCATCCGATATTCCGAGACGGACTACGTGGAACCCTGTCCTCAGCCGACGACATGGAAATCGTGGCCGAGGCCGAAAGCGGCGAGGCAGCGGTTGAACTGGTTGACACCCACCAGCCCGACGTGGTGGTGATGGACCTACACATGCCCGGACTGCACGGGATCGAGGCTACCCGCCGCATCGTCCAGCGCAGTCCACACGTCGGAGTCCTCGTGCTTACGATGTTCGAGGACGACGCCTCGCTGTTCGCGGCCATCCGGGCAGGCGCCAGGGGCTACCTCCTAAAAGGCGCAGACAAGGCCGAGATCCTACGAGCCATACGTGCAGTCGGGGCGGGCGAGGCCATCTTTGGACCCACCGTCGCCCGACGGGTCATCGAGTACTTCTCGGCGCCACAGCTCCCCGGACCCCCGCTCCCCTTCCCCCAGCTAACCGAACGGGAGCGCGAGGTACTCGACCTTATCGCTCAAGGCCACAACAACGAGGCCATCGCACGCAAGCTGTTCCTCAGCCCGAAGACGGTCCGCAACCACGTCTCCAACATCTTCGCGAAGCTCCAGGTCGCCGACCGGGCCCAGGCGATCGTTCGTGCCCGTGACGCAGGCCTGGGCAGGATCAGTTAGCGGCAGACCCCTGCGGACGCGCAAGCTGCGTCTGCTCCTACCTTCCCACCTTTGAGATCTGCGGTATCCCCGGCGCTCACTGGACCCTCCTTGTTCAGCCTGATGGTTGTCTTGAAGCAGGACGTCGGGGCGGCGCGGCTCTAGACATCCCACGGCCGGTACATGTC
>JBHELG010000057.1:0-3940 GCA_046263195.1 Nitriliruptorales bacterium | reverse complement strand
CACGTCGGCGAGGCGTCATCACGATCGGTCTCGCCGGCTACGAGGGCGGGGCGATGGGCGCCTGCCCCGACCTCCAGCACTGCATCATCGTGCGCGCGGACAGCGTGCACCGCATCCAGGAATCTCAGGCAGCCATCGGCTACGTCCTGTGGGAGCGGGTGCAGAACGCGCTCGCCAGTCCAGCGACGACCGCGACAACGAAGGGTGACCGGTGAAGTTCGTCGACGAGTACCGTGACCCGGCGGCGGCTCGCGCGCTCGTGCGCGAGATCCGTGAGCTGGCCGGAGACCAGCAGCACTTCAAGTTCATGGAGGTGTGCGGCGGGCATACCCACACGATCTACCGGCACGGCATCGAGCAGCTGCTGCCCGACAACGTCGAGCTCGTCCACGGGCCAGGCTGTCCGGTCTGCGTCATCCCCATGGGACGGGTCGACGACGCCATCGCGGTGGCCGAGACCCCGGGAGTCATCTTCACGACCTTCGGGGACATGATGCGCGTGCCGGGGGGAAACGGGAACCTGCTCGAGGCGAAGGCCCGCGGGGCGGACGTGAGGATGGTCTACTCGCCCCTCGACGCCTTGAAGATCGCCAAGGAGAACCCCGAGCGCGAGGTCGTCTTCTTCGCCGTGGGGTTCGAGACGACCGCCCCGTCGACCGCCGTGACCCTGCTGAAGGCGCGGGCCGGCAACGTCACGAACTTCACTGTCTTCTGCAACCACGTCACGATCGTGCCGCCCCTGAAGGCCATCCTCGAATCCCCCGACCTGCGGCTGGACGGCTTCATCGGCCCGGGGCATGTCAGCACGGTCATTGGCAACCGTCCCTACCGCTTCGTACCGCGCGACTACCGGCTGCCGCTCGTCACCACGGGCTTCGAGCCGCTCGACATCCTCCAGTCCGTCGCCATGCTGCTCACCCAGATCCGCCAGGGCCGCTGCGAGGTCGAGAACCAGTACACACGCGTCGTCCGCGACGAGGGCAACCCCCGCGCCCTGCAGATCCTCGCTCAGGTGTTCACACTCCGCCCGCACTTCGAGTGGCGGGGAATGGGCTTCATCTCCCAGAGCGCCCTGAAACTCAACGATGACTTCGCGGCCTGGGACGCCGAGCTCCGCTACGCCGTACCTGGCGTGCGGGTGGCCGACCCGAAGTCCTGCCAGTGCGGCGAGGTCCTCAAGGGCGTCATCAAGCCCTGGGAGTGCAAGGTGTTCGGCACCGCATGCACCCCTGAGACCCCGATCGGCACCTGCATGGTGTCGTCCGAGGGGGCGTGCGCGGCGTACTACAACTTCGGGCGACTCCACCGCATCGCATCGACCGTCGCCGCCGGGTCTCGATGAAATGAGCCAGGCCCCCCTCCCCGACGAACAAACCGCGCATCCGGGACGCGACGAGTCCAATCATCATGGGCACGACGGGCACGATCAGTGCGCGCTCCCCGGGAGCGACCACGAGCTGCGCATGCACGAGCGCATCGAGGCGTTCCGTCGCCGGCGGCCTCGCCTCAAGGACGATGTCGTCAACCTCGCGCACGGGGCGGGGGGGAAGGCCTCAGCCGCCCTCATCGATGCGGTCTTCCTCGAGGCCTTCCGCAACGAGGCTCTCGCCACGCTCGGGGACGGGGCGGTCGTCGACCTTCCCTCCGGGGAACGGCTCGCGCTCAGCACGGACTCCTTCGTGGTCAAGCCCTGGCGATTCCCTGGCGGAACGATCGGGCAGCTCGCGGTGCACGGCACTGTGAACGACCTGGCGATGCTGGGAGCGCGTCCGCTCTGGCTGTCGGCAGCCTTCGTGCTCGAGGAGGGCTTCCGAATCGAGGACCTCCGCACGATCGTGGCCGACATGGCGGAGGCCGCCGAACGCGTCGGCGTCTCCATAGTCACCGGAGACACGAAGGTCGTGAACAGGGGCGCGGCCGACGGGCTCTACGTCAACACGACCGGCGTCGGGATCGTGCCCGCGGGGCGCAACCTCACCGCGGCCAATGTGCGGGCCGGGGACAAGGTCATCGTGTCGGGCACGCTCGGCGACCACGGCGTCGCGGTCATGCTCGCCCGCGGCGACCTCGCACTCGCCGCCGACGTCGAGTCCGACACCGCGCCGCTCGCCGACCTCGTCGAGCTGCTCTTCGAGAGGGCGCCCTCGACCCGCTGGCTGCGTGACCCAACCCGAGGCGGGCTGGGGACGGTCCTGAACGAGCTCGCCCGTGACGCCGAGGTGGCCGTCGTTCTCGAGGAGTCCGCGCTGCCCGTGCGTCCCATTGTGAACGGGGCCTGCGACATCCTCGGCATCGACCCACTCTACGTCGCGAACGAGGGCAAGCGGGTCGCAATCGTTCCCCCCGAGGAGACCGAGGCCGCCCTCGCCGCGCTCTCGTCGCTCCCCCTGGGCAGCGCGGCGAGTGTCATCGGCGAGATCCGGGCGGAACCGCCCCGGATCGTCCTGCTCAACACGGCCTTCGGCGGGAGCCGGATCGTCGACATGCTCGTCGGCGACCCCCTCCCCCGCATCTGCTGACCCGGCCGCGACGTGGAGCGCGAGCGCCGTCGCATCCGCGTCACGGGGACCGTGCAAGGAGTCGGGTTCCGGCCCTTCGTGTACCGGCTCGCCGTCGAGCTCGGCCTCGTGGGATCCGTGGCCAACGACCACGCCGGCGTGATCGTCGAGGCCGAGGGTGCCCCGCTCCGCCTCGACGAGCTCTGCCGCCGTCTCGCAGCCGAAACCCCTCCCCTCGCCCACGTGGCCTCCCTGACCTCGCAGCCGCTCCCCCCGACCGGGATGGAGACGAGCTTTGAGATCGTGACGAGCGTCGAGGGGGGCGCCCCCGACGTACCGGTCAGCGTCGACGTCGCGCCCTGCGTGGACTGCCTCGCCGAGCTCGCGGACCCACAAGACCGACGCTTCGCCTACCCGTTCATCAACTGCACGAACTGCGGTCCCCGCTACACGATCGTGCGGCGGGTGCCCTATGACCGGCCGTTCACCACCATGGCGACGTTCCGCATGTGCGCCGCCTGCCAGGCCGAGTACGACGATCCCCTCGACCGGCGTTTCCATGCCCAGCCGAACGCCTGCCCCGCCTGCGGTCCGCGCCTCGTGCTGTCCGCGCCGTCGGGCCAGGTCTTCGAGGAGGGCGCGAGGGCCCTCGATGATGCCGCGACACGTCTCGTCGCCGGCGAGATCCTCGCCGTGAAGGGGCTCGGGGGCTATCACCTCGCCACGGACGCTACGAACGCGACGGCGGTGAAGGAGCTCCGCAGGCGCAAGGCGCGCGACGACAAGCCGTTCGCGGTGATGGTCGCCGACCTCCTCGCCGCCCGCGGTCTGTGCCTGCTCGCCGGGGAGGCGGAGGAAGCTCTCACGTCGCCACGGCGTCCCATCGTCCTCGCGCCCCGACGCACTCCCGTGGAGGTAGCCGAGGAGGTCGCGCCTGGACTGCCCGAGCTCGGCCTCATGCTGCCCTACACCCCCCTCCACGTGCTGCTGCTCGAGCGAGTGGGACGTCCCCTCGTCATGACGAGCGGCAACCTCAGCGACGAGCCCATCGCTCACACCGACGATGACGCTTTCGCGCGGCTCGGGCCTCTCGTCGATGCCGTGCTGTCCCACGACCGCGGCATCCACATCCGCTGCGACGATTCGGTCGTGCGAGCGAGTATCGACGGCCACCCCCAGCTCGCGCGCCGCTCACGGGGCTACGCGCCCGAGCCGCTCCCTCTCCCCCGGCCCGGCAGCCGTCAGGTGCTCGCCGTCGGAGCGGAGTTGAAGAGCACGGTGACGGTCACGAAGGGCGACCTGGTCGTCGTCAGCCACCACATCGGAGATCTCGAGCACTACGCGACCTACCGCTCTTTCCTCCAGGCGGTCGATCACCTCTGCCACCTGTTCGGCGTCGAGCCGGAAGTCGTCGCGCACGACCTCCACCCGGAGTACCTGTC
>JBHELG010000056.1:0-27689 GCA_046263195.1 Nitriliruptorales bacterium | reverse complement strand
CGGTTGTGACGACCCCAACACACGTATACGGGGGCTTCGGATACCGGATAGCCCGGGCCTGCCGTAAGTCGCTTGTAGGAGTTGACCCACTGGTTGGTGACCGCGGTGATCTCACGGGCATGGTGAAGGATGCCCGCCGTGAAGGCCTTCGCGACCTTCGACAGGTGGTACTCGTCGGAGGGGTCGTGGAAGGCGTTGCGATCGCCTTCGAAGAGCGACATGTGCAGGTGCATACCGTTGCCCCACTGCCGCTCCAACGGTTTGGGGATGAAGGTGGCGTAGATGCCGCGGGCGAGCGCCGTCTCCTTCACGACGAGGCGAAACGTCATGATGTTGTCGGCCATGGTCAGCGCGTCGGCATACCGCAGGTCGATCTCGTGCTGGGAGGGCGCCACCTCGTGGTGGCTGTACTCGACGCTGATGCCCATCAACTCCAGCGTGTTGATTGCCTGGCGGCGGAAATCCTGCTGGATGTCGCTGGGGGTCATGTCGAAGTACCCACCCTTGTCGAGGGGGGTGGGGTCGTCGGCAGACGGGAACAGGAAGAACTCCATCTCGGGATGGACATAGAAGGTGAACCCCATGTCAGCGGCGCGCTGGAGGTTGCGGCGGAGCACCTGGCGAGGGTCGGCGGAGAACGGCTGCCCGTCGGGCGTGAAGATGTCGCAGAACATGCGTGCCACGCCCTGCGGCTGCGGCCGTCCAGGCAGCACCTGGAAGGTGCTCGCGTCCGGAACGGCAAGCATGTCGGCCTCCTGCACTCGAGCGAAGCCGTCGATGGCCGAGCCATCGAAGCCGATGCCCTCCACGAAGGCCCCCTCGAGCTCCGCCGCGGTGATCGCCACACTCTTGAGGAAGCCGAGCACGTCGGTGAACCACAGGCGGATGAAACGTATGTCGCGCTCCTCGACAGTTCGGAGCACGTACTCCTGCTGCTTTTCCATACCGCCCTCCAGCTGACCTCTGCGTCAGGAACCGCCTCCGTCGCGGTCTCGTTGGTCGGGGACCGCCTCGTCTGAGCTCGCGTACGAGTGTCGTGGCCATCGTAGTCATCACCTTCTACGACCACTTCTCGGCTCACGCCCTGCGGTCCGCCCCGGACGTGACCTCCGGTTGGCGTACCCTGGCGACGAAGTGCCGGCAGCCGAGTCCCCACCGTTCCCGCTGCATCTCCGGTAGGCCTGCGTTCGAACCTGACCGGAGCGATCAGCACCCCACGCGGTAGATCGCAACGCGGTCCCGGCCACTGGGGCCACGGGACGGAGGCGGGCGGGAACTGCAACACCGCGACGGAGCTGGGAGGGAGAAGAAAGGAGGCCGGATGGCCTTGCGCCTCGCCCTCGCGCAGATCAACCCCCTCGTCGGGGACGTCGACGGCAATACGAACCTGGTACTCGCGGCTTGGCGGGAGGCAGCCCGACAAGGGGCGGACCTCGCCGTCTTTCCTGAGCTGGTAGTCAGCGGCTACCCGCCGGAGGATCTCCTCCTGAAGGCGGAGTTCGTCGCCGCGAACGGCGAGGCGATCGAGCGGGCCGCTGCGCAGGGGCCTGAGGGGACGGTCGCGGTGGTGGGTTTCGTGGCCCGAGACGGCCGGGCGGCCGATACCAGGGAGTGGGACTTCACCGTCCCCGCGCGGGACGACCTGCACGACAGCGCCGCGGTGCTCGCAGACGGAGATGTGGTTTCCGTCTATCACAAGCGCCGGCTGCCGACCTACGGGGTATTTGACGAGGCTCGCTGGTTCACCGCCGGCCAGGAGCCACTGGTCGTGAACGTGGCGGGAGTGGCCACGGGCGTGGTCATCTGCGAAGACATCTGGGCCCGACAGGGCGCCATGGTCGACACGGCTCGACGGGGTGCCCGGGTCGTCGTGGTGTTGAACGCCTCCCCCTACCACCGCGGCAAGCGCGACCAGCGTGAGCGCTGGGTGCGCCACCATGCCGAACAGGACGGGATCTGGGTCGTGTACTGCAACGCGGTGGGAGGTCAGGACGGGCTCGTGTTCGACGGCGACTCGTTCGTCTGCGCACCCGACGGGGCGGTTGTGGCCCGAGCCGCCCAGTTCGCCGCCGACCTGCTCTTCGTCGACCTCGAGGTGGGCGCCGAGCCCGTGGCTGGTGCTGCGAACCTGCGCGGCAACCCCGGAGAACGAGCGGAGCTCTCCAGTGCACCACCGAAGCCTCGACTCGACCCGGTGGCGGAGGTCTGGGAGGCGCTCGTGCTCGGCACCCGCGACTACTGCCGCAAGAACGGCTTCGAGCGGGCCGTGGTCGGGCTGTCCGGTGGCATCGATTCGGCGATCACCGCCGCGATCGCGGTGGATGCGCTCGAAGCCCACAATGTCCTCGGCGTGCTCATGCCCTCACCCCACACGAGCGAGCAGTCGCTCCAGGACGCAGAGGAGGTGGCGAAGAACCTAGGCATCGCCACGGCCCGGATAGACATCAGGGCCCTGATGGAAGGGTTCGAGGACGCCCTGTCCGATCTCTTCGCGGGCCGGGAAGCGGACGAGACCGAGGAGAACATCCAGGCCCGCCTCCGGGGCATGCTGCTCATGGCCATTTCGAACAAGCTCGGCCCCGTCGTGCTCGCAACGGGCAACAAGAGCGAGGCGGCAGTGGGATACGCCACCCTCTACGGCGACATGGTCGGCGGCTTCGCCCCCCTCATCGACGTGCACAAACTGCTCGTCTACGACCTCGCTCGCCAGCGGAACGAGCGGGGCGAGGTCATACCGCAAAGCGTGCTCACCAGGCCTCCCACCGCCGAGCTCCGCCCTGGTCAGCGTGACGAGGACACGCTGCCCCCCTACGAGGTGCTCGACCCCATCATGTGCGCCTACGTGGAGGATGACCTCAGCATCGACGACATCGTGGCCCGCGGACACGAGCGCCACACGGTGCGCCAGGTCGTCGCCATGATCGACCACACGGAGTACAAGCGGCGGCAAGCCGCGCTCGGGGTACGCATCACCGAGCGCGCCTTCGGCAAGGATCGCCACATCCCGGTCACGAACGGCTGGAAGGGCTAGGCCAGGAGGCCGGAGGAGCGGTCTGGCAGGCCAAAGGCCGCTACTACGACCTCTCGCGCAAAAAATCAACCCCTCACGCCTCCGTCACCGTATTCAGAGACACGGGGAGCCTGGTCTAGATGCAAACCGACTAGAGGTCACCCTCAGGGACCCCTGGTCGCCCTCTCCCTGCAGTTATGCTGGAAATGCGGACGCGCCGCCAGGGGCACGACGAAACAAGAGTTGGAACAGGTTCCGTGCTACCGGGCGACATAGTGCTCGAGTCACAAGGAGGGCCCCAATGCCTGAGCAGTACGGAGGTTTCCCTACCAAAAGCAACATTTTCGTCCAGGTCATCCAGGGCTCGGTGAGGGACAGGGAGGAAGCACGCAGGACGTGGGAGCGTTGGGCCACCGAGATCGCGCCCGAAGGCATCGGGTGGCTCGCCTCCACGGCGGGCTTCAGCGACGGCGAGTTCATCGCGGTGGTCACCTTCGCGTCGGGCGAGGCTGTGCGTCGCAACTCCCAGCGCCCCGAGCAGGACGAGTGGTGGCGCGAGATGGAGCGGCACTTCTCCGGGGACGTCACGATTCAAGACTGCGAGACAGTCGCTACCTACGGCGCCTGGGAGCGCCAGGACGCCGGGTTCGTACAGATCATCCAGGGATGGTCGCGAGACCTGGACGGCATGATGGACGAGATCGCCAAGACGGAGCAGGAGTTCGTCCGCGACCATCAACTGGGCCTGGTCGGTGGGATCATCGCCGACCATGGCGACGGCAACTTCACGGAAGTCATCTACTACCCAACTGAGGATGACGCCCGCGCCGCCGACCAGGAGGAGGCGCAGAAGCCCGTGGGAGCAGCGGAGAAACTGTCGCAAACGGCCAGTGACATCCGCTACCTCTTCCTGCGAGACCCCATGCTCCATCACCACGTCTAGAGCCAGCGGCCGAACAACCCTCCAGCCCCCGGTGGGCCCTGGTGTCGTTGCCGCCACACCGGCTGACGCAGGGCTTCGAACCGGTCGAAGTGCCCGGCACCGGGTCGTTGACCGCTGAACCTCACCACCCCCAGCCCTGGCACGCCCACGCTTGAATGGATTGGGCGCCAGGCCGGGGGTCTGAGACAATCGCACCTGCCCGCAGCCAGCCGTGACGAGGATGTCTCACCCGAGCGGCTGCCAGGCACGTTCGCACCGCTGGACCCGACTCGGGCCGGCAGGAGCAGGAGGTCTCCTCATGTCCCCCACTCGTCCCCCCCGCGGTCTTGCATCTCCCCACCCGCCGGGCCCGCGGCCCGTCCCCGGGCAGGCCGAGACCGCTCTCCCACCCGCACCCGCAAGCTTCCCCTCCACAACACCTGCCGGGGTCTCCCCGGTCGACGCCCCCCCGAGCCCCGTCACGATCCATCACCTGCAGGCCATGAAGAAGCGGGGCGAGCGGTTCGCCATGCTCACCGCCTACGACTACCTCTCGGCTCGCATCCTTGACGAGGCCGGCATCCCTGTCGTCCTCGTCGGCGACTCGCTCGGGATGGTCGTCCTCGGCTACTCGTCGACGATCCCCGTCACCGTCGACGAGATGCTCCATCATGTCCGGGCGACCTCCCGCGGCATTCAACGCGGCCTGGTCGTAGCGGACATGCCCTTCGGTTCCTATCAGGAGGGTCCCTCGCAGGCCCTCGCCAACGCGACGCGATTCCTCAAGGAAGGGGGCGCAAACGCGGTGAAACTCGAGGGCGGGGGCCCCATGGCCGAGGTCACCTCTTCACTGGTCAGAGCCGGCATTCCGGTCATGGGGCACCTGGGGCTCACGCCACAGTCGGTCAACCAGTTCGGTGGGTTCAAGGTGCAAGGACGGGACGAGGAGGCCGCCCAGCGGATACTCGACGATGCGGTCGCCCTCGCCGACGCCGGCGCGTTCTCGATCGTGCTCGAATGCGTCCCGGCCGAACTCGCCGCTCGTGTGACCGCGGCGCTCGACATTCCCACCATCGGCATAGGAGCCGGGCCGGAAACCGACGGGCAGGTCCTGGTCTGGCACGACTTCCTCGGGTTGACGAGCGGCAAACTCCCGCGATTCGTCAAGCAGTACGCCAATCTGCGCAGCGAGATCACAGCGGCCGTGAAGGCCTTCGCAAGCGAAGTCGCGCATGGGGACTACCCGGGGGAGGAACACAGCTACTGAACAGCCCGTTTCGGCAGGGGAGCCGCCGGGCCAGCACGTCGGCATCGGAGGTAGGAGCAGAAGGGGATGCAACCCCCCGGTCGGACAGGTTCCTGATGGGCAGGTAACTCTCGCCTGACCGAGGGTGTGAACTCCGCAAGCTTTCCGGAGTCCCCATGCCTCTCGTCACGCTGGTCGCGCTGGCTCAGCAGTACGGCCCTTTGGTGCGCGAAGCCTGCATCGATCCAGACATCCCGGACGATACGCCGAGCCTCCTCTGCGAGGCCGTAGTCGACCTCACCGGCCAGGTGAGGCTGGCCAGGGCCGCGGACCTGCTCATCGCGACGCCGGGCAAGATTCTCATCGTCATCCTGCTCGCCTGGCTGGCCAGCCGCTTCCTGCGCCGTTCGATCGATCGGCTCGCGCTCCGCATACAGCACGGTGTGCCCCCGGGGCGACTCGCCTGGATCACCGGCCGGCGACCACGCAGTCCTCTGCCCGAGGCCGACCGGGATCAGGCGGCCCGCCGACGCCAGCGGGCCCAGGCTCTCAAGGGCCTGCTGCGAGGAGCCTCGAACTTCACGGTCTGGGCCGTCGCGGCTCTCACCGTGCTCGGTGAGCTCGGCATCAACCTCGGCCCGCTCGTCGCCGGCGCCGGGGTGGCGGGTGTGGCGATCGGCTTCGGGGCCCAGAACCTCGTGCGAGACTTCCTGTCGGGCATCTTCATGCTCGTCGAGGACCAGTACGGGGTCGGCGACATCATCGAGGCGGGGGGGACGTCGGGTGTCGTCGAGAATGTAGGGCTGCGGGTTACCCGCATCCGGGACGTGAAGGGGGTGCTCTGGCACATTCCGAACGGGCGCATCGAGAAGGTCGGGAACAAGTCGCAGGAGTGGTCACGAGCGGTGCTCGACATCGAGATCGCCTATGACAACGACATCGCTCACGCGAAACGGGTCATCAAGGAGGTTGCCGACGCACTCTGGCGCGAGCCCGAGTGGTCCGGGCTCATCACCCAGGAGCCCGAGGTGTGGGGTGTGGAAGCGTTCAACCCGGATGGCATCGTGATCCGTCTCGTCGTTCAGACCAGGCCACTCGAGCAGTACAACGTCGCCCGTGAGCTGCGCGCACGGCTGAAGGAGGCCTTCGAGCGCGAGGGGATTGATTTCGGTGTGCCGCAGCGCGTCGTCTGGCTGCACTCCGGAGAACCCGGGTCGGATCCTCAGACGCAGATGGGCGCGTCGCCACAGCAGGTCGGCTCGTCGGCCGACGGCGGCTCGTCCTCGTCACGACCCCCCAGGTGACCTCGACCAGCGCGCAGCGAGCCGTTCACTTCCGCGGCCGCGAGGGCACATGCTCGGCCTCGACCACTCGAGCGAGAACGTAGAGGTAGTCGGAAAGGCGATTGAGGTAGCGCAGCACGACCTCGTCCGGCAGTAGTTCCTCACGCACCATCGTCACGACTGCGCGCTCGGCACGGCGGCAGATGGTGCGGGCCAGGTCGAGTGCCGCCGCTGCACGACTGCCCCCCGGGACGACGAACTCAGTCGGCAACGGATGGCGTTCGACCAGCATGTCGATGCGCTGTTCGAGCTCGGCGACCATGCTGTCCTCGGCACGGCTGACCCCAACCTCGAGACGATCCCATCGCTCGGGGTGGGTAGCAAGCTGGGCGCCGACGACGAACAGTTCGCGCTGGACGGCGAGCACGGCAGCGTGGAACTCTCCCTGCAGCTCCGCTCGTGCGACTCCCAGAGCGCTCACCACCTCGTCGACGGTCCCGTAGGCCTGGGTGCGAAGATGGTCCTTGGGCACGCGCCCGCCGTGGAACAGGCTCGTGTCGCCTTTGTCGCCCGTCTTCGTATAGACCTTCATCGTTTGGACCTCGTCCCAAGTGGATGCCGTCGCCTCCACACTGGCCCCGCCCGCGCTCTTGGCAGGCCAGACCGCTCTCCACGCGGAGGTTAACGAAGCGCTCACCCTCGTACTTGAGGGGCCTGGGACGGATCGAGTACGGTCAGAAAAGGCTACAGGCGCTGGTGCGATGCGGGCCCTTCGAAATTCCGACGGGAATGAGTTGTCTTCCGGCACGAAACCCGCCCGTCAAGCCTTCCGGCTCCTCACTCGAATCCGTACCTGCTACGACGGCGCCGTGATGTACGACATCCAGTTGCAGTCGGTCGCCACCGGCGGGCTCATCTGGGCCCACTCCTTCTCTCACGAGCACGAGGCCGAGCGCTACCGGACTGAGGTCGAGTCCGACCTCGAGGTGCTCGACGAGACCGAGTTCCGGCGAAAGTGGCGGCTGCCTCCGAACCTGTGACCGGTTCTGCAGCAGCGAGACCTTCGAGCGCAGCGCAAGCATGGGTCGGCCAGCGTCTCGTCCCGGCTGCCGAGGCACGGGTGTCGGTCTTCGACCGCGGGTTCCGCTACGGGGAGGGCGTATTCGAAACGCTGCGGGCCTACGGAACGCATCCGTTTCGACTCGAGGCCCACCTCGACCGGGCCGAGGACGGAGCCCGGCAGCTGGGTTTCGACCTGCCTTCCCGACCCCTGCTCACCGAAGCGATCCTGGCGACTGCCGGGGCCAACGAAGGCGAGAGTGATCTCGCCCTGCGCGTGACCGTTACTCCCGGTCTCATCGACCCCGATTCACCCTTCCCGGGGAGACCGCTCGGAAGCTCGAACCTCGTCGTCACCGCCCAACCCATTGCCTATGGGGAAGAGCTCTACCGGGAAGGGGTGAGCGCTGCGGTCGTGACCGTGGCGCGCGAATTGCCACACATCAAGGCTCTGTCATACCTCGCTGCTGCGCTCGCACGGCGGGAAGCGCAGCGACGAGGAGCCGAGGAGGCGCTACTCACCGACGCGCGCGGGATGGTATTGGAAGGCTCCTACTCGAACGTGTTCATCGTCGTGGGCGGACTGGTGCTGACGCCCCCGCTCGGGGCCGGCATCCTTCCTGGCGTCACTCGGGCGGTTACGCTCGAGGTCGCCGCAGAGCTCGGCGTCCCCGTGGTCGAGCGGCCCCTCCCCCTCTCCGAGCTCCTCGGGGCGGACGAGGCCTTCCTCACCGCTTCGACACGGGAACTCGTTCCCCTCGTTCGGGTCGCCGGAGTGCCGATTGGCAGCGGCTCACCGGGTCCTACCACGAGGAACCTGCACGAGGGTTATCGGGCAGAGGTTCGCCGCGAGATCACTCAGGCGTCCGCGGGGGGGCCCCTGTGACGAACGCGCTCTCAGCCCCGCCTTGCTGCTCCCGCTCGGCGGTCACCTCGAACGCCGGGCTACGAGCCGTGGAGCGCTTGCTCGACGCTCCTCACGCCGTCGATGCGGGTGGCGGAATGTATGCCGTAGCGACGGTTGATGGTCAGCAGGACCGGGGTGAGGTTCTCGATGTAGCGGCTGTTGCGTAGCGGTCCGCAATCGATCCCGAGTACCCCCGGCACCCGGCTGGCGAGGTGGGCGATGGTGTGGCCAGCATCCGTATCGTCGGAGCAGATGGGAACGTCGCAGTCCACCGGCTCCTCGACCCGAATGAGCCGCCGGGCCGGCACCGCATTGAAGGCGCTCACGACCCGGGCATCGGGCAGCAATTGTTGGCATTCCTCCGCGGCAGAGCCCGCCGGTACCGGCACGGCCTTCGGCCCGATCTCGTCGAACGTCATGGGATTCACGACGTTCACGACGATCTTGGGGCCGATCGCTTCGCGCAACTCGTCGAGCGTGTCTGACTGCGCCTCGTAGGGGAAGGTGAGCACGACGATCTCGGCGCTCGCCACGGCCTCTTCGTTCGTGGCCGGCTGCACGTCTGGTTCTGGTCCGATGACATCGCGAAGTCCGGAGATCACTCGCTCCGCCTTGTCCCGTGATCGGGAGCCGAGGTAGACGGTGTGCCCTGCCTGCGCCCAGCGAGCGACGAGACCACGTCCCTGGGGACCCGTTCCCCCGACGACACCAAGAGACTCGAGGTGATCGGGGGTCGTCACGGGCCTGCCTTCCGCTGGGCGCACTATTCCAGCGTGTCCACGCCGATTGCGACCATGCGCCGTCGGTGCTGCCCAAGCAGCGCTACGGCAGTGTGTCGCAGCACATCCTGGCCGGCGTGTTCCTCGAGCTGTTCGAGCAGGATGAGCAGCGCGTCCGTGTCATTGACCGCGCCCTGGAAACCAGTCAGCGCGCTGCCCGTGATCTCGGCCGCCAGACGCCGGGTGCGTTCGCGGCGCACCGGATCCTCGTCCACGAGGGCGGTGACTTGCCAGCTGGCGAATACCTCGAAGGCGTCTCGCTCGGCCAAGGCCTTCAGCACGACCGCAGCCGTCTTGGAGTCGAGTGTGGGCGCCACGGCTCGAGCGAAGTCTGCCGCGATCGGCAGCCCGATGGCGAAGTAGGTGCAGGCGGACAACCAGTCGGTAATGGGTAGGTTGTCGAAGAAGTCATCGACGCGGCGCTTCTGCCGCTCCATCGCCGGTTCCAGGAGGTCGGTGAGTTCGCTCAGGCGGTCGCGGAGCAGCACGTAGGCGCGGTACTCACGCTCGGCGAACTCCGCCACGCGGTCAGCCGACCGCACATCCGGAGCGTGGCGCACGGCAGCAGCGGTCACCTCGAACGTGCGCAGCTGGGCGTAGGTGAGCGCACCTAGGAGCTCAACGGTGGCGAGAACCTGCGGGGCGGTCACGCTCAACCAGCCGAGCCGGAAGACCCGACGGACCCCCCGGAGCCCGCTGGGCTCGCGGCGCGTCGGGGCCGCCAGCCCAGCCGCTCGCTGATCTCCCGCGCAGCCCGGAGCACGCGCAAGGCCACCGTCTCCGGTTCTGGCAGGCGCGACGAGGGAGCGACGATGCCCACAGCTGCGACCGCCCGGCCAGTATGGTCGAACACCGGGGCCGCGACTCCGGAGGCGCCCTGCTCGAGCTCGTCGCGGGTATAGGCGACGCCCCGCTGGCGCACGGGTGCCAGGCTCGGGTCGCGTGATCCCTCGGGCAGGAAAGCAAGTAGAGCGCGACCGTGCGCTGAAACCCCGAGTGGGTGGCGGAAGCCGATGCGATAGTTGACCTGCACGAACCGCTCGGGTGGCTCGACGACCTCGACGACGACGAGATCCGTACGGTCACGTACCGCCAGGCAGGCGGTCTCCCCGGTGTCCTCCATCAGCGCGCGGAGCGCCGCGCCCGCCAGGCGCCGCACCTCCAACCCCTGGGCCGCTCGCACGCCGAGTTCGAGCATCGCGAGCCCGAGTCGGTAGCGGCGGGTCTCAGGGTCGCGAGTGACGAACCCCTCCTCGGTCAGGGTCTCGAGCAGCCGATAGAGGACAGCTCGGTCGAGGTCGGTCGCGTCGGCAAGAGCCGAGACGGTGGCGCCCTCGCTGTACTCGCCGAGGGCGAGCAACAAGGACAGACCTCGTGCAAGCGTCCGAGACCCCGTCGACCGTCGGTCGTGCCCCTTCACGTCGTCCGCCAACTTTCCGACCCCTTTTTCGTCCCGCCTCCGGGCGTCGGCAGCCGAGCGGGTCGGTCCGCTCCCGTCCGGCTCGATCAGCGGCACGCTAGCTAACCCGAGACCCCATGTTGACGGTGCGCTCGAACAGTCTGCGCGGGCGGCAGCCGCACGGTCAAGGGGTTGTGAGATTCTCTTGGGTTGGCCGGCAACCGACCTCGCAGACCGTCCGCCTGGATACCACCCACCAGCCCGTCGGCCTGCGGCCGACGCCCCTGGGTACCATGCACCCGGCACCGAGCGTAGGGAGATGGCAGGGTGGCGGTAGATCTCGAGCAGCTCCCCGGGGGACTGCAGCAGCAGGCGTTCCGCAGACTGTTCGAACAGCGCATCCTCTACCTGAAAGGGCCTATCGAGGACACGGATGCCGACACCCTCGTGGCCCAGATGCTCGCGCTGGATGCCGAGAACGATGACGACATCACGCTCTACGTCAACTCACCGGGTGGAATCATCAGCGGCCTCTTCGCCATCTACGACACCATGCAACTGCTGCGTTCGCCGGTGAACACCCGCTGTGTCGGCATGGCGGCTTCGGCCGCTGCCGTCATCCTCGCCTCCGGCACCGGCAACCGTTCAGCGACCGAGAACGCCCGCATCATGATCCATCAGCCTCTTGGCGGGGCACGGGGGTCGGCCCGTGACATCGAGATCCAGGCGCAGAACATCGTCTACCTGCGTGAGCGATTGAACGAAATCCTGGCGCACCGCACGGGTCAGCCGATCGAGAAGATCCGCGAGGACACCGACCGGGACTTCTGGTTGACGGCGGAGGAGGCTCGTCGCTACGGGCTCATCGACGAGGTGGCGCAGCGCAGCGAAGGGCCTGCCGGCTGACCGACCCACCTGCCGTCTCCGCATTCTGCGCCCACCAGTGGGCTACCCGGGGCGGCAGCCCCACCAACCTTTGACCAGCGCTGCATCCGCCCGCCGCCACGCGACCGGCATGTGCGGCGTTCGTAACCTCGGGGATCTCACGGCGTCACAAGCGCCCGTCAACCTGCGCGGTGATGGGTACCGACCTCACCCTGCCGCTTGTCGGCGGCACTTCGCCGGACGGCGCCTGTGGCGGGGCTGAACCCGGCTGCGGCCCGCCTGGGTTGCCGCTTGCGGCGGTAGGGCGGGCCGGTGGCGGCCAGCGCACCGGGCTCCACGGCCTCGGGCGATCGTCGCTCCGCCAGGATGCCGCCACCCAGAGCGTCGAGACGCTCATAGACCGTTTCCTGGCCGAACAGGCCTCTCTCACCGCCGTCGAACGGTTCGCCCGACGTCACGACGACGGCGAACCTGCACCATCGCGCTACTACCGCGACCTGATACCGGCAACGCCCCCCGCAGCGGGGCAGCAGTACGCCTTCGAGGTCGATCTTGACGCCTGTACGGGGTGCAAGGCCTGCGTCACCGCCTGCCACAGCCTCAATGGGCTCGAGGAAGGCGAGCTGTGGCGTTCGGTCGGTGTCGTGGTGGGCGACGTCGCGCACCCCACCTCTCACCATGTCACCACCTCCTGCCACCACTGCCTCCAACCGGGCTGCATGTCGGGATGCCCGGTCGACGCCTACGACAAGGATCCCGCGACGGGGATAGTCCGTCACCTCGACGACCAGTGCATCGGTTGCGGCTACTGCATCTGGACCTGCCCCTACGAAGTACCTCGCTATGACGCTGCTCGCGGGATCGTGCGCAAGTGCGACCTGTGTTCAGACCGCCTCGCCCTGGGCGAGGCCCCCGCCTGCGTGCAGGCATGTCCTACCCAGGCCATCTCGGTTCGCGTGGTCGATGTCGAAGAGCTGCAGGGTGCCGCGAGCTCGCCCTGGCCGATACCTTCACCCTCACCGTCCCTGACCGCACCGGCGACGAGGTACCGCACGCAGCGGGACCTGTCAGGGCTCGAAGCGGCGGATCTCCACGCTCTGCGGCCGCAGCATTCCCACCCGCCCCTGGCCATCATGCTCGTCCTCATACAGGTGGCGATCGGGACCTACCTCGTAGACGTCGCCACCCGTCTATGGGGTCAGGGTGAGGTGACGTCTCGAGCCGCGGCGCCAAACGCGCTGGTTGCGCTCGCGGTGGCGGTCGTCGCACTCGGCGCCAGCCTGCTCCACCTCGGCCGTCCTCGCTTCGCCTACCGGGCGCTGATCGGTTTGCGTCATTCCTGGCTGAGCCGCGAGATCCTGACGTTCGGGTTGTTCGCCGGACTTGCGGCGCTGGACGCGGCATGCCGCCTCGTCCCGGTCGAGGGCCAGCTGGTCGACACGTGGCTGCCCGGCCTGGTCGCGGTCGCAGGTGTGATGGGCCTGGGCTGCTCGGCGATGGTGTACGCGGTGACCGGCAAGCGCTGGTGGCGTTTTCGCACCACGGCGCTCCGGTTTGCGCTGACGGCCATCGCCGGAGGGCTGGTGGTAGGCCTGGCTGTCACGTCGGTGACCGCATGGGCTGTTCGGGCAGCCCCCTACACGACGGCCGTCCGGTCGCTTGCGCTTGTCCTCGTCGCGGCCGTGACCGTGAAGCTGACCATCGAATGCTCGCTGCTCGTCCGTCATCGCCGCGGCCCCGCCACATCGGAACTCGCCAGAACCGCTCGTCTGCTGCTCGGCGAGCTCGTCGCAGTTACCCGTTGGCGCATCGGTCTGGCCCTCCTCGGAGGTGTCCTACTGCCGTTGTTGACCGTCGCTCTCATGGAACCAGCTGACGACCCTGCCGGGGCGACGACCGTGGCCACGGCAGCAGCCATGACGCTGATCGCCGGCGAACTGATCGAACGCTGGCAGTTCTTTACCGCCGTTTCCACGCGCCGCATGCCGGGAACGATGAGCTGATGCAGAGTGGGAGGCTGCGACGTTTCGTAGGACCGCTCACCAGTGAGCTCGTGCGCTCGCCGGGAGGGTTCGGTCTGGGCCAGGTCCCCACCCGGCTGCGCCCCGACACGACCACTCCGCTCATCTGCGGCTACTGCTCCACAGGCTGCTCTCTCGACGTCCACCTCAAAGACGGGGTGGCCGTGAACGTGACGCCGACGACCGACTACCCGGTGAACCTCGGAATGGCCTGCCCCAAGGGCTGGGAGGCCCTGACGCCGCTCGACGCCGGCGATCGCGCGACGACGCCACTGCTCCGGACGCCCCGGGGCCGGCTCGAGCCCGTGTCGTGGCAGGAAGCACTCGCCGCGTTCGTAACCGGCGTCCGAGGCGTGCAGGCGCGGCACGGGGATGCTGCCATGGCGTTTCTGTCCACCGGACAGATCCCGACCGAGGAGATGGCGCTTCTGGGCGCGCTGACGAAGTTCGGCATGGGGATCGTCCACGGCGATGGCAACACGCGGCAGTGCATGGCCACCGCGGTGGTCGCCTACAAGCAGGCGTTCGGGTTCGACGCCCCCCCGTACACCTATGGCGACTTCGAATCCAGCGACGTCATCGTGCTCGTCGGCTCGAACCTGGCGGTCGCCCATCCCATCATGTGGCAGCGGGTGACCCGCAATCGTCACCGTCCCGAGATCATCGTCGTCGACCCGCGTCGCACGGAGACAGCCGTGGCGGCGACCCAGCACTACGCCGTGAATCCGAAGGCAGACCTCGAGCTCTTCTACGGGCTGGCTCACATGCTCATAGAGCGCGAGGCGATCGACCGGGAGTTCATTGCTGCGCACACGAACGGTTTTGAAGCGTTCGCCTCCTTCGTACGCGAGTACCACCCTCGTATGGTCTCGGCCGCAACCGGATTGTCGCTCGCGCAGCTGGAGCGCTTCGCCGAAACACTCGTCCGGGGCGAACGGATCTCGTTCTGGTGGACCATGGGTGTGAACCAGAGCCACCAGGGAGTCCGTACCGCCCAGGCGATCATCGCTCTGGCGCTCATGACTGGCAGCATGGGACGTCCGGGAACTGGGGCCAACTCCGTGACGGGCCAGTGCAACGCCATGGGGTCCCGGCTTTTCTCGAATACGACCAACCTGCTCGGGGGACACGACTTCGCCGATGCAGGTGACCGCTCCAAGGTAGCGGGGGTCCTGGGTATCGACCCCAACCGCATCCCCGCCACCCGGGGCTGGGCCTACGACCAGATCATCGAGGGAATCCTGACAGGCCACGTCCGGGGACTGTGGGTGATCGCGACGAACTCGGCCCACTCGTGGATTCACCAAAACGGCGTGCTCGAACTCCTCGGCCGCCTCGAGTTCCTCGTCGTGCAAGACATGTATGCCACGACCGAGACCGCACTCCGTGCCCACCTCCTCCTGCCCGCTGCAGGCTGGGGGGAGAAGGAGGGCACCTTCATCAATTCCGAGCGTCGTTTCGGGGTCGTGAAGCGTGTCGCGCGAGCTCCTGGGCAGGCGCTGTCCGACTTTGCCATCTTCAAGCTCGTGGCCGAGGCCTGGGGTTGTGGCGAGATGCTGACAGCTTGGGAATCCCCCCGGGCCACGTTCGGCCTCCTGCGCGAACTGTCGCGAGGTCAGCCGTGCGATTTCACCGGGATCTCCGGCTACGAGCAGATCGAGTCGTGCCGGGGCATCCAATGGCCGTTGCCGGAAGGTGAGGCGCCCGAGGACCTGCCCCACGAACGTCGACTCTTCGAGGACGGCCGCTTCCACCATCCCGACGGCCGTGCGCGCTTCCTGTTCGAAGCGCCAAGACCAGCCGCTGAACTGATCCGCCAGCCCTATCCGTTCCTGCTGCTGACGGGTCGTGGCAGTTCGAGCCAATGGCACACTCAGACCAGGACCGCCAAGTCCACCACGCTCCGTGCCCTCTACCCCAACGAGCCCTACGTCGAAATCTGTCCCACAGACGCCGAGAGCCTGGAGATCGTCGCGAACGAGTGGGTGATGGTGGTCTCGCAACGAGGATCGATGCGGGCCCGGGCCTTCGTGACCCCCACGGTTTCACGCGGCCACGTCTTCATCCCGATGCACTACGCCCGCACGAACCAGCTGACGATGCCAAGTTTCGATCCCTACTCGCGCCAACCCGCTTACAAGCATGCTGCCGTCGCTGTCCGCCGTCTCGAGCGTTGGGAGCGCTGAGAGCGACCACGATCCTGGCCCGCTTGGCCAGCGGACTTGCGCCGCCATACCCGCAACCCGGCGACGAAGGGCCGTCCGCCACCAGGGGTGATTCGCGACCGAGTTGTCACCCGCCCGAAATGGTCGTGTCACGGTCGGTGAACACGCCGAGGGCACTCTGCGGCGCAGTGGGAGCGGTTGATGAGGGCACTCCTAGGTGACTGCGGCCATGGAGGTTCGCTTGGAGGATCTGCGGGTCTGGGTCACTGCCGCACGCAAAGGGGCTGAGCTAGCCAGCTTGCTGCAACGGCGGGGGGCGCGAGTGACTTGGGCTCCCACGCTGAGCGGCGACCGTCCCACACCGGACCCTCTGTTGCGTGACGAGACGGACGCCGTCCTCGCGGCCGCGCCTTCGTGGGTGGTCGCCTCGACGGGTGTAGGGGTAAGGGGCTGGCTGGAGGGGGCACGTCGCGAGGGTCGGGAAAGCGCAGTGTTGCGGCTGCTCAACGGGGCACGGGTCGTCGCCCGCGGAGCAAAGGCGCATGGGGCCTTGCGACAACTCGGAGTGCACCCGGTGTTCGTCTCCCCCCAGGAGACGGAAGCGGACGTCGCTGCGTGGCTGCGACCGCGGGTGCGGTCGGGCGAGACACTCGCCGTGCAGGTCCATGGCGCGGGCGGACTGTCGGCGTACCAGTCGCTGCACCGTGCGGGTGCCCGGCTGCTGACTGTGTCCCCCTACCGCTGCGACTTGCCGGACGAGCGGGCGCCCGCACAGCAAGCTGCCCGCGGGGTCGTGACGGGCGAGCTGGACCTGGTCATCTGCACCAGCCCTCCGGCAGCTCGCAATCTCGTCGCCATCGCGGCTGAGATCGGCTTGGAGGAGGCCCTGGTCGACGCCCTGCAGGCGGACGTCGCAGTCGCAGCTGTGGGACCCGTGACAGCGGAGGCCCTCGAGGAGGCGGGCATCCCGGTGACCGTCATCCCCCGACAGGCTCGAATTGGGGACCTGGTGAGAACGGTCGCTGGCTGGTGGAAGCGCAGACGCGAAGCCGGGGCGCCCCGAGCCCGCATCGTACTGACGCCGGCCGAACGGGTCGTCCAAATCGGGAGTCGGAGCGTTGCCCTCGGCGACGTCGAGTTCGCTGTCCTGGCCGCCCTGGTACGCCGACCAGATGCCGTCTGTGACTATGGCCTCCTCGCACGAGAAGCCTGGGGTCACCGCGCCCCCACCGACCCGGCAACCATCAAGCACCCGGTTTCCCGGCTACGTCGCAAACTCGGCCCTGCAGCGCAGGCCATTCAGACCGTGCCCAGAGTCGGATATCGCTACTCGCCAAGGGCGCTCGACCGTGGGATGCCCACCCTCGTCGAGCAGTCAGCGGCGCCCTCAGCTTCCGCCTCGCCCTAGACCTGACGGGACGCTTTCTCTTCCGCCTCGCCCTAGACCTAGCGGGGCGGCCCCATCGTGGCGCGTCGCAGCCGCCTCGGGCGCGTTACCTGTCGCATGCGCCCGGCGGGCCACTTTTCCACATCTTTGTCTGACTCCTCCTTGGAGATGTCCCAGGGTGAACGTATGTTCGAGGTATGGACAGCGCCGCGACTTCTCAGCCATCCGTTACTCCCCCATGCGCCCCGCCTGAGGGGGAGGTGAGCCTGGCCCAGGGGGCGGGGCTGCTGGCCGAGCTGGCAGAGGCGCTAAGGGATATGCAGCAGGCCACGGCGAAGGCGGTGGACCTGGCCGGGAAGGTTCAGCGCGCCAGGGTGGTCGAGATCATCGAAGGGCTGCCGCTGGAGCTGTTGCTGGCGCTCGAGCACCGCATGGTCTCCTGCGACGCCCACATGATCCTGGAGGCGGCCCGGGTGCTCGAGCGCATGCCCGCCACGAAGATGCTGTTCGCGGAGGGCAAGCTGTCGTGGGGGCAGATTCGGGGCATCGTCACTCGCCTGCGGCGCATGCAGGTCCACGACTTGCCCGGCATCGACGAGCGGGTCGAAGCCTCGCTGGACTTGGTGGACAAATACAGCCCGGACGAGCTCGTGTGGGCGGTGGAGCAGGCGGCCGACGAAGTCGACGGGGCACGCAAAGTGGAACGTGGCGAGCAGCGGACCGTGGAAGCCAGCTTCCTGGCGGTCCAGCCGTCGTTCGACGGCTCGGTGCGCCTCTACGGCGAGCTCGACCCGGTGGCGGGGGCGACCTGTCTAAACGCCCTCGAAGCTGCCAGCGGCCTGCCCGACAGCGAGCCCAGCGAACCGGGGGAGGCGTCGAGTCGGGCGAGGCAGCGCGCACAGGGGCTGGTGCGCATCTGCGGCGACTGGCTCGGCGGTGACAGCCGCCGACCCGCCCGCCCCCTGCTCATCGCCCACGTCGACCTGGCCGACGTCACGGCCACCTCGGCTGGCAAGGTGGAGCTGGCCGCCCCCGGGCTGCTACCCACCCTCACAGCCGCCACCGTCGAATCCCTGTCCCGAGATGCGGACCTGCGGGTCGTGCTGTTCGACGGAGCCCGTCCCCTGGCCGTGTCCGCCAAGACGAAGGCGGCCGCCATCCCCTCCGAGATCCGACTGGCCGTACGAGCGCGGGACCGGGGCTGTCGCTTCCCCGGATCTACGGGCCCCGCCCCGTGGGCGGACATTCACCATGTGGTCGAGCAGGCCGACGGCGGAGACCATCATCCCGACAAGCTGACCCTGCTGTTACGCCGCTGGCACCGGCTCGTGCACGACCGCAAATGGAGACAGCGCCTCAACCCCGAAACCGGCCAATTCACGATCACCCGCAACGGCCGAACTTGGCACTCGCTACCCCGCGGCACGCCACTCCGATGGCGGCCACCACCCCCCGCTTCAGCCCGCCAGTCGTGGCCGTAGGCGCGCCCAAGTAGAGATGTCCCGATCAGAGACGCATCTCGACGCGCGTTGACGTCGTTCAGGCAACCGAGCCATCGCGGGTCCGCCCGTGGAGGGCGGAGCGGCCGGACAGCCTCCACCGTTGGGCACATCCAAGAACCGCGCGATGTCGCTGAGGCGGGACACTTGGCCCGTCGCGACGCTTGGGAGTACGAGGACTGGAGCGACCCCTCCTCCCACGCGCACACCTCGAAAGGGCGACGCCGCTCAGCGGCACGCTCGCGAGTCCGGCAAGCGACCAGTGGCGCGAAGAAGTCGATCGCACCATCGCATGGAGGAACGACGGTTCTTGGGCTGTGAGCACGGCTCCGGCACAGCTAGCAGGTACCGTCGGGGACTGTCAAAGCGAGGGAATCGTGACCGCTGAGCTGGAGACCGATCCAGCGTCAGGTCATCGCCAGCTCACACTGGTCTCCGCAGCGAGTTGTGCCCGTCTGATCATTGCCCGAGACCGCGGACTCGCTGTCGCGTGAGGTATCGACGTACGACGCGACGCTGACGGTCGCCGGCATGCATGCAACGACAGCCGTCTACACCTACGGCGATGACGGGTTGCCAGACTTCTTCCGTGCCCTGGCTGAGAGCTGGCGGGGCTGGGAAGGGAAGCGGGAGTGGAACTCCCTCGAAGGACAGCTGAACTTCGACGCGGAAAGCGATCGGCTCGGGCACGTCACCCTACGGGCCTCGTTGCGACCGTCCGCCTACCCGCACACGTGGTCAGCCGCGCTGTCCCTCTCCATCGATTCAGCAGTCTCGAAGTGATCGCGAGCCGGTGGCGCGCTTCTTCACCTGAGCCGTTTAGGTCTGTCGGGCGCGACGGGGAACGACCATAGGCATCCTCGCTCTGCGACGTCTACACAGGGGGGAGATACGAGACGGCACAGGGCGCAGGGAAGGCGATTTATGCCGCCTGTCGCCGTAGGTTCCACCGGGTCGATGCTACGCGCCTTGTCGGCGCCCCACCCGCCCCGCTGGCACGACTGCCTTGTTACCCGTGTGCAACCTGGCCACAACCGCTGCGGAACAGCCTTCCGCCATCCTTGCGCCGACCACCTGCCGACAGGACGCGTTCGTGGCCATGCCCGACATACCAGCCGCCAAACGGGCGGGCCTTCCGGTCGATCTCGACCGCCTCTCCGCTGATGGGGACGACTGGCTCAGTCCGGAAGAGCGCTACGCCTTGAAGACGCGGGGGGTGTGTGCCCAAGCCCAACCCGGCGTGTTCATGATCCGGGTCCGGACAGGTGGCCGCATCACGACTGCACAGGCCTACGGGCTGGCAGCACTCGCGGAACGGTACGGCCGCGGCTGGCTGCATCTGACCACCCGCCAGCAGGTCGAACTGCATCATGTGCCCGCTCGCGACGTCGCCACCGTGATCGACACGATCACCGCTCTCGGTCTGACCACCCGCTCAACGTGCGGTCACACCATCCGGGGAGTGATGTGGTGCCCGGATGCAGGGGTCAGCCTCGACGAGCCCTTCGACTGCAGCGCGGACGCACGAGCACTCGCTGCGGCACTCCTGGCACGGACTCCTGAGCTGGACACGCGTCTACCCTCCCGCATGAACTTCCACTTCGGCGGCTGCCCCGCCTGTCGGGAGCATGCCCTGGTGAACGATGCCGGTTTCGTATCCACGCTCGACGCGGACGGCCGGCCCGGCTATCAGCTATGGATCGGCGGCAGCCTGGGAAAGTCGCTGCCCACCCTGGCCATCCCGGCCATCGACTTCCTGCCCCGCTCCAACGTCGTCGCCGCCGGCACCGCACTCGTCGACCTCTACCTCACCAGCGGTGACTTCGACCGGCCCAACAAGGCCCGTTTGAAGTTCCTGGTCCGAGACCTCGGACCGTCGCGATTCCTCGAGCTCTTCCACCAGGCCTACACGGAAGCGCTTGCCCGCTCCCAGCCGCCCACCCCTCCCGTCGATGTCCCAGAAGCCACAGACCTGGCCCGGGTAGTGGCCCAGGCTCCGGAGGGCGGCTGGAGCAGCGGCATACGTCCCCAACGCACCCCTGGGCTTGCCCTCGTCACCGTCGCGGTTCCACTGGGAGACCTCGACGTCGAGGACTTCCGGGGCCTTGCGGACCTCGCGGATCGCTTCGCGGAAGGGCACCTCTACCCCACCAGAAACCAGAATCTCACGCTCAGAGAGGTGACACTGCAGGACATTCCGCTGCTGCGTGAATGTCTGGCCGCCATCGGGCTCCTCCTCGACGGAGCCGACCAGGCAGGGGACGTGCGAGCATGCACGGGCGGGCCGGTCTGTGCCCTAGCCATCACCCCAGCACAGCAGGTCGCGGCCGACCTGCTGTCCAGTCCGGCGCTCGCCCGCAACAGCCATCTCCGGGTGCATCTCTCCGGCTGCCCCAACGCCTGCGCCCAGCACCAGATCGCCGACATCGGGTTCTCAGGCGGCAAGGTCAGCATCGCCGGGAGTCAGGCTCTGGGCTACCAGGTCTGGCTGGGCGGCGATCTCCAGGACGGACGGGTCGGGTCCGTGGTCGGGCGGATCTCACACCAGGACGTAGCCGCCATCACAGAAGCCATCGTGGGTCTGTGGGAAGCCCTCCGCCACCGCGGTGAGACGTTCGCCACGACGGTCACCCGACTCGGTATGGAGACCTTCGCCGCCCACATCGGGCGGGTGTTCCAGGGGCGTTGGGAAGCTGGACCCGAGCCGGAGCCCCTCCCCACGGCAGTACTGCATCCCGACCGCACCCTGCCTCTCGCTCTGGCCTCGTGATGACCACTTTGACGAATCCCAGCGGCCCTCTTGCATCTCCGCACCCGCCGGGTCCGCGGCCCTCGCCCGGGCAAACCCAGACCGCCCTCCCACCTTCCACCGACGAGCAGCTCGTGCCCGTAGCACGTCTCGACGACCTTCTTCCGGGAGCCAAGTGCACCGTCGAAGTCGCGGGGCGTAACGTCATGCTCATGAGGGACGACGACGGCGTGTACGCCCTCGAAGCCTTCTGCTCTCATGCGGCCGGCCCTCTCGCTGACGGAACGCTGACGAGCGACCACTGCATTGTCTGCCCCTGGCATGGCGCCACGTTCGAGGCCCGCAGCGGACAGGTGCTTCGGGGACCCGCCCGCAAACCGCTGCGCTCCTACCGGACCCTCCTAGAGGACGGAACGGTCTTCATCGCGCTGTGACAGCCGTGCCCAGGCCGGCCTGTCCCCAGCCTCTGGCGCTTCTCAGTCGTCGGGCACGACACCAGCCAGGTTACGGGGGCATCGGGGATGGGCCTCCAGAGGCGGAACCCGATGGTAGACGTACACCTCGCGGGTCCCAGCGACGAAGGTAGCGACGGAGGTCAGATCCGGACGGCCTGATGCGCAGCGGTGGAAGTGACCCGCCCCGAACAGCAACTCTTCGGTCTCCTCTCCGGTCTGCACGAATTGCTCACCGAACATGAACAGCCAGTTGGGCTCGACGGCGAGCGGGTGACCCTCGTGGTACATGCGAAGCACCACGGCAGCCACGACAGGCCACACGCCATGCTGGACGAGCCGGACTACGGGCTCGTGTGGCCCAGGTCGCGTAGAGAGAAAACCATCGATCTGGGCGGTGAGCGCGTCGGCGGCTCTTCCCTCGTCGAACCCCACCCAGTCGGGTTCGCTGAGGGCCTCGTAAGGGGCGATCGCAAGAGCATGCCGCACGTTGCTGAAGGCGAGCACGCCGATCAGGAGCACGGCGACGGCCAGGACGGAAAACCGGAGAAGTGGAGGAGCAGGAGCGATCTTTACGCGCCAAAGATCGCGGCCGGATTGCGCGGGACCGCGTCGGGGGAGGATGGGACCAGTAAGAGAGCGCGACGCAGGTGGATGTGACTGGTCCAAGAGCGCGCCGGAGGCGGCAGGGGCGGCGAAGACGTTGGCGCGTGAGTCCGTCGGGGCGTGCCGCGAACGCGGTCCGGGTAGGAGAGCGTGGCAAGCGGTCACGTACGTGGCGATGCCCAGAGCGGCCGGCCACAACGGAAGATATGGCGTCTCCTGAGCTTGAATGCTTCTCATCGCCCAGGCGGCGCCGATGAGACCAGCAGCGGTGATGATCCCCAGGTAGAGGGTGTCGCGTCGCCCGCGTCGGGCAGCCACGAAGAGACCGGCGGCGAGAAGCAGCGCATGGGTCGGCAATGACCAGGTCAGCGACGCGTCGACGCAGTCGAGGCCGCGACTCACCGCGCAGGTCGTGCGGGCATGCCCGAGAACGGCCAGTCCCCCCAGTGGGACGCTTGCCAGGGGCTCATCGATCGCCGCTGACATCCCCTCCCAGCCGGCCTCGCCCCGTGATTCGGACCCCAGGAACCGCATCACAAGGGTGAGGTTGCCCTCGGATCGCGTGGCCTCCTGCCAGAGTGGCGGCAGCCACAACAGGAAGGCACAAGTCGCCGAAACCGCCAGGGGGAGCAGGAGTCCCCGCCACAGGTGGCCCCGCCGACGCAGTGCGACACAACCGAGCACGAAGGCCGCCACACCCGCAGCCGCTACGAGCGAGGCGTGACCGGCATGTGTCTGCACCAGGAAGCTCCCGAGAACGGTCATGCCGAGGAGACCCCACCCACGTCCGCTGGAAAAGAGCCAGCACAGCATCAGAAACAGCAGGGAAGGCAACACCGTAACCAGCGAATTCCATGGGTCCGACAGGGTCTGGAAGCCAAGAAAGCGCAGGGTCAACGCAATGAACGCCACGAGCAGCATGGCATGGCTGGTCGAGAAGGCATGGCGCGCCACCCAGACGGCGCCCGCCATGCTCACCAGACTGATCGTGAACGCCCCGATGAGCAGCCCGCGGGTGCTCTCGCCGAACGCCAGATAGAACGGCAGAAGGAGATAGAAGTAGAAGGGCCCGGGATGATTCCAATGCAGACGTGAATACGGTCCCAGCAGCTGACTCAAGCGCTTCGCATGGAGGGTGTAGATCTCCAACACCGCGTAGTCGCCTCCAAAGGCGACCTCCCCGGGGCTTGCGAAGACCGCGCGGAGCGTCCCCCAGGTCAGCGGCACGAGCACCGCAAGTGCCAGGGCGGCGAGCAGGACGTCCGACCGAACCGAGGGCCGGGCGTCGGAAGGCTCACTCCGGCCTCCGGCAAGCTTGTCGAAGAAGGAGGCCGCCGCGATCCTCGCGCCCAAGCCCCCTCCGGTTCACCAAGAAGCAGCGACAGGCGGAGAGAAGAGTACTAGGGCTCCCCACGTCCATGTTGCGCGGGCATGCCCGCCCCAGACCTGCGATCCGACCAGCGGTCGCAGCCGGCGCGATCGCGCATAGGAGGGCGGGTAACCTCCGCGTGACCCCGAGCAGCAGAGTGGCCATATCCTTGGACGCCCGCACAGCCCATCTCGTCGCGCTCGACCAGCGCTTCGTCTGGCACCCCTTCACCCAGCAGTCGATGTGGGTCACCGAAGAGCCCCTCGTCATCGAACGGGGCGAGGGCTGCTGGCTCGTCACGACCGACGGGCGCCGCTTCCTCGACGGCAACTCATCCCTGTGGGTCAACCTGTGGGGCCATGATCGCCCCGAACTGCTCGCCGCCCTGCACACGCAGATCGACGCGCTACCCCACGCGACCTTCCTCGGGTTGACGAACCCTCCGGCGATCGAACTCGCCGAACGGCTCGTGAGCCTCTCACCGCACGGTCTCACCCGGGTCTTCTTCAGTGAGAACGGCGCCGCAGCCGTCGAAGTCGCGCTCAAGCTTGCCTACGCGTACTGGCGGCACCGTGGGGAACAAGAGCGGCGACTGTTCGTCTGTCTCGACAACGCCTATCACGGTGACACGCTCGGGGCGGTGAGCGTAGGTGGGTTCGACGCCTTCCACTCCCTCTACCGCGATCTGCTGTTCGAGACCCGCCGGCTCCCCTCCCCCTACTGCTACCGCTGCCCGCTCGACCGGGCCTATCCAGAATGCGGTCTGGCTTGCGCGAATGTGCTCGACGACATCCTCGCGGCAGAGGGGGGACGGATCGCCGCGGTCGTCACCGAGCCCGGTGTTCAGGCCGCCGCCGGCATGATCACCGCCCCCGAGGGTCACCTACACAGGCTGCGGCAGATCTGCGACCGCCACGGAGTCCTGCTGATCGTCGACGAGGTGGCGACGGGCTTCGGCCGCACGGGTGGAGCGTTCGCCTGTCAACTCGAGGGAGTGCGGCCCGACCTCATGGCGGTCGGCAAGGCACTGACCGGCGGCTACACGGCGATGAGCGCGACCCTGGCGAGCCAGGAGGTGTACGAGGCCTTCCTTGGAGCACCCGAGGAGGGCCGCACGTTCTACCACGGCCACTCCTACTCCGGGAATCCACTCGCCGCGGCCGTGGCGGTCGCGAATCTCGACCTGTTCGTCGCAGAGGACCTGCCCGCCGTCGTGCGCCGAAAGGCTGGCGTCTTGGCCGAGGCGATCGCGACGCTACCCGACCTCCCCCACGTCGGCGACGTTCGTCAGCGTGGTCTCATGTGCGGCATCGAACTCGTGGCCGATCGTGCCTCAAGGGCGCCCTTTCCCGCGGCCTGGCTGGTCGGGAAGCGGGTCTGTGACGCCCTGCGTGACGACGGGATCGTGCTGCGGCCGCTCGGTGACGTCGTCGTGCTCATGCCGGCGCCGGCGATGGAAGACGAAGACCTGCGCTTTCTCGTCGCGGCCACGGGCAGGGCGATCGGCGAGGTCACCCGCGATCTGGCGGAACGCGGCGCAACGGTTGCGGTGAGGACCGGGCAGTGAGGTCAAACGTGAGCGACGCTCCGCAGGAGCGGCGCGAGAGGAGCTGTCTTGGGTCGCTCGGGGAAGGGCCGAAGGCCCGGCGGGCGGGGAGATGCAAGACAGCGATGGAGCTCGTCACGTGAGCAGGGCGGGGGATCCGCTCGGCTGGATAGGTCCTGCCCTGGAGGACCTGACGGCCAGCGACCTGCGTCGCGACCTGCGCCATCTCACCAGTGCGGCTGGCCCGTGGGTGACGCTCGAGGACGGGCGGAAGCTGCTCCACCTGTGCTCCAACAACTACCTCGGGCTGGCCACCAACCCCAGAGTGGTCGCAGCCGCGCGGGCAGCGGTGCGCACCTATGGGACGGGAGCGGGAGCGTCGCGGCTCGTCACCGGCGGACAGAAGATCCATCGCGAGTTCGAGGAGGAGCTGGCCGGCTGGAAAGACACGGAAGCCGCCGTACTCTTCTCCTCCGGCTACCTCGCGAACCTCGGGCTCGTCACCGCGCTGGTAGGGGCGGGCGACACCGTTGTCTCCGACGAGCTCAACCACGCCTCCGTCGTAGATGCCTGCCGGCTCTCGCGGGCGGAGGTTCGCGTCTACCAGCATCGAGACTTCGAACACGCCTCGGCGCTGCTCGCACGCGCACCTGGCCGGCGTCTGCTCGTCACGGACGGCGTCTTCTCGATGGATGGCGACCTCGCCCCGCTCGAGGAGTTGTGCACCGCGGCGGAGCGTCACAACGCGGCGGTGGTCGTCGACGACGCCCATGGCAGCGCGATCATCGGGCCCGACGGCCGAGGGACGGCTGCCGCCCTCGGCTGCGAGGGCCGGGTGCATGCCATCGTCGGCACCCTGTCGAAGGCGCTGGGATCGACCGGCGGGTTCGTCGCCGGTTCTCGGCGGCTTGCGAAGTGGCTGCACAACAGAGCCCGTCCGTTCATCTTCGACACGGCGCCAAGTGGGCCTGCGATCGCGTCTGCGCAGGCCGCGCTGCGCATCGCCCGCGCCTCCCCCGACCGTCGCCAACGCTCGCTGCGTCTGGCCCGCCGGCTGGCCGACGGTCTCCGCGCCGTCGGAGTCGCGGTTACCGACCCCGACGCCTGCATCGTGCCGGTTCCCGTGGGGGAAAACCGAGCCGCGCTCGACGCCATGGAGGGGCTGGTCGCCCGTGGGGTGCTCGTGGTCGCGATCCGCCCCCCGTCGGTACCGGACGGAACCGCACGCCTGCGTGCGACGGTGATGGCCACCCACAGCGAATCCGACGTCGAGCTGGCGGTGGCAGCGTTCGCCCAGGTGCTGAGACCAGCGTTGTCGGACCCCGGGAGGCGGGTGGCAGCGTGGGATGCGAGGCCATGGTGGACCAGGGAGTTGTGATCACCGGCACGGACACGGGGGTTGGCAAGACGGTGGTGGCAGCAGCGTTGGCCGCGCTCTGGCGGGGCGACGGTCACGAGGTGACCTACGTCAAGCCGGTGCAGTCCGGGACGGCCGAGGGTGATGACGACGCCGCGCTGGTGGAGTTGCTCGCACGAGTGGCGACGGTCACCGGTCCCCGTGTCCGACCATCGCTCGCCCCTGGGGTGGCCGCCCGCCTAGCCCGTGAGGAGCTGCCGCGCCGCGCGCTCGTCGCGACCGTTCGGGACGCTGCACCTCCACCGATGCGCCTCGTAGTCGAGGGCGCCGGTGGTCTTCTCGTCGAGCTCGGATCGGACGGGACGACCCTCGCCGACCTCTGCGGCGATCTGGGGCTGCCGCTGCTCGTGGTGGCACGGCCCGGACTCGGCACTCTGAACCACACCACGCTAACCGTCGAGGCGATCACACGGCGTGGGCTGGGCTTCCTCGGCGTGGTCGTCTGCCGCTACCCCTCTGCCCCCGATCTTGCCAGTCGCACAAACCTGGCTGAGCTCGACCGCATCGCCGGCGACCGCCTGGTCGGCGTCGTCCCTGAGCTGAACCTTCAGGGTCGCGACCCGCTCTCGCCTTGCGGCAGCTGGTTCGGTCCTGCACTGGGTGGCACATGGGACAAGACCAGTGCATTGTCGCAGGGATTGCAGTCGTCGTGCGAGTAGCTGCACGACCGCAGGCGTGGGTAGTAGAGGACGCACCCGAATTGCCCGGGAGCCATAGCTGCACGAGCAGCTAGGGTCGGGCGGCCGCTGGTAGGACGCGAGGAGGACCGGCATGGGAATGAACCTCGGTGATCTGGAGCTCAGCAGCTCCGCCTTCGGCTACGACGAGCCCATCCCCACGAAGTACACGAGCGAAGGTGAGGACATCTCACCGCCACTGCAATGGACGAACGTGCCCGAGGGCACCCGGCAGTTCGCGCTCGTCGTCCACGACCCCGACGCGCCCATGACTCACGGGGCGGTGCATTGGGTTGTCTACGGCATCCCCG
>JBHELG010000055.1:0-52415 GCA_046263195.1 Nitriliruptorales bacterium | reverse complement strand
CGGGATATTCTCGATCACTGTTTCAGGCGTAGTCTTCTTGGCGGGACTGTGGATGACGAGTACCCACGTCCCTCTCCTCCTTGAGGCAGCAAGCGATTTGGTTCCCTGGCCCACAGCGGTCTTCCATTCCGCTCCAGGGCTCCTGATCGTGCTCCTCGCAGTTCCGCTGCTGGCGAGCGACTTTAAGGCCCTGGACACTGAGCGAGATAACGAGCCGTCGCACGCACGGCGGCCTGAGACAGGAGCGTGAGCTATCAGCAACGCGTCGATCCGGGACCGCCTCGTTCGCCACGCCGAGGTCATCTCCTCAGGGGCGACAGCTACCGCCTCAAGGACCGTGACCTGGGACGAGTGCGAACCGACGACACAGCGTAATCCCAACGGGCCAGGGGGGGTCAAGATTCAACCGTCGAGAGGGGGTCACTTTTCAGCCGTTGACGATACCGGGAAGATCACGTGCTTCATCGGATAACGAGCCCCGGGACACGCACCTCCGCACGCGCCGGTAGTCGCCCAGCATTTCACGGGTCACAATCTTTGCAGCGTTGCAGGAGATAACCGATGTCGCGTATCAACGCACAAATTGAGATCGACGAGGAACTGCTGCGCTGGGTCGAGAGGCGCGCTGCACGCAGCGGTCGATCTCGCGACGACGTTCTCGAAGAAGCGGTGCGGCGGGGCCGACGCGAGGCATCATCGACCGTGATCGCGGCTCGCGTGTGGGAGCGAAGCGACCTCACCGGTAATGGGCCATGGCGCTCGCCGCGACAGAAGTCGCTGCCGTCCGATCGGAGCACCGCGCTGAGGGCCTGGATCGGCCAGGCGCCTCCTAGGACACGACCCGGACGTAGCGGACCCGTTGTCGGAGCGTCAACTCAAGGACCCGAGGCGTGACGCTACGCAAGGACGTCGTCGAAAAGTACTTCGAGGGATTCCGCCAGAGCGACCACGAGAAGATTCTGGCCTGCCTGACTGACGGCATCACATGGGATCTGCCCGGATACAAACACCTCACAGGTAAGGCCGAGTTTGACCGAGAGATCGAGAACGAGGAGTTCGTGGAGAGTCCGACCTTGACCCTCGATCGGCTGATTGAGGAGGCCGACGTTGTCGTCGCGACTGGCGCCGGTGAAACCACGCACAAGAGCGGCGAGGTGCGCCGATTCGCCTTCTGCGATGTCTTCACGTTCGCAGGCGACCAGATCGCCCGCGTCGAATCGTACGTCGTGCCTCTCCCCTGAGGAGGTGGGCGGAAGCGTTTGGCCCCATCAGCCGTCCCCAACCGGGGATGAACATGGCGAATTGTGAGACGGAGACGTGGGAGATGGCTGTCATGTTGATCGCGCGGTTCGACGGGGACGTGCGCGAGTTGATTCAGGCGTACGACAGAGCACACGCGCTGATTACCAGTCGGGGCGGCGCGACAAGCTTCGGCGAACTGCGCCATCACTGCGCGATCAGCGAAGACGCCTTGTACATCATCGGCGTCTGGGAGTCGGAGGAGCATGTGCGAACTCGGTGGGCTAGCAAGGAGTTTGAGGAGATTTTGGCGTCTTTCGGATTCCCTCCGCCGATATCTGCGGAACTCACGATCCTCAACCTGCACGCGACGGAGCCACCGCTCGACGAGCACTGACCGGTGAGGACGGTTGTTGGCGCCAGGACCAGCGAGCGGCGCCCGTGAGCTGTCCGCGAGTCACAGGAACGTACGCTCTCGTCTGTCCTAGCGAACTTGGACGCTGTCAAGGTGTTGGCGCCGAAGAAGGACCTGGGAGCTACTCCGCGCAGGAGTCATGCGTTCAGGAACCGGTGGAGGCGGTCACCGACGTCCATTGGGTCGTCGAGCCATGGGATGTGGCCGCCCTGGTCGAGCAGGTGTAGTTCGCCGTGTGGCAGCAGACCCACGAAGCGCTGCCAGATGTCGACATTGCCGACGTCGTCGGCGGTGCCGTACACCATCAGGGTGGGCTGGTGCACGTGGGCGATCTCGTCATCCCGCAGCAGGATTCCGGGGCGGAAGCCGGACCCGCTGACGATCGCCTTGACCAGGTCACGCTCGTACCGCATGGTCGGGGTGTCGTTGCTCAGCGACATCCGCCACTCGAGGTAGACATCCGGAATGAGGCCTGCCTCCAGGCTGCGCCGGTGTCCGATCTGGCGCAGCATCCCCTCCAGCATCCGGCGACGCTGGGGGATGCGCACGATCAGGGCACCGACTGGCGTTCGGAGGAAGCGGATGAAACCGGGCGGCTCGATTTCTTTGAACAGGGGGCCGCCTCCGATCAGGGCAAGCCGTTCGACACGGGATGGGTGATGCTGGGCCAGCCGCAGCGCCCAGAGGCTGCCGACCGAGTGGCCCACGACCGAGATGCGATCGATCTCCAGCGCGTCCAGGACGCCGAGCTGCATGCTGGCGACCGCGGCCGAGAAGTCATGCCGCGACCAGTCGAGGGGATCGCTCAACCCGAACCCCGGCCGGTCGAGGATGAACCACCGCACACCCTCGACCTGGCGCAGCAGCGCACCCCAGTAGGGGCCCGTCCCGCCGGTGCCCCCGACACACAGCACCGGCCTTCCGTCTCCGACCTCCGTGATGCGGAGCCGCACAGCGGGCGTCTCGAGGTCGAGGTACCGCTCGGTCGTCTCGAGCCCGTAGTGGGACCACAGGGCGGCCTCGAGCTTCCGGTACCGGCCAATCGCCCGGTCCGTCGGGGCAACCCCTCCAGACCCCGCCGTGCTCTCCTGCGCGATCATCTCCGCTCCAGTCTCCAGATGGCGTTCGTATCATCTGGCCCCCCCTGCCCGTGGGCCAAGGACAGGATCTGAACCTGCTCCCACCACGAGGCGCCGGTTCACAATCCGAACTGACAGCAACTCCAGGGGTGTGCCAGACTCGTGTCGTGAAGACCTACGGCCAGTACTGCCCGATCGCCCGGGGGTCAGAGATCCTCGCCGAGCGGTGGACGCCGATCATCCTCCGCAACCTCCACCTCGGGTGTCACACGTTCAACGCGATCGCTGCGGGCGCCCCAGGCCTGTCGCGCGCCCTGTTGACCAAGCGCCTCCGAGAACTCGAACGCGCAGATGTCCTCGCGATCTTCCCCAAGCCGGACGGCCACGGGTCGTTCTACGAACTGACGGACGCCGGCCGGGACGCGTGGCGGGTGCTGAAGGCGCTCGGCCAGTGGGGCGACCGCTGGACCGAAGTGCTCGACGAGCACGCCCACGTCGGAATCATCTTGTGGAGCTGGTGCGAGGAATACGTCCGCCGCGACGCGCTTCCAGACAAGCGGGGGGTCGTGCGCTTCGACCACCGGGGCAGACAGGGCAAGGCCACCAAGGACTGGCTCCTCATCGAGCACAGGACCATCGAGCTATGCAGATTCGACCCGGGATTCGACGACGTCGTCGTCGCGATCGAGGACCCCATCGCCTTCGCCCGCTGGCACCTGGGACTGCTGGACTGGGCCACGGCCATCCGCACAGGGGGTATCCAACTCAGCGGTGACCGCCAGCTGTGCCGGGCGCTGCCGACCTGGAACGCGGCCCCCGAGATCCACAACAAACGTCGCGCCACCGCAGCCACCTGACGAAACGGCACTGGATGCGTGACGTCGTACCGGGCGCCTCCGCCGGTGGCCGTGTTGCAACGGGTTCGCGGGTAAGGGATGACTACCGCGCGGGTCGGTGACAGAGGGTATCGGCTGCGGTGAGCGGAAGACCCCGGCCGCCGTCGATGAATTCGTCAACGCGGGACGATGGGAGCCTGACCGAGGGTCGGCGACGGTGGCGAAGGCGTAGAACCTCCGGCCGTGTTGAGCCCGGTGGACCCCAGCATTCGTTGCTCCTCGTCAACCGGGGTACACCGTAAAGCGCGAGCAGACCGGTCGACAGGGCTGGTTCGAGCAGTCTGCAGTTCTCCGGCCCCCCAGTAGTTCAGGCCCACGTGCTAGTTGAGCCAAGCGGGCTTCCCGACGGTTCAAGTGCTGCCGCTCCCGGTGCCCGCGCCTCCACCGACGCGAAGTCGTCGGCGTCTGGTAGTAGCGCCGTGACATGGCCCCATACGACGGCGGGGACGACAGCGGTCAGCTGCGTGACTGGACGGCCCTCGATCGTGGCATCGGTCCAGAGCCACAGTCCGGCCTCGCCGCCATCGATGACCCTCACCCTTCGGCTCGCAACCTCATTGCCCAATGGCCAAGTCGAGCGAGCCGACCACGTGCGGATGCGCAGGGCGGCCAACCGTTCAAGCGCCTCGTGCCACGGTTCCTCCACGCCGGCCGCGCTCAGAACCGACCTCGAATCGAGGCCGCCCTGTTCGAAGATCAGGGCCCTTGCGGCGGCCGTCGGCAGGATGACCGGGCCTGGCAGGCAGAGGCCGGGCCGCGGTCCGAGGGAGACCACCGTGGCGATCATCCCGGGCAACCGCGTGGGGTGGACCGCGACGATGTCCCGCAGATCCGCCTTCCCACTGACAGGCAGGCTGAACACCGCCCAGCCCGGCACGATCCATCCACTCACCTCCAAGGGGGGCGCGGGTGTACCCACCCGCAGCCGCAAGCGCACGAGCGGCCGGGCGAGCGTCGTCGCCATCGGCTCGAGCAGCGGGTGAAGCCCGTGGGGCCCTGCCACGCCCAACTTGCTCAGCAGGTGGATGGTCTCGGGGGAGTCGGCACGGAGCTTGGGGGTTTCGGGGCGCTCCCCCCAGGCGGCAAGGGCCCCCAGGGCAGCGGGGGGAAGCCGCAGCAGACCGTCCTCCGGAGAGAACGTGGGCGTGGTGTCGCCGGCGGTCACCAGGTGCGCTCGTCGGGCGGAAGTTGGTGATACCAGCGGGGATACCAGCGGTCCTTCACGAAGAGCGTCGCCAGGAAGTAGAGGAAACCGAGCAGGACGAACAGCACCCCAAGACCAAATGTCAGGCCATCCAGGGGCCTTGGAAGCAGGAACGAAACGGCAAGCAGAAGGAAGCCGACCCCGCTTGGCAGCATCGTCAGCACGCGATAGCCCCGGCCGAGCTTGACCCATCCCCGGTAGCGCCCGGTCCATGCTGCCCATCCCACTGCTGTCATGATCGTCCCGAAAGCTCCAAACACCAACACCGCCTTTACGTCCTGTGACGTCATGATGTTCCTCCCGGCAAATCCAGGGTGAGCCGCGTGGAGGCCGCGATGCCCTCGAAGGTTGGCTCGAGGCGGTCGTAGTCGGTGGCGACGCAGATGCCGGACAGTGAGAGCGCCTGCTCCGCCGCCAGCGCGGTCCACACCACGATGTTGATCAGGTAGATGCCTTGCCGGTAGCTGCACAGCAGCCGCCGTCCCTCAAGCTCACCCAGACGGGCGGGGTCGTCGCTGATCAAGCGGAGGTCGGTAAGCAGCCGGCCCAGCGACGCCAGCTGGACGTCGACGTAGCCGTTGAGATCGGCGGCGGCCGGTGTGGGGGGTGCGGCTGCCTCCGCAACGGGGCGAGAGGCGACGCCGGGGCCGACCAGCACGAGCGGGCGGCTGCCCCGACCCTGATGGGCTCGCCAGTCAGGAGGGTGCCGCAGGGTGAAGCCCTGGTCGGGGTGCGCCGCCTCCACCCAGCCATCCGTCCGCGAGTCAACCTCGGGCGCCGTCATGACATCACCAAGGCGTCAAGACGTCGACCGCATCTCCCACGTCCTCGGCCCGGTCGCCGACCCACCCTCCAAACTCCTCGGCACGGTCGCCGACCCAGCCTTGCGCATCGTCGGCCGCCTCCCCGAGGTCACGGGCCCGGTCGCCGATCCAGCGGGCACTGTCGTCGATAACCCCGGCAGCATCCTCGACGAACCAGTCGTACCGCTCGTAAGTCCAATCCAGGCTGTCTTCGATGAGGTTATCCGCCACCTCGCCGACGACCACTCCACCAACGATGACCGCTCCAGCGGCCGCCCAGCCTGGTGGGCCGAGAGGCACGAGCGCGACCGCCGCCGCTCCCGTCCCCGTCCCGATCAAGAACTGGGCCATGCCCCGCACCGAACCATCCACACCGGCTCGGAGCGCCCGCTCGGTGCTCGTCAGATCGCTGCGGCTTGCGTCCTGCTCCCATTGCTCCCAACCGGCGAGCGGGAAGGTCAATACGTCACCGACGACCCCCACCCGCCTCAGCCAGGGCGCCGCCCGACGCAGCCACGCTACGTCCATCGTCCTACCGGTCCAGCGGGTCAGGCGCAGGAACTCGTCGATGCTGAGCTCGAACTGGCGCACGACGCCGTCGACGACCTCCTCGACCACGATGCGGGTATGACGGTAGAGCTCGGTGACCTCCTCGACGATGAGCGCGATGTGCCGGGGGAAGTTCTCGAGGAATTTGCCGAGCGGTCCACTCGGGCCGCCTACGTTCTTGATCCACTCGGCGATGTCTCGGATGTAGTCCAGGATCTCGCCGGTGAACTCCGCCGGCAGGACCACCGATCTGCCGACCGGGCCAAGCAGCAGGTCGGCGATGTTGACCTGACGGTCAAGTGGGCCGCCATCCGCCTCGGCAAACGCGCGGCCCACCTGGACCACCCACTCGTCCATAGCCCGGCCAGTCCGGGCGAGCTGGTGCAGGTTCTCGTCCAGCTCAGGGATAGGCGGGGCGAACTCGCCGCGGCTGGCCCGGAAGGCGTCGAGAGCGTCTCCGAGCCGCCCGGTCAGCCGCAGCATGCGGTCGTCGAGCTCGGCGGCCTGCTCGCCGTAGCGGATGAGGTTCTCGGGGATGGCCGAGCTGACCCCGCTCACGCCCAGCCTCCTGCAAGTGGCCGGCCTCCGGCGCCCTGCGCAGCCTGGGCGGCCTGCTGCTCTCGCCAACGCTGCCGCTGCTGTTCCCGAGACCCTTGTTCCTGCAGGGCACCCTCGGCGGCAGCCTCGATGGCCTGGGCCAGGGTGTCGAGCAGAGCGGCCACGCTGCGGGCACCGCTGGTCAGCGCGGAAAGATCCTCATCGAATTCGTCGCGGAAACGGCCCTGCCAGCCTTCTCGCGCCCCCGACGCCAGAGCGTTCCGCTGCTCGGTGATGCTTCGAAGCTCGGCTGCGGCCGAACGGCACTCTTCGATGGCCTCCCTGGCCGCTTGGTGGTTGAAGCGCACGTCCTGCCAGTTGGGCTGAGCGTATGACACCCTCAGCTGCTCCTTCCAGCAGACCCAAAAGTCGCCTTTGTACGGTATCAGTCCCACCATTGGCCTGCCCCACCAAGGGAAACACGGGGACTGGCGCTCCGTCCATCAGGCGCCATCAGGAACTATGAGCCGGGGTCGAGGTCTCCCCTTTCCGAAGCGAGGAGCAACGGCCTGTAGGCGTCTATCCTGCCAGTATGTCCGATTTCTCGAGGGGGGAGCGTCGCTACCTTCTCGTTGTGGCTGCGCTGGCGGTCGCATATCTCGCTGTCGTCGTGCCGCTTTGGCTGGTGCGCCCCGTCGACCCCAACGGACCGCTGCGGCTACACGCTCCTGACCTCAGCTCCTCCCTGCCGGGCTCGTCATTGAGCCCGGTGCAGGCGGCCGAGGCCTGTTACGCAGCGCTCACCGACGGCGGAGAGCGAGAACTGCCGGCCCCCTATCAGGTGAAGGTGGTCGGAGGCATGGTCGAGGGCCGCCCTTACTTCGGCTGCTACAGCCTTGACCGCTCGACCGGCCGCGTGTGGTCGGCAGCGGTGGTGGATGGCTCGGGGGTGAGAGTGCGCGACCCAGGGCTGTTGCAGTGGTCGGGGGCGTGGGAGTGGGTGGGGCTGGTCAAGACCCGTGGGGAGGTCGCGCTCGGGCTGGCCGGACTGGCCGCGATCGCGGGGACGTTCTTCGTGTACTGGCGGCGACCGCGGCCCGGACCGCCACTGGAGGGGCCGTGGTGGGCACGGCGACCGGGCGATGTGCTGCTCGGCGTGACGACCCCGGTCATAGTCGGTGCGGTGCTGCTCACCTGGCTACCCGGACGGTCACGGGCCCGCAAGGCCCGGGTCGCGCTGCAGACCGTGATCGGGTTCGGCGCGTTCTTCCTGTTCGTCGCCTTCGTGTGGTGGAGGGAGGCGCCTGACGTACTCGGCGGGGCGGTGCTGTCACTACTCGCCGCCGTGGTCACTGTCGGGTGGCTTTGCGGTCGGGCGTGGCTGCGACCCGCCGAGTGGGGCCTGCCTGACGTGCCGCCATCAGTCCCCTCCTGGGACCTGGGCCTGCTGGACGTCTGGCGGCGACGGCGCCACCTGCCTACTGAAACCGCAGGCAGGAGCACCCCGCCTCCTGCCGAGGCCGACAGCGACGAACATGGATCCCCCGGCTGGTCAGCGCACCGGGGCGGGGCTGATCCGGCGCGGACTTCACCCCCAACGCCGAGGCCGGCCGGGACGACACCCTCACCGGCTGGTGGCCCCCGAAGCGCCCCGCCACCGCCGCCGACCCCTACGCCAACACCACGGTCGCCGCAACCGGCGGCGCCCCCGACGCTGTCACCCGCAACACCGGGTGGGGAGGGACCTGTTCTGCGGGTGCTACCGCCCTCCGAGCTGCCGACGTTCGCAGACGTCGGCGGCATGCAGGCGCTCAAGGAGGAGCTGACCAACACGGTGGGACTCCTGCTGGCATACGCGGGGGAAGCCGACGCGCTCAAGATCGACTTCAACGGGATCCTTCTGCATGGCCCACCCGGGGTGGGCAAGACGCATGTCGCGCGGGCCACCGCCGGCGAGTTCGGCCTCAACCTGCTGGCGATCTCGGTGGCCGACGTCGCGTCGCGCTGGGCAGGGGAAGCGGCCCGCAACCTGGCGACATGCTTTTCAACCGCAGCGGCCAACATCCCGGCGCTGTTGTTCTTCGACGAGTTCGACGCGGTCGCCTCCCGCCGGGAAGACTCGGCGTCGGAAGAGACCCGCCGGGCGGTCAACCAACTGCTGCAATCCCTGGAGGCCTACCGCCGGGTCCGCGCCCTGATCGTGATGGCGGCGACCAACCACCTCGAGGAACTCGACCCAGCCGTAATCCGCCCGGGACGGTTCGACCGGCGCATCCGGGTCGACCTGCCCGACCGGGGGGCCCGCCAGGCGATACTGGCGGCGGAGCTGGCCGGACGAGCCGTCGCCGAGGACATCGATCTCGACGACCTGGCGGACCGCACCGAGGGGCTGACCCCGGCGGCTTTGGCGGAGGTAGTTGACACCGCAGCGCTTGCGGCATTGCGGGACACTGCCGCCGGTGGTCGCTTGCAGCCGTTGACCCATGCACACCTGCGGGGCGCTCTGGCGGCACGTGGAGGCCGTGATCGTCCCACGGTCGAGGGACACGGGTTCGAGCGGCTGGTGCTCGACCCTAAGACGGTGGCGGAGCTGCGTCAGATCCGCCTGCTGCTAACCGACCCCGACACGGCCACAGCTTACGGCATCGAGCCCCCATCGGGGGTGCTGCTTGCCGGCCCCCCGGGTACGGGCAAGACGACAATCGCGCGGGCCCTGGCCGCAGAAGCCGGCTACTCGTTCTACCCGACCACGGTGGCGGATCTCACGTCGAAGTGGGTGGGAGAGGGTGAGGAGCAGATCCGCCGCCTGTTCGCTCGCGCCCGTGACAATGCCCCCTCGATCGTGTTCATCGACGAGATCGACGGGCTGGCGGCCCGTCGGGCGGGCGGTGGGATCGACGACCGGCTGGTGTCGCAGTTGCTGGCGGAGATAGACGGATTGGGTACGTCGGGACGGGTGTTCGTCCTCGCGGCAACCAACCGTCCCGAGCAGCTCGACCCCGCCCTCACCCGCGGCGGGCGGTTGTCCCGCACCATCTGGGTCGGCTTGCCCGACCACAACGCCCGACGGGCGCTGCTGGGGCTGTTCACCAGACCCATGCCACTGGCCGGCGCCGTCAACCTCGACGCGCTTGCCGACGAGACAGACGGCATGTCCGGCGCGGACTTGGAGGCGCTCTGTCAGCAGGCCGCAGTCGAGGCCATGGTGCGAACCTCCGCCGACGCTGACGCCACAGCGGCCCCGACCCCGCAGGTCACCGGTGCGGACTTCAGGGTCGCTGTCGAAGCCCTGCGAGCGTCACGGGCCGCCACGGGCACACACGGTCCGTCCAGCAAGGAACTCTGGGAGGCGCTGCTTCGCCGACCAACCGGGGAGGCGTAGATGCCGTGTATCTTCTGCATCGCCGTGTTCGCCCTGCTCGCCGGAGCGCTGACGGCAGCCCGCATCGACCGGTTCGAGCAGAACCTCGCCGCCCAAGCGATGGGCGAGGTGCGCCGCACGGTCGAGTCGTCAACAACGACCGCATGGGAACTCGAGGTCGCTCCGCCAGTCGGCGTCACCCCATCATCGGGGACACCCTCGGTGCCGGTAACCGTGACGGTCTACAAGCCGTACGCGAGGGTGCGTATCCAGCTTCGAACCCACAGCCTCACACCTGCTGAGGTGGAGGCGGTGCAGGACCAGCTGGCGGCCGGACTGGAACTGGAGATCGTGGAGCGGTCGGACGAAGCGCAAGAGGCCCCGGTTCGCGCCGCGATCGAGCAAGCCCAACGCACCGGACAGACGACCTCGGTGGCGCTCCCCGAGGGGCGGCAGCAGCGTCGGGGGCGATGACGGGCACAAGCGCACCACAGGTCAGGCGGCGAGGGTTCGAATCCCTCCCAGCGCGCTCAAAGCCCAGAATTCGGGGGGTCTTCCGTTCGAGGCATCCCTGGGCTCGGCTTGTCCCAGACCATGCGACGCCCTAGCTCCATCTGGGAGGATCGAGCGCTTGGAACCTCGGCCACCTTAAAGGAGATCCGCCTACACCTAATCACTCCGCTGTCCGGGGAAACGTTACCGGGTAGGCCCGCAGAAACAGTGGTTGCGCGCGGCTGCCGGTCTCCGCGAGCGGCACCGATAGCCCCATAGAATGCTTCGTGCGGCCGGGCCTTCCTCGATGGCGTCGCTGCTGGGTCGCGCGGATTCCAAGGGGGGTGTCCCTGGGAGCTGCACGCCTTCCGCAGTGGGTAAGGAGTGGGGTCCTGCACCGGATTCGACCAGCGCGACGGACGCTGCTAGGCGCGGTATCTGCGACGGTGTTGGTCGCGCTCGGTCTACTCGTGTTCTCGACCGCTGTGCACCTTGAGACGCCTGCGCCCACCGGCCCTCACGCCGTCGGGCGCCTGCAGGGGCAGTGGGTGGACGACTCGCGCCACGAAGAGCGTACCTCCAATGATTCGGGCAATCGTGCGGTGCCGATCCAGTTGTGGTACCCGGCTGCGGGCGGAACCGGAACGAGGGGCGGTTACGTCCCCGAGCTCACAACCATCGCTGGCAGCCTGGTAGACAGCGGCGAACTCGACCGGGTTCAGGCATGGGGCCTGCGGTGGGTTAGGCATCATGGGTCCGACGACGCAGCCGTCTCTCCCGCCCAGGAGCGGTACCCAGTGGTGGTTCTGTCACCCGGCAACGCGACAAACGTGGCCTTCTACGCCACCATCGCCGAGGAACTGGCCAGCCGGGGCTACGTCGTGGCCGGTGTCGATCACCCCTACCACGTAGCCGCGGTGGGTATCCAGGACGGAACAATCGCAACCTACGACCCTTCAACCGATACCGCATGGGGAGCTGCCGCCAAGGTCGAAGAGCGTGTCGCCGATCTTGAGTTTGTGCTGGCCCAGCTTCAAGCGGAGGACGAGCGGCTCCTCGGCGGCCGCATCGACACGAACCGGATGGCGGTGATCGGACACTCGCTGGGTGGGCTGGCGGCGGTCGAGTTGTGCCAGCGCTCCGACGCCCTCACCGCGTGCGCGAATATCGACGGGCAGGGCGCTGGCGGCCCGTTGGGGACCAGCGCGAGTGCGTCGGCCCCGGACCGGCCGTTCCTCTACCTCACGAAAGAGACGGCCCTCCACCCAGAAATTGCTCGCAGATTCGAGGCGGGGGGCGAGGACACGTACCGCGTGGTCGTCCCCGCGGCATCTCATGACCAGTTCGCCGACGGTCCGTTGTTTCGTCCCGGTCTCAACCCGTTAGAACGAACGGTCGACCGCGTGGCGAAGGTCACCCGCGGATTCGTTGCTGCCTTCCTCGATATATACCTCCTAGGCCAACCACAGCAGGTCCTCAGGAATGTGCCCGCTCCGACCGACGTGTTCGTAAATGTCTACCCGCTGGGCTCCAACCCCCCGATCCCCCTCGAGCCTATGAGACACGGAGGGTGACCACGAGACGCGACGGAGCCCGCCGTTCGAAAGGGGGACTCGCGGTCCCTGACGCCGTGCCGATAGCGGCTGAACTCCGACGCTGAGGCGGGCTGTCGCAGATGTGGGGCGGGCGGCCAGTTCGGCGTGTGATGAACCACTCCAACTGGTCGGCCCGACGGGTGAGGTCGTCGCGCGACTGGGGGATGTCCTCCAGCTTGCCGGGGATCCGCAGGCCTCGGGCTCCCAGTGGACTGCAAGGTAGGCGACCGCGTCTTCAAGTCAGTGACATCGAGTTAGTCCAGGTCAGCTCCGGCGGGGATGCGGTACACCGGTCCAGAGCGGCGAGCGAAAGTGCCTCCTTCGTGAGAGACGTAGTCTGGACGGTCGCACATCCGAGCATCAGCGGCGGCGAGCGCTGCCTGCTGCAGCAGAGGGATGCGGGCTGGCGGCTGTCCGGTCAGGTGGTGGCGAGCTACGGCGACCGGCCGATCGACGTCCGCTACGACATCGAGCTCGATCCAGGATGGGTAACCCGTAGGGTGCTGGTGCACGCTGATGTCCTCACCAAGCCTCGCCGGCTGGAACTCGTACGAGCGTCTGACGGGCGGTGGAGGGTCGACGGCTCGCCCCGGGAGGACCTGGAGGGTTGCACAGATGTCGATCTGGGAATCAGCCCGTCAACGAACACGCTGCCGGTTCGCCGACTGCACCTGGGCGTGGGCCAGGAGGCGAGCGTGCCGGTCGCCTGGGTGCGCTTCCCCCATTTGCAGGTGGCTCCCGGTTCGCAGCGGTACAAGCGCCTGGGCACGAACATCTGGCGTTACTCCTCCGAGGGGTTCAAGGCCCGCCTCGCGGTTGATGAGGACGGACTTGTGGTGACCTACGGCAACGACCTGTGGCGTCAGGTGGCACGCTAGAGGCCAGCCGAAGCACCTCGAGTTCGCCGCCTCGGCCCTTCACTGCGGCTGGACCGCCGAAGGAAGGAGCCAGCGTCGACCTGCAGGAGCCGGGCATCTGCCATCAGCCCGTCGAGCACGCCTTCGGGCACTGGCTGCGCTAGTTTCCAGCAACATCGTCCCGGGCAAGGAGGAGTAGGAGTGGACCGCGCCGCGCTGCAGGCGCTCCAAGCGCCCCTGAAGGAGCGTTACCGGGAGGAGTCGGCAGCCGCCGTGGTGACCCTGCGCGCCCAGGGACGCCTGGGCGAGGAAGCCGTCAGCTGCTCGGTGGACACCGGACGTGCGCTCGTCGAGGCGGGCCTCCATTCCGCAACCGGGGGCGACGGAACGCTCGCCTGCTCCGGCGACATGTTGCTGCAGGCCCTCGTTGCCTGTGCCGGCGTGACGCTGCGGGCCGTGGCTACCTCGCTGGAGATCCCCGTCCGGGGAGGCCAGGTGCACGCCGAGGGGGACCTCGACTTCCGGGGCACCCTCGGCGTCAGCAGAGACGCCGAGATTGGCTTCCGGGACATCCGCCTTCGTTTCGAGCTCGACACCGATGCCAGCGAGGAGCAGCTGTCGACCCTGCTCCGCCTCACCGAGCGCTACTGCGTCATTTACCAGACGCTCGTCAACCCGCCGGCGGTGACAACGTCGTCTCAGGCGATCTGAGGGGCGATGACCATTGCTGCCCCACAGTCCTGGGGAGTCCGGTTGAGTAGTGTCGCGGCTCCGGACGTGCCGAGGTGAAAACCATCACCGCGAATGCCCGCTGGCATCCCGGAAGGCGCCCGATGTTGCCTTTTCCTTCGTCTCGCTGTCGTGCCAGCACCGTCAGCAAGCTACGGGCCGCGGGCTGCGTATTCGCCGAGGACGAGGCACGCCTGCTCATCTCCGAGGCCCGGACGCCGACCGACCTGACCGCCATGGTGGACCGGCGGGTCGCTGGCACGCCCCTCGAACACATCCTGGGTTGGGCCGAGTTCTGTGGCGTGCGCATAGCCGTGGACCCCGGAGTCTTCGTACCCCGCCCCCGCACCGAGTTCCTTGTCCGCCAGGCCGCCGCCCTCGCCCGGCCCGGAGCGGTCGTCGTTGACCTGTGCTGCGGGACGGGTGCGGTGGGGGTCGCGCTGGTCACGGCCCTATCCAAAGCCGAGCTGTACGCCGTCGACATCGACCCCGCAGCGGCATGGTGCGCCCGGCGCAACGTCGTCACCGTTGGCGCACAGGTCTATGAGGGTGACCTCTACGAGCCGCTGCCAGCGACGCTGCAGGGCCGTGTCGAAGTCCTGGTCGCAAACGCACCCTACGTTCCCACAGGCGCAATCGGACTGCTGCCCTCGGAGGCGCGGGTACACGAGCCGCGGGTGGCACTCGACGGTGGCGCGGACGGGCTCGATGTCGTGCGGCGGGTTACCTCCGCCGCGCCACGATGGCTGGCACCGGGCGGACATCTGCTGGTCGAGACGAGCGAGCGCCAGGCGACGCAGATCGCCGCAACGATCGCCGGCACCGGGCTGATGCCGCGGGTGGTCACGTGTGACGAGCTGAACGCGACCGTTGTGATAGGGACGGCCGCTGCGTCTGTGTCGGAAGCCTGAGGCGGGCGGGTCAAGGGGGCCACCACGTGAACGATGAGCCTCGCTGGATCGCCGAGGTCGCGGCCGAACTGCTGCGGATCGGCGAGTCGATGGGAGCACGCCCCGGCCACATGTTCGGATACCCGGCCCTCTACGCCGGCCGCCGTCTGGCCGCGTGCGCTTACGGCGAAGGCATCGCAATGAAGCTGCCCGCGGACCGTGTCCAGACCCTGCTCGCCACCGGGCAGGCCGGCCCCTTCCAGCCCTACGGCAAAGCGAAGATGAAAGAATGGGTCCATGTGCGGGTCGGCACGACCGAGGAGGTCGACGAGCTGACAGGGCTCATCGCCGAGTCTCTCGCCTTCGTCGCCGACGCTGGGACATGATGCGGACGGCTGGCTCGCATCACCTTGCACCGAGGCAAGAGGGCGTCAGACGCCTGGAGTCTGGCGGGCTTCTGGGCGGCCAGTAGCCCGCAGTCGTTCGAGCATCCCTCGGACGTAGCTCGCCTGGCCCAGGTGCTGCATCTGATCCTCGATCACACTGACCAGCCGGACTCCAACCGAGACCGGCGGGTCCCAGCGGCGGTCGATGATCCGATCGAGGTCAGCGGCAGTGACCTTGTCCAGATACTCCAAGGTGCGTTGCGCCACGGCTTCGTGGTAATCGACGAGCAGCCCGGGGCGGTCCGGACGAACGGCCGCCACTGCTCGGAGGTGTGGCCGTAACCGGTGTCCCCACGCGGGAACGGCAGGCCGAGACGATCGGCCCAGCCGTCGCTGATCCATGCCTGCTCACGTCCAGCGATCTCGGAAACATGGTCGTCCTGCACGCGGGTCAGATGCCATACGAGCCATGCAATGGAGTTCGCATCCGGGTCGGGCCGATAGGCGAGAGCTTCAGCGTCGAGCCCTTCGGTCACGTGACGCACGCCCTGTCTGATGCGTCCGAAGCCATCCGCGAGTAGTTCACCGATTTCCATGGCGACAAGCTAACTCGCCCGGGCCGGTGGGATCCCCACCTCCACGGCCACCCAGACATCGTGCCGTTGCTCACGTCCTCGAGGGGTGAGACGCCTCCATCTTGACGCCACGACTTCAGGCGCGGACATAGGCGGCCCCATAAGCCCCCCGCGTCTCGAACGCATCCTGGCGAGAGGTAGGGAATTGCTTCCGGGTGTGGCGCATAGAGTCGCGTAACATATAGTGAGTGAATGACAGCGACCTTCTGACGCCGAGCGAGGTTGCGCGGCTGTTCGGCGTGAACCCAAAGACGGTCACCCGCTGGGCGGAGGCCGGGAAGCTGCACGCCGTTTGGACCATCGGCGGTCATCGTCGCTACCGGGCGTCGGAGGTCTACGCCCTCTTGGAGGGCAGCGCACCGGCCGGGCAGGGGCTGGAGGAGCCCGTTGCTCTGGAGTGAGGTGCGCGTACCAAAAAAGGTTTCCTAGCTTCTCTCACCGGCCCTGCCCAGCGCATCAGGCGGCGACGCGCGCGGCGGGGGTGTACCGGTAAGTTGTCATCCAGCCGCTATCGTGTTGTCGTCTTCCACGTTGGCCCTCCAACCACAGGGGCGGTTCTTGAGCCGTATCGAGCGAACCCTGCTCATCGTCGTCGTCGCCCTCGCCGGGCTCACCGTCTTCGGGATCTGGCTGCTGTGGCCGTCACCTCGGCCAGCAGCGCAGCAAGAGCTTCCGCCTCAGTACAAAGGCGTCATACGGTCGGTGTCGAACTACGACTGCCCACCGCGGCCCGACGACTTCGGACCAGCCCGCACAGGTCCCTGTCAGCAGGTCGCCGTCGAGGTTCTCAGCGGTCCCGACACCGGTGCGACCTTTGAGCTTGATACCGCAGAAGGCGACTATCCGACCTTCCGCAGCGGCGACCGCGTACTTCTGGGTGTCCTCGATCCCAGCGCCGGCCAGAGCGCCTATTACGTGGGCGACTTCGATCGCAGGTTGCCCCTCGGCCTGCTCGCTGGCGTGTTCGTGGCGGTCGTGCTGCTCGTCGGCCGGGGACACGGGTTCCGTGCCCTCGTAGGTCTCGGTGTGAGCCTCCTCATCGTGGCGCGGTTCGTGGTACCGGCGGTGTTGGCGGGTGAGAACCCGTTCGCTGTCGCCCTGGTCGGTTCGTTCGCCGTCATGATCGTGACGCTCTACCTCTGCCACGGCTTCAATGTGAAGAGCACCGCGGCGCTCGTGGGGACCGCCGCCGCGTTGGGGGTGACTGCCCTTCTCGGCGTCCTCTTCGTCGCTCTCACCCGTCTGACTGGCTTCTCGTCCGAGGAGGCCAGTTTCGTCCGCTTCGCGGTCGAGGGTGTCGACGTCCGCGGTCTCGTTCTTGCGGGTCTCGTCATCGGCGCGCTCGGCGTGCTCGACGACGTGACGGTGGCGCAGGCCTCGACCGCCTTCGCTGTCCACGACGCGAATCCTCAGCAGTCGTGGGTCGAGGTGTTCCGTCGCGCGATGAACGTGGGACGCGACCACATCGCCTCGACGGTGAACACGCTCGTCTTCGCCTACGTCGGCGCCTCGATCGTCCTGCTCGTCCTCTTCACGAGTGGAGGCGTCCCCTTCGGCGACATCATCAACTCGGAGGTGGTGGCTCAGGAAGTGGTGACAACCCTCGTGGGCTCGCTCGGACTCATTTCCGCGGTGCCCCTCACCACGGCCCTCGCCGCCACCCTCGCTGCCCGTCAACGGAACATCCAGATGGCACTTGCCTCCGTGCCCGTCCACCTGCGCGACGACGTGGACGAGGAGCAGTTGTCGGAGGAGGAGCGGGACCATCGCCGCTGGGTGCGGTTCCTGCGCGAGGAAGCCGATGACGGCGAGACCCATGAGCTGCCCGGTCCCGGCGACGGTCAGGCTCATCCCTACGTCAACCGCTGAGTCCTCGGACGCTCGCCGGCGCCGGTCGCGGCGCTGGCTGCTCGGAGCCATGCTCGGCACTGTGGCGGGAGCGTGTGAAGCAGGCGACTTGGGGAGCAGGTTGCGTCATTCCACGGTCCAGCCCTCTCAGGAGGCCGGGCGGCTCCGAGCTCGTTCCAGCCACGGAGCCCCACCCGCCGTGCCGCCGGGCCTCTACCCCGTTGGGCTCGCAGAGCAGCGTGACGGACTCATCTATGCGCCATCCGGCCCCAGACCGGAGCTTCCCCGCCCACTTGTGATCGCCCTGCATGGGCGCCGGCGGTGACGCACGGGGCGGCCTGGCGCCGTTGCTGCCCTTCGCCGATCGGGCCGGACTGGTCCTGCTCGCTCCCGAGTCACGCGGGCGCACCTGGGACCTGATGAGCGGGAGTCTCGGTCCCGACGTCGCCTTCATCGATGCAGCGCTGGCGGCAACCTTCGCTCGGCATGCGGTCGATCCAGCACGAGTCGCGATTCAAGGCTTCTCCGACGGCGCCTCGTACGCGCTGTCGCTCGGGCTTGCGAACGGCGACCTGACGGGTCACATCCTCGCCTTCTCACCGGGGTTCTCCGCGCCCCCGCAGCGGCGCGAGCGACCCCGGGTGTTCCTTTCCCACGGCACGGAGGACCAAGTGCTCCCGATCACCGCGACGAGTCGCAAGATCGTCGCCGACCTGCGCAGGCACGGCCATGAGGTCGTGTACCGTGAGTTCGACGGGCCCCACGTGGTCCCTCCCGAGATCACGCGGGAGGCGCTGGACTGGTTTCTGGCTCCGACTGCACCCAGGTAGGTACCGAGCCCACCGCCAGACTTCCCTCACGCGTGCCCCACATCTGCCGGAACGAGCAGCTGCCAAGCCGCGGGATCGATGCGGTAGCTGTGGTGGTCGAGCGCCTCAGACACCTCACCGTCGGCATCGGGGCGCACCGCTTCACCCCGCACGCTGACCTCATGCCCTCGGGCATGGTTCACGTCGTCTCGGTCGAGGTGCTGACCGTTGCTCAGGGCGATCGCGAAGGTGACACGGGCGGTAAGGCTCGTGGCGGAGACCACCACGACGTCGAGCAGGCCGTCGTCGGGGAGTGCGGGGGGACAGAGGGGAGTGCCACCACCGATCGTGGGCCCATTCGCTATGGCGACCATGAGAACAGGCTCGTGTTCCACCGTGAGAGCCCGCCCGTCCAGAGTCACGGCCAGCTGCCAACCCGACTCACGCACACCTGCCAGCAGTCCTCCAAGCCGGTAGGCCAGCGTCCCCAGCTCGTCTTTGAATCCTGCCGCCTGCTCGGCAGCCTCGGCGCCGATCCCGAGATGGACGGCGTTTACGACGATCAGGCCGCTCCCGTCCCGGAGCACGTCGAGGCGGCGGGGGTGACCGTCGAGCACTACTCTGGCCGCCTCCTCGGGGTCCAGTGGGACGCCGAGGGCCCGTGCGAGGTCGTTGCCGGTCCCCAGTGGTATGACCGCCACGCTTGCTTCGCCGAGTATTCCGGCCGCGTCGAGGCGCTGTGCGGCGAGGTGGAGAGTGCCGTCCCCGCCGGCCACGACGAGCGTCCCCCCCTGGAGACCCTCGAGCGCTCGGTCCACGTCGGCAGGTGTCCTGCTCATGACCACCGTGACCCGGCCGCCTCCCGACAGCACGGCGTACGCAGCGGCGAGGCGTTCCGGTTCCAACCCGCCGGCGGCGTCGTTCACCAACAGAAGAAACGAGCGCCGTGCGTGCATGGAGGTTCGCCCTCGTGAAACCGCCTGCGGAGCTCAGCCTGTGCGGGTGGCCGCAGTGATCCTCCACTGATCGGCGGCGAGGCCGAGCGTGAACTCGTAGACCCTCAAACCCGCACCTTGAACTCGTTGTGAGACACCGCGATTGACGGCCACGAGCTCCTGGTCCAAGTGCCGGAGTGAGACCTTCAGTCGCGCAAGCCTATCGGATGCTTGGATGACTTCGATCGTCTCTACGGCTACACCCCGACCTTCGAATCGGAGCCCCTGGTCCCGCAGAGTCGACAACTCGGTCAGGGCCTGCGCATAGCAGGGGCAAGACGCGTCGTAGATGACGGTGAGAAGCTCCGGCCGGGGATGCGACTTCAGCCAGTCCTGAAACGCGATCATCTCCCGGATGATGCGGTCGAAGTCACGTCCCCTCGTGTTGGGGGCAGGCATGGCAGCAGACTCGGGTGCGGGGGCGGACGTAGCAACGGGGGCATCGACCGCAGGCCCGGGCGGGACCACCTCCGCTCGCTCTCTGTCCCAGAGTCCGAGCCAGATGGCAGCAGCGAGCCCAGTCACCATGAGCACGGTGGCGGCTGCGAGCAGAGGCACGCGCTTGGAGCGCTGCTCCCGATCCGGTTGCGGTTCGGGAGGAGCAGGCCTGGGACCAAAGAGCTGCGTGCCGCCCGACCGCTCTCCGAGCCCTGCCTCTGCGGTCGCAGCCGATGACCCTCCCGGTGGCACCTCAGGTGGCGCAACCGGTGGCGCGGTCGGCGCAGCCTGTGGCCCGGATGGCACCGCGACAGCCGAGGCGGCGGACTCCCGATCGTTCTGCTGGGTATGGGCCGGGATCTCTCTAAGTGCTGCGCGAAAGGACGCCGCCAGGTCATAGGCGCTGGCGAAGCGCTCCGCCGGGTCGCGCGACATGGCCCGTTCGATGGTCGCCACCAGTCGCGGGGGCGCTTGGGGGGCTGCCTCGGCCAGCGGCACGTGCAGGCCTCGGTCGGCTGCTCGCAGGGTCGCCAGGGGGGTGGAGCCGGCATAGGGGGGCGTACCGGCCAGTGCCTCGTAGCTCACCACTCCCAGGGAATAGATGTCACTACGGGCATCGGGCTCACGCCCCGACGCCACGACCGGGTCGAGGTACTCGGCGGTTCCGATGTTGTGCCCGTGCGCGGTCAGGCGCTGGGAGCCCTCGATTCGCGCGGCACCGAAGTCGCTCAATACGGGATCGTCTGATGCTGTGAACAGGATGTTGGCTGGCTTCACGTCCCGGTGCACGATGCCATGGGCGTGCGCGACCCCCAGCGCCTCGGCCATGGTCGCGCCGATGAACGCCACCGATGCAGGATGCAGCGGGTCCGGCTGGGCCAGACGGTCCGCCAGAGAGCCGCCTTCGAGGTAGGGCAGCACGATCGCCACCCCCTCGCCGTCGGGGACCACGTCGAGAATTCGGGCGATCGCGGGGTGGCGGAGCCTTGCCAGCGCCTCGGCCTCGAGTCGAGCGCGGGCGATGGCGTCGGGATCATTGGCGGCCCTCAGCCGCTTTATCGCCACGACCTGGTCGGGATGGCCCGCCACGTGGCCGCGGTAGACCGTCGTCAGAGCGCCAACCCCGATGCGCTCGAGCAGCACGTAGCCGGGAAGCTCGCTGGCCAGGTGGGTCCTGTCTGTGGTCATGAATCCCGGTCGCGCTGGACTGGTCGTCATTGCGGGAGTGTCGCCACGGCTTGCAGTCGAACCTCAGTGTTGAACTTCGGCATCCCCCTGCCATGTGCAGATTACCTTACGGGAGGACTTGGCGATTCGCCCGCAATGACGTGGACCCGTGGTGCCCAGCCTTCGGTCCCGCCGCGGCGGTCGTGGCGTCAGCGCCTGGGTCCTGTAGTCGTAGCCCAGTAGGCTGGCGACATGTCGCACGGGGCGTTGTTCCTCGACCTGGCACGCGCTGCCGCCGACGTCCTGGCGAGCGAGGACGTCCGGAGCCGTTGGAACAGACCGAGCGCGTTGGGCGGATACGACGTCAGCGGGCTGGCTGGCCATCTCGGTCGCGCTGTCCTGGTCGTCGAGCACTACCTCGATGCTCCGGAGCCTGCAGGGGGCCGCGAGCTGAAGACCGCCGTGGACTACTTCGTGCTCGTGCTGGGAAATCACGACCCCATCGACAGCGAGTTCCACATCGGGGTCCGCCGTCGTAGCGCCGCAGCAGCTGCGGGCGGAGCCGATGCTCTGCTGGCGAGCGTCGAAACTGCCACCGCTCGCCTCAGCGAGCAGCTGCCTGCCATCGACACGTCGCAGCGGCGGGTCTCGGTCCTGCACGACCTCGTGCTCACACTCGATGAATATCTGCGCACCCGGCTCGTCGAACTCGTCGTGCACCTCGACGATCTTGCCGTGAGCCTGGACCGACAGGACCCCGAGTTGCCCGAGGCGGCCTACCGCGAGGTGGCGGCGCTTCTCGGAGAGCTGGCGGCCGTACGGGCCGGAGGGCTCGCGACCGTTCGCAGCCTTGCCAGAGCAGAGCGCCATCCGCAGCCTGTTCGCGCGCTCTGAGCAGCCGAGGGGAGTCGATACAGGCCCGGGTTTGGCTGTGGAGACAAGGAAAGGTCCTTTGTGTCGGTCGGAACGGATTCGAGCCCTGATAGCCTCGCTCGAAACGCCGCCGAGTGGCGCGAGGAGCGCGTCGGGCGGCGGTGGAGGGCCCGATCAAGGCGGGAGGGACCCTGATGGCGGAGTACAGCGGCTCGGAAGAGGTGCAGCTACCAGCCAACGCGACCCTTCTCGACCCACTGTGGCATCACGCGGCGGTCACCCCCCACCGACCCATGCTCGCCTACCGGCATGGGGACCACTTCGTAGACATCACGGCCTCCGAGTTCGCTGAACGGGTGCAGGATCTAGCCTGCGGGTTCATAGGACTGGGAGTGGATGCGGGTGATCGTGTTGCGCTCATGTCGAGCACCCGCGTCGAGTGGCCCTTGCTCGATTACGCCATCCTCGCGGCCGGAGCGGTAACTGTTCCCATCTACGAGACGGACTCGGCCGAGCAGATCGAGTGGATCATCGGCAACAGTGAAGCGAAGGTCGCGATCTTCGAGACCCCCGACCTGAAGGCAGACTTCGAAAGCGTCGCAAGCAACCTGCCGAGTTGTGAGCACGTTTTCGTCATCGAGCGCAGCGGGCTGGACGACATCGCCCGTCGCGGCGAGGGGGTTGATTTCTCCGAGTTCGAAGAGCGGAGCGGCGGCCTGGGGCCGGACTCCGTCGCCACCATCATCTACACCTCAGGTACGACGGGGCAACCGAAAGGCTGCGTGCTCACACACGGCAACCTGCGCTGGGACGTCCTCCAGACGCTCGACCACCTCCGTGAGGTGCTGAGGGGCGAGCAGTCCCAGCTGCTCTTCCTCCCGCTCGCCCACTCCTTCGCGAGAATGCTCATGCTCGCCTGCGTCGAGCACGGCATGAGGGTGGGGTTCGCCACCGATCCGAAGAGCCTGACAGAAGAGGCACCGATGTTCCGCCCCTCCTGGGTGGCGGCGGTCCCGCGCGTCTTCGAGAGGATCTACGACACCGCTCAGCGCAAGGCACAGCAGAGCGGCCGGGGGCCGGTCTTCGAGCGAGCCATGGACGATGCCCAGCAATGGTCGCGTGAGGAGCGGTCCGGGGAGGTGCGGCCTGCCACCCAGGTGCGTCACGTCCTGTTCGACCTGCTCGTGTATCGGCGGCTGCGTGCCGCCTTCGGCGGGGAACTGGAGTTCGCCATCGCAGGTGGTGGCGCGCTTGGCGAACGCCTCGGCCACGTGTTCAACGGCGTTGGTATTCGGGTGTTCGAGGGCTACGGGCTGACGGAGACTTCTCCCGTGCTCACCGCTAATCGGCCCGGCGGATGGAAGATCGGGACGGTCGGCCAGCCCATTCCGGGCACCACCATCCGCATCGTCGATGACGGCGAGATCCTCGCGAAGGGGAGGCAGGTCTTCGAGGGCTACTTCCGCGACGAGGAAGCCACTCGTGAGGCGATCGACGAGGAGGGCTTCTTCCACACCGGCGACCTGGGCGAGCTCGACCGTGATGGCTTCCTGCGGGTGACCGGGCGCAAGAAGGAGATGATCGTCACGGCCGGTGGCAAGAACGTCGTTCCGAGCGTGCTGGAGGACCGCCTGCGGCGCCACCCCCTCGTGAGCCAGGCCATGGTCGTCGGTGACGGGAGGCCATTCATTGCTGCGCTCGTGACCATCGACGACGAACGCTTCTCCGCCTGGGCGCGAGAGCAGGGCAAGAACGGCAAGTCGATAGCGGACCTCGTCGACGACCCGGACCTGCGAGGAGAGATCCAGCAGGCAGTGGACGAGGCGAACAAGGCCGTTTCACGGGCAGAGTCCATCAGGGAGTTCCGCATCATCCCGGACGATTTCAGCATCGAAGAGGGCGAGCTCACGCCTACGTTGAAGGTGAAGCGCCACGTCGTCGCCGAGAAGTACGAGCACGCCATCGAAGACATCTACCGCGACGTGTGAGAGTTGACGGCGCAGGCGACAGCGAAGCCGTCTGGACCAGCGCCCGTCCCGGCTCAGGCCGGAGGGTCGTAGACCGGCTCCCGGGATTCCCACCATGCCCGGTCCGCGACCCCGAGAGGGGTCGCGGGCGGAGCCCCCTCGACGTACTCCTCCCGGATGGCTCGCCAGTCGTTCGCGGCCCGTAGGCGGGCGAGGACGCTGTTCACTCCCCAGTGGATGCGGTTGAGGAGCAGATAGTCGGGGGGGAGGTTGAGCGGTCGCAGGACCTCGAGGTACTTGCTACGCGGGTGGGTCGTGGACCGGATGACCTCGGCGGCGAACTCGGGGGTGTAGGTGAAGGGCTGAGGCGCGGCGACGGGGCGCATGTAGAGCAGGAACCACTCGAGCATGAGCTCAGGGTCGATCTCCACTCCTGGCGGAAGGAAGCCGGACTCGCGCAGGCGCACGACAAGCTCCCCGGCGTCACCGCGGAGCACCGTCTCGTTCATGGCCTCCATGTGGGCGAAGCGCTCGCGACTGAACATCTTCACCGAGCCGTAGTCGAGGAAGGCGACTCGCCCTTCGTCCTCGTACAGGTAGTTGCCCGGATGAGGGTCGCCGTTGAAGAGCCGGAAGCGCTCGATGGTCCCGAAGGCGTAGCGGAACACGATCTCGCCGAGTCGCTGTCGCTCCTCTTCGGTGCCCTCCTTCGCAATGGCGTCGAACGATCGTCCTCGCACCCGCTCGGCGACGAGCACGCGCGCCCGGCACAGGTCGGCCACCACTTCGGGTATGTGAATGATGGGGTGGCCCTTGTAGCGATTGGCAAATGCTCGCTGATAGGTCGCCTCGCGCTGATAGTCGAGCTCGTCGTTCACTCGCTCGCGCAGCTCTTCTATGAGCGGCTCGACCTCCAGGTGGGGGGAGATGACCCGGGCGAGCGGCGTGAACGTCTCGGCATTGCGAAGGTCGGCTCGCACCGCTTCGGCGACCCCGGGATACTGGACCTTCACGATCACGTCGCGCCCCCCATCGAGACGCGCGGCATGGACCTGGCCTATCGACGCAGCAGCGAGAGGGTTTGGGTCCCATTCGGCGAAGATGGCTTCAGGAGGGGCGCCGTACTCCTCGGTGACAACCTGGGCGATGAGGTCCGAATCGAGCGGGGGCGCGTTGTCGCGCAGGCTCGCGAGCGCCTCGTGGTAGATGGTTCTGACGTCGGGCGGGAGGTCCACGTCGACGAAGCTGAGGAGCTGGCCGAGCTTCATCGCCGCTCCCTTCATCTCGCCGAGCACCTCGGTGAGCATCTCGGCGGTCACCGCGTGGAATTCGGCTGGGTCGGCGTCACCCCCAGTCGCCTGGCGTGCCTTGGCCGCCGCGAGGCCGGCTGCGGAGCGGAGACTCGTACTGGCCAAACGCGCGCCCCGCTGGAAACGCCCCCCGAGTGCTCTGCGCGACATGCGGTTACTCGGCCGGCTCAGCGAGCGGATGGCCCTCATCTCGTGCCTCCGCCAGCCGCTTGGCGAGCTCGGTGCGACGCTCCTCGGTCAGGCAGTCACAGCCGACGTCGTGGTCCTTGTAGTGACCCACATTCGTGCGATGGGTGGGACACGCCGCTACCTCGAGCCGGCTGATCGGTTCCCTTCGAGCCATTCACTGTCTCCTGGCGCGTCCGACGAGCGAACCTACACGTTGAAGCGGATGTGGAGTACGTCACCGTCGGCAACCTTGTAATCACGGCCCTCGATCCGCAACCGGCCGGCCTCACGCACGGCCACTTCTGAGCCGAGCCGATCGTAATCCTCGAATGGGATCACCTCGGCTCGGACAAATCCGCGCTCGAGATCCGAATGGATCTCTCCGGCGGCGCGCTGTGCACGGGTCCCCGCCGGCACCGTCCACGCCCGGGCTTCGTTGGGGTTGGCGCTGAAGAAGACCACAAGGTTCAGCAGGCGGTGAGCGGCTTCGACGAGGCGGTCGAGGCCGCTCCGCTCGAGTCCCACGCTCGCGAGGTATTCGGCTCGCTCCTCGTCACCCAGCTCGAGCAGCTCCGCCTCGAGCTGTGCACAACCGACCAGCACTTCCGTGCGCCCCGCCCCGCCGAGTCCGGCGCCTTCGTGCTCGGCCAGCTTGCGCACCGCCTCCGCATGTGGCCCCCCACGAGGCAGGTCCTCCTCCGCGACGTTCGCCAGGTAGAGAACCGGCTTCGCCGTCAGCAGGAAGAGGCCGGCGAGGGCTTCGTCGTCGTCTGCCGCGGAAGGGAAGGTGCGTGCCGGAGCCCCGGCGGCGAGGTGGTCACGCAACCGCTCGAGCAGCTCCAAGTCGTCGCGCAGCGAAGGATCGCCCCGCGCGGCCCGAGTGGTGCGCTCCAACCGTTTCTCGACCGTCTCCAGGTCCCTGAGAACGAGTTCGGTTGCCACCACGCCGATGTCTTCGGCCGGGTCTACCCTGCCGGAGACATGTGCCACGTCCGGGTCCTCGAAGCAGCGGACCACGTGACAGATGGCGTCCACCTCGCGAATGTGGGCGAGGAACTGGTTGCCGAGGCCCTCGCCATGGCTCGCCCCCGCTACCAGCCCTGCAATGTCGACGAAGTGGATGGTCGTCGGAGCAGCCCTGGCAGAGCCGGCCAGCTGGGCGAGACGGGCCAGGCGCCGGTCTGGCACCGGGACGACGGCGACGTTCGGTTCGATCGTGCTGAACGGGAAGTTCGCGACGGCCGCACCTGCATGGGAGAGAGCGTTGAAAAGGGTCGTCTTACCCACGTTCGGCAGGCCGACGAGTCCCACCCTCACCCCCACGTCCTTCTCTCCTGACCGATCGCCCGCCTTCGCCTCGGACTGTCAGGCCCAAGACCGTGACTACGACCTCTCCCCAAGTGAGCTCCCACGCGCCTCCTCCTCAGCCGTGCAGGCCGAGACGCGACTACGACCTCTCCCCAAATGAGTACCCACGCGCCTCCGCCTCAGTGGAAAACTCGGACTGAGGCTCCGGTCTCCACGGGGCGAGATCGGGCGCACGTATGTCAGATGAGGCCGGCGGTCTTTCCCGTACCCGAGGCGGTCTCGAGGAGGCCGCGCAGCCGGTCTGACCGGGAGGGGTGGCGAAGCTTCGTCAGTGTCTTCGCCTCGATCTGGCGGATGCGCTCGCGTGTGACGCCGTATTGAGCGCCGACCTCCTCCAAGGTGCGGCACTCGCCGTCGAGGAGACCGAAGCGAAGCATGACGACGCCCCGCTCACGCTCGTTCAGCGTCGCGAGCACATCCTGGACGAGGTCCTTCGTGAGCGTGAACGCGGCCGCGCCCTCCGGGTCGATCGCCTCCTCGTCGGCGACCAGGTGGCCCATGGTCGTGTCCCCGTCCTCCCCTACGGGAGTGTCGAGCGAGAGCAGATCTCGGGCGGCCGTGCGGATGTCACGAAGACGATCGATCGTCATGTCCATCGCGTCGGCGAGCTCGAGCTCAGTGGGTTCACGCCCGAGCTGCTGGACGAGATCCAATTCGGCCCAGCGCATCTTGCCGAGGGTCTCGTGGACGTGGACCGGCAGGCGCAGTACCCGGGACTTGTCGGCAAGTCCTCGTGTCAGGGCCTGACGGATCCACCACGTGGCGTAGGTCGAGAACTTGTAGCCCTTCGTGTGGTCGAACTTCTCGACTGCACGCATGAGGCCCAGGTTGCCCTCTTGGATCAGGTCCAGCAGGTCAAGTCCGCGGCCGCGGTAGCGTCGTGCGACTGACACGACGAGCCGCAGGTTCGCGCGCACCATGTGATCCTGGGCGCGGCGGCCGGCGAAATCGATCTGACGCAGCTTGGCTCTCTTCGGAGGCGGCAGGCGCATGCCGTCGTTCAACATCACTCGCGCTGCCTGACCGGCCTGGTCCCGCTTCGCCAGATCGACCTCTTCCTCGGCACTGAGCAGGGGGGTCTTGCCGATGGCGTTGAGGTAGTGGCGGACCGGGTCTGTCGAGGAGCTGATGAGGTCTGCAGCCGGACGCTCCCCCTCACCCGCCAGGTCATCTATGACCTCCAGCCCGAGCTCCTCCGCGATTCGGGCGGCGTGGTTCACCCAGTCGGGGTCATCGTTAAGGGGGTCGTAGTACTCGTGGAGCTCTGACAGCAGGACGTAGCCGCGACCGCGACCCCGTTCGAACAGCTCTCCGAGCTCTGGCTTGCGCCCTACGAGCTCGATCGCGTCGACCTGCTCCACCTCGCCCGCGCTCCTTTGGTACCGGGCACGCATCGGGACAAGCGGCCGTGCGCGCACAGGGAGCGTCCCGGCCCTGACCGGAGCATCAACCGCGCCAGGCTGGCTTGGCCCCCCGTCACCGAGACCTCCGGGCGGGCCCCGCCAGCCCACGCCGACGCCGAGGGTCCCTGCAGGCGATGACGGTATCACGGTCAGGCGTGGCCGTCGCATAGCAATGAAGAAGTAAGTAGCTCATAGAGGCGGTTTCTGCCCAACGAATACGATCTTGTCCCGCTTGCCCGATCTTCGTGCACCCTTGCCACGCTCGTGCACAGCTCTCGCCTCCTTCCTCGCTCGCAACCGCACCTCCCATGCCTATGTCGACCCTGGCCGGGCTGCTGAGTGGAGCAGCGGAGTCGACGGCCGCTACGGTGCGCCCATGCGTCTCGTTGTGGCCCGCTGCAGCGCCCGCTATGAGGGCCGGTTGTCTTCGACGCTCGCGCCGGCGACGCGCCTCGTGATGGTGAAAGCTGACGGCTGCGTTGCGATCCACGCCGACGTGGGGGCATACAAGCCGTTGAACTGGATGAACGCCCCGAACTCGCTGCGCGAGGAGCCCGGTCGGTGGATCGTGACGAACGCGAAGGGGGAGCGGCTCCTCATCGAGTTCGACGAGATCCTGGAAGACCGTAGCGTCGAGCTCGACACCGACCGGGGACTGTCCCTGGACGGAGTGGAACGTGAGCTGCAGGAGCTGCTCGCGGCACACCCCGGACGCCTCGAGGAGGGCCTCACGCTCGTCCGGCGCGAGTTCCTCACCGACCTCGGGCCGGTGGACTTGCTCTGCAGGGACGTCTCGGGGCAGACGGTTGCGATCGAAGTCAAGCGCATCGGCGAAATCGCGGGGGTGGAGCAGCTCACCCGCTACCTCGGACGTCTTCAACGCGATCCTTGGCTCGCCCCGGTACGAGGCATTCTCGTCGCCACGCGGGTGACGCCTCAGGCCCGTGTACTTGCGGCCTCCCGGGACATCTCCTGCGTCGAAGTGGACTTCGACGAACTGCGCGGTGAGGACAACGGCGAGCTGCGCCTCTTCTGACAGGCCCAAGACCGCTACTACGACCTCTTGCCGACAGACAGGCCCAAGACCGCTACTACGACCTCTTCCCGACAATCAGGCGTTCCCGCCTCCGTCGCTGTCCGACAGGCCCAAGACCGCTACTACGACCTCTTGCCGACAGACAGGCCCAAGACCGCTACTACGACCTCTTGCCGACAGACAGGCCCAAGACCGCTCCTCCGGCTCTGCTTGATGAGTCCCTCCCGCCTTCGGCCCCCTCCCTAGTCCTCGTGCGCACTGCGCGTGGAATTGCGCGGTCTGGCAACATCGTCGGAACACGCGAGGGAGGTGACAGGTGACTCCTGCCCGGCGCGCACGGATCGCCCTCACCGTCTACGGCCTCGTGCTCCTCGTCGGCTTCGTTGGCTACCAGGTGCTGGAGGGGCTCAGCCCTCTCGACGCGCTGTATATGACCATCATCACCGTCACGACCGTTGGGTTCCGTGAGGTTGCCGACCTCGGACCCGCCGGCAAAGGCTTCACGATCGGCCTTATTGTGGCGGGGGTGGTGAGCGCCACCTACGCGGCACTCAGCGCGGCGGAGTTCTTTATCGAAGGCCACTTTCGGCGGGCCATCGAAAGGCGGCGCATGGAGCGCAGGATCAAGGCGCTCGAAGGACACATCATCGTCTGCGGCTACGGCAGGGTGGGGCGCCACCTCGTGGAGGAGCTGGCTCGCGAAGGCGTCCCGTTCGTGGTCGTTGACGACGATGAAGGCAAGGTGAGTGAGCTCACGGACGCCGGCCAGCTCGCGGTCCTCGGGGACGCGACCGCGGAGCATGTCCTGCAAGAGGCCGGCCTGCTGCGCGCAAGAGCGCTTGTGGCAGCGGTCAACACCGATGCCGACAACGTCCTCGTCACGCTCACGGCGAAGGGTCTCCGGCCGGATCTGACGGTTATCGGACGTACGAAGGCCGACGAGAACGAGGCGAAGCTGCGCCGGGCCGGCGCCGACCGCGTGATCGCCCCCACGACGATCGGCGGGCGGCGCATCGCCCAGATCCTCACCCGGCCCGTAGTCGCCGATTTCCTCGACGGCCTCGGTCCGGGCGGTATCGAGTACACCCTGGAGGAAGTGCCGATCGTTGCTGGTGGGCCTCTGGAGGGAACAACGCTGAGGGAGGCTGCGATCCGCGAGCACTACGGGTGCACGGTGCTGGCGGTGCGTCGAGCAGGAACGTCGGTGACCGAATCACACCCGACCGCGGAGTCGGTCCTCAACCCCGGCGACGTGCTCGTCATCCTCGGTGCCGAAGCCGACGTCATGGCGATGCGAGAGCACCTCACGGACCACGACAGTCGTCGGCGAGGATGACGACCAACCTCGGACGTCCGACAGCAGCACCCGAAACGATCGACTAGTGGCCTGCTCTGCCGTCCGGAGCCGGGAAGGCGTGCACGACTCGCCAGATGCCGGCCCTCGCTGGGCTGGCCGCGGCAGAGCTGGCGGCAAGTGTGCCGCTGTCGTAGCCGTCCACCCGGCTGTAGATGTACTCGAGCTGCTCGTAGTCGTGCAGGCTCGGAGTGACCCAGTCCCCGAGTGCCGTCGGGTGGTCGTTCATGCAGGACTGGGCCAGCTGATGGTCGAGACCGAGGACGTGACCGAACTCCTGGCACAGCACGTGCCGTCGGGCAGCCAGCCCCTGAACGCGCCCCGTCGCCCAGTACCACTCGTTCAGACGCACCCGGCCGCCCACGATGCGCTGTCTCGAGTCCAGCCTCACAATCGCGACGCCGAGCCAACCGGAGGCGCCGAAGTTGCCGCTCTCAACGGTCACCGCGCCCTGCTTGCCCGCTTGGAAGGTGTCGAGGGCGATCCGCGGGGACCTGTCCCAGTCTCCGACAACCGGTAGGGCCACTCGAGCCCATTCCCCCCTCACGTGGGAGAGGTCGGCGTAGAGGTCCACGACCCCGTCCCTCGTGGCCCACTTGTAGCCGTTCCACCAGTGGTTCGCCTGGGCCATGCCTCCTCCGAGGAGGGTGAATATGACCAGCAAGGCAGGCAACAGCGCTATGCGTGTGCGTCGCACCAACAAACCTCCCGGACTCCCGGCATCTGTGGGACCGAGCAGCGCCCCGATGGGGAGATCATCTACTCTCGAACACTGCCGCGACCAGAGCCAAGTGCCCGGAAAACGGCCTATCGTCTGGATCGCCCGCAGCCGCCATCGCGCGGCGGAAATCGAGTGATCGCCTGGATCTCACGGACCCTGTCCTTCGCGACATGCCACGAGGACGGTCATCCTGTGAGCAGCCCGAGCGCCTGCGCAAGTCCTGCACGCGAGAGCTTTCCCGTCACCGTGCGCGGCAAGTCGTCCACGACGAAGACCTGCTTCGGCACCTTCGCCCGGTGCAGCCCCTCACGGCAGTGCTCACGTAGACCCTCTGGCGTGAGGTGACAACCACGCCGGGGAATCACCGCCGCGACCAGGCGTTCGCCCCATTCCTCGTCCGGGACGCCGAAGACCACGGCCTCCGCCACCGCCGGGTACTCGAGGAGCCACCGTTCTACCTCAGCTGGGTAGATGTTCACTCCACCGGAGATGACGAGGTCGCCCGGCCTGCCCTCGAGGAAGAGCCGGCCTTCCTCGTCGAGGCGACCCAGATCGCCAACGGTGAACGCGTCACCGTCCCAAGCCGCTGTGGTGCGCCGGGGGTTGCGCCAATAGTGCCAAGAGGCGTGTTCAGGCGCGCGGACCCAGACGGTTCCGACCTTGCCGGCGGGCAGAGATCGGCCAGACCGTCTGGACGACGGCCGGGGGGCCGGGCGACCGGTGTCCGGCACATCCGTCGCAGACGAGGCCGAGGGGGTGGTGTGGCCGTCGCGGATCTCGAGTCGCCGATCGGGACGGGCCCGCCCCACGGTGCCAGGCGCCTCCTGCCACACCCTTGGCGGGCAGACGCTGAACTGACCTTCGGTCGAGCCGTAGAACTCCCAGACGGAGCCTTCGGGAGCGAGCTCTAGCACCCGCTCTTTCAGGCGCGCCGGGCACCTGGCACCTGCGTGAGCGAGCAACGTGAGCGAGGCGAGGTCGTCCCGGGTCGTTGCGGGCAGGGACATCAGGCGATGCAGTTGGGTCGGTACGCAGAAGAATGAGGTGGGCCGCACCGACCGCAATGTCTCGCGCAACAGGTCGGGGTCGAAACGCGGCAGCACGGCTACCCGACCGCCAAGGAAGGCGGTCACGAACGCGAATCGGAACGGCCCGGAGTGGGGGAGTGGGGAGACGACGAGATGGGTGCCGCCGTGCCGCTCCTCGAAGGCACGATACTCGTCGAGCACGACCTCACGGCCCCACGCCTCGTCCCGCACACCGACGTGCACTCCCTTCCGTCGGCCGGTCGTCCCGGACGTGTAGGCCATGGGGCGGGTGCGTGGCCACGAGGCGGCAGGCGCTACTGCCCGTTCGAGGGCGAGTCCACCCGGGTCAAGCAGGTGAGGGCGCCGCCCTGGGGAGATCGTCCTTGGAGCAGGAGCGGATCCTGGATTGTCCCCGACCACGGGCGGGACGAGTAGATGGTGGCGGGCGTGGGCGGGCACGTCAGAGCCGATGATGGCCGCGTGGGGAGCGGCGTCGGCGACGATCTCTGCTGCTTCCCGTGGCGGCAGGTCAGGGTAGAGAGGCACCTGGACCACACCCGCAAGCTGACAGGCAAGCCCGAGTGCGAGCGCGTCCGGGGAATTGAGCAGCAGGGTGAGTACGCGATCACCCTCGTGAAGACCGAGTCGACACAGAAGGCCCGTGGCGCGGTGGACCAGCGGCTCGAGGTCGAGCGCCACCGGGAGCTCTGCCGTCACCACGGCCCAGGGGGTTGACGTGCTGGGCAGGTTCGCCCGGTCGAGCCCGTTGTGGACGGCCTGCTCTCCGCCGTCTGTTCACCGGGCCTTCGACTCACCAGTCCAGCCCCAGCTCACGCGTGAGCTCCTCGGGGGTTCGGCGTAACCCGACCACGAAGGGGCCGAACACCCCGTAGCGAGCCGAGGCCTCGTCGAACCGGAGCTGGTACACGATCTCTTTGATGTCTGCAAGGTCGTGCGCGAACAGCGTTACGCCCCACTCCCAATCGTCGAGGCCTGTGGAGCCAGTGACAAGCTGGAGGACCCGTCCCGTGAAGGCGCGTCCCGAACGACCATGCTCGTGCATGAGGGCGCGGCGCTCCTCGAACGGCAGCCGATACCAGTTGTCGTCGCCGTCCCGCCGGTGGGCCATCGGGTAGAAGCAGCCGACTTCCCACTCCGGCAGCTCGGGGTAGAGCTTGTGGCGGTTGTATGTCGCCATCCGCTCCTCGAACTGCCCGACACGTCGCTCGAGGTCGGCCCCGCCGACGCCTTTCGCGGCGAGCCGCTGGCGCTCCTCCGCCCCCGTCGGCGTGTACTCCGAGGTCTCCGTGAGGCTGAGGTACGACCAGGCAAGCTCGAGCGCTGTCCCGAGCTCGCACGTCGAGATGGTGGACTGCAGACGGCGGAGGACGTTCAGGTCCTCGGCCAGCGCCATGATCATGAAGTCGGCCTTGTGGCCGACGACAGCGAACACGTGAACCTGGAGTGCCGGGTCGTCGACGAGGCGACGCAACGTGTCCGCGAAGTCCTTGCCGGCTGAGGCGGGAAGGCCCGCTGTGGCGGCGCGGGCGACACGGAAGAAGAGGTGGAGGACACCCCAACCCAGAGAAGGGCGGGTTGACCCTGACACCGGTACCTCCTCGAGCGGGACGTGCTCAGAGTAGCGGCGACGTCAGCGGGCGCCGATGGGCAGATCGATGGGCTCAGGCAACAGGCCAGCGGGCCCGTTCGCCCACACGACAAGAGCTGACGCGATCGGGCGTGCCCTCCCGCAGTCGCCTTCCCCAGTGCAGGGGAAGTTCACCGTCTCCCCTCGCACGGCCATGGTCGTGGATCCTCCCCCGTCCATCATCACGGCATCGACGGCTCCGAGGTGCTGCAGGAGGTGCGCGATCTCGATGGTGGTCATGCCGCGGCTCGCGGCCCTGCGCCCGTCAACGGTGACGAGCAGCGCCTCACCGGCGGAGGTGAAACCAATGACGGTGCGAGGATGAGGGCCGTTGTTGTGCGGGACAGCGAATCCCTCCGAGCGCCACTCCGATGGACTCGTGGGAGCGCCGTCGCGCAGAACGAGCGGGCCCGCCGCCACGGCCTGCATGCCCAGCCCCCACTCGGGAGGGGTGGCGAAGACACGTACCCCTAGCCGATCTCCCACGCGGACGCCGCCGAGCTCCCGAGAAGCCACGCTCCCAGCGGCCATGACCGTGCTCCCGACGGGAATGCTCGAGTTACCGGCTTGACTCACGCCCGTGACGACAGCGACAGAGTCGGTTCGAGGGCCGAGCCTCAGCCCGGTCAGCACGAGCTCGAGCGTGCCGGGCGGTGTGCCGGTCGTGGCGCCGTAGGCGCTGTTGAAGGCGACCACTTCCCCCGTTCGCGGTTGGCGGTCCACGCCATGCAGCCCCACGGATCTTCCATCTGCCAGCACCAGCTCGCCGTGGAAACCCGGGCGGCCAACGGCCCACTGCCTGCTGCGAGTGAGCGGCGGGAAAACCGCAAAGGCCCCCTGCCAGACGCTGCCATTCGCGACACTCTCGGAGACGAGCAGCCCATCGCGCAGGAGCAAGCCGCAGGGATCTCCTTCGGGGGAGGTCGGCTGGCAGGAGGGACTGGAGAAGCTCGCGTTCACGCCCGCGATCGCGCCAGGCCCGAGCCGCCTGAGCAGATCAGGGACCGTTTCCTTGCCCGGCACGACACCATTCGCCACCTCGGTCTTGAGCGCGAGTCGTGGGTCGTTCAGCCCGAACCGCAGGACCTGTACGTCACTCGGTCCGCTGTCAGCGAAGACCCTGTAGACGTCGCGTACGAGGCCAGGAGCCTCCTGGACGCGCGTGACCAGCCGCTGGCGTCCGTCCTCCCAGGCCGCGACCGTTCCGGCGCCGCCGAAGCTGGCCGCCACGATAATGAGCGCACACGCAAGAACCGAACGACAGCGACGAACCCAAGCGGGGAGCTCAGCCCTCCCCACCATCCGCCCCCCTGGAGTCACAATTCGAGCACGCTCTTGTCGCGGACCGTACCGTCCTCTTCCAGATCGTAGACGAGGGGTACACCGAGCGGCAGTTCCAGTCCGGGGACCTCGTCTTCGCTCAACTCGTCGAGCATCATGACGATCGATCGATTCGAGTTGCCGTGCGCGACCACCAGCACGTTCTTTCCGAGCCGGATGTCTTGGAGAATCGCGCGCTCGTAGAACGGTACCGTGCGCGCCGAGGTGTCCTTGAGCGACTCGCCGTTCGGAGGGGGGATGTCATAGGAGCGGCGCCACAGGTGCACCTGCTCGTCACTGTACTCCTCGCGCATCGCGTCTTTGCTCAGACCCTGCAGATCGCCGTAATGGCGTTCGTTCAGCGCCTCGTCACGGATGACGGGCAGGTCGTAACCGGTCACCGCCAGGATGACGTCGAGCGTCTGGTGGGCGCGGGTCAATGCAGAGGTGTAGGCGAGGTCGAAGGTCAGATCGGATCTGAGCATGGCCAGGCCCCCTCGCCGGGCCTCGTCCTCACCTCGGGCCGTGAGCGGCACATCGACCCAGCCGGTGAAGCGGTCCTCCAAGTTCCAGATCGACTCACCGTGTCGGACCAGGGCGAGGATTGGCATGGGGCGCCTCCGGATGTGCTCGCGGCACGGAGCCTAGGCGAGGGATGCCGCCTCCTCGGGCCCCCCGGCAGTGCTCGTACGGACCGGGGCTCCCGCCCTGCATCGTCCCACCGGCGGTCTTGGCGCAGCCAAAACCACCATCCCGCCCTAGGCGCTAGCGGATGACGGTGCGCAACTCGAAGTGCATCCCGTCCGGCGTCTCCCAGTCGCCGCCCCACTTGAAGCCCCAGCGCTGGAAGATCTCGACGATGCGTCGGTCCAACTGCGGGGTCGCGCCGTAGCCGTTCGTGCGGACGTTGAAGTCGATCGCCAGTCCCCAAGCGTGCATGGACAGGGCCCTCTGGGGGCTGAACAGGATGTGTCGCGGCACCCAGCAGCCGCCGTAGTCGCCGGGATCGATGAGGCCGGCCAGGCCAGCCGCCTCGATCTCGCGAAGTGCGCCGATGAGCTGGGGCATCATGAGACGGTGACAGCGGACGACCCCGCCGAAGATCGGGACGTCTGCGCTGACGATCCACTTGCGGACCCAGGCAGGATCGATGGTGATCATCCCGTCGCCATGGTCGATGTAGCGGAAGGGCTCGAAGCGGAAGGAGCCCGCTCCGACGAGCCTCGCCTGGTGTTGGACAGGAGGATCGATGCGGGCCACCTGTCCCCCGCCGACGAGATTGGCGACGTGCTGACCGACCTGGTCCGGCTGAGCGTTGGGAGCGACGGAAATGACCAGCAGGTTCGGCCCGGCCGCACCCAGTTGAGGACCGAGCTGCGAGGGGGCGATGGCGTCCGCCAACGGCGGAGTGCCGTTCGAGGCGAAGGCACCTATGCGTACCGGGAGCGGCTGACCCGCCGGGCCCACGAGCGGGACCATACCTCCGAGCGGAAGCTGGAGGTTCTGAGCCACGTCGTGACGAACCACCAGTTCGCCGTCGAGGAGGCGTTCCCAGACCGCTTTGGCCTGAGCCGTTGGGTCGGGAGTGAGCGGCCGAAACGCTGCCGCGTCAACCAGGAGGACTCGAATGGGTGCGGGTCCCACGGGAGCTGCCATCGTCACCGGGACCTCTTCGGCACTGGCGAAATGCTCTATTCCCGCCATCCCCACCAGGCCCGCCAGGCGGTCGGGACTTACCGGGGCGGCGGGGCGCACGATCACGTCCGGCGTGAGACTCGGCACCGTGTCCGGAACGACGGGGCGCGGAGGCGCACCCAGGTCGAGTGGGGCGGCCGGTGGGGCGCTGGACTGAGCACCGTCTGACAAGGGCTGCCCCACGCCCACGCTCGGTGGGGTTACGAGGGGAGCCGTCGCCAGCTCCGGGGCGCTCGTCGAGACCTCGAGTTCGCCCGGCTCGCCCTGCAGCACCTTCTCGCCGGGCGAGACGAGCATAGGTCCCGCGAGGAGGAGCACCAGGATGAGCCCCAAGGTGGACGCGGGGATGCGTGTCTTCGGAGTGGCGGAGGCGGGAGCGACTTGATCGCCAGGAGGAACCAGAGCCGCTGGCGGAAGGGGCCAGACGACCCGACTGACACGGCCTTTGCGCGCGTTTTGACCGTTCATGTTCCTCGAGGAGATCACATCGTGGTGGATATTAGACTTCACCTCGGGACTTTCCTGTGCAGGCACTGCAGTTTTCAACGGAGAAGCAACCTACTAGTGACGGAGAGCACGCGTTAGTGGACACGATATGATGACGCGTTACCTCCGTGCGTCAAGACCGTCCGCGTGGTCGGGATGTGACGCCCTCCCGCCCTCCGCAAGCTGCGATCAGCTACCGTCAGACGGCATTTGCGCCTTTCCCCCGCAGGCCCCCACTACAGCCGCGCCTTCGGCGGCCGTCGCATGGGCATTTCGCTGCCACCCGGGTACCCGATTTGCGATCCGGAGCGGGAACCGGCCGGACTTGGCACACCGCCACAGTCCCAGGACCGCGACGGAGGCGGGCGGGACCAAGATGGGTCCAAGCGGACACAGGAGCCTTCGATGCGCGTGCGTTTACGCAACCCGGACCGCGAGCTCAACGTGGGCGGTTCGACAACCGTGCGACAGCTACTTCAGGAACTCGGCATCGATCCGAACGCGGTCATCGTCATACGCGCGGGTGAGCTCGTCCCGGCCGACACAGCGCTGACCGATGACGACAACGTAGAGGTCCGACCGGTGATCTCAGGCGGGGCGGGAGGCCCGCGTTGCCGCGTCTGTCGTGCTGCTGCCGTGACCGAGGAGCCACGCCATCGGGCGGCATGGTGTGGGGAGCACTTCATCGACCATGTGCACACCCAGATCCGCAAGGCGATCGGCCGCTACCGGATGTTCAGCTATGGCGACCGTCTCCTCGTTGCCGTCTCGGGGGGAAAGGACAGCCTCGGCCTGTGGGATGCTCTCCTCGAGATGGGTTACCGCGCCGACGGTCTCTACATCGGGCTCGGCATCGGCGGCTACTCTCACCGCTCGGGCAAGACCTGCCGCGACTTCGCGGCGGCCCGCGGGGCGAACCTCGTTGAAGTCGACTTGTCTGCTGATTACGGTTACCGCATACCACAGGCGGCGCAGGCGACAGGACGTGCCACCTGCGGGATCTGCGGCTTGTCGAAGCGGTATCTCATCAACCGTGAGGCGGTGCGCGGTGTCTACGACGTAGTCGTCACGGGCCACAACCTCGATGACGAGGCCGCCACCCTTCTCGGCAACGTCGTGCGTTGGCAAGAGGGGTTTCTCGCAAGACAGCGCCCCCTTCTCCCGGCCACCGGTACGAACCAGGTCCGCAAGGCCAAGCCGCTCTACCGCTTGTCGGAGCGGGAGATGGCCGCCTATTGCGTCGTTCGAGGCATCGATTACGTCGTCGAGGAGTGTCCGCTCGTCTCCGGCAACACCGGTCTCGAGCTGAAGGAGGCCCTCAACCTCCTCGAGCGCCACTCACCCGGCTTGAAGGCGCAGTTCCTGCTCGGGTTCCTCGACAAGCACGCTGACAAGTTCGGCGACCTCCGCGACGGCGGGGGCGTAGCGGCGGAACTCAACAGCTGCGAATGCTGTGGCATGCCCACGACCGGCGACACCTGTGCATTCTGCCGTCAGCGCGAGCGAATCCTGGCCGTATCCGAGAGCGCTGGGTCGTCGGGTCCTGACAGAGACGAGCTTGCGCCGGTCGCGCCTTCAGCAAGCCCCGACGGCAGTCCGGAGTCTGGGTCCCAGTCGGAGGACCTGGAAACGGCATCGGCATGACCAGCCGTCCTCCCGGCACCGATGCCCCGCTCGCCGCCGGCGAGCGGGTAGTGCTCCATGACCGTAAGGGTCGGCGCTACCTCATAGCACTCGAGCCGGGTGGTGAGTGGCACAGCCATGCAGGCGTGTTACGCCATGACGACCTCATCGGCCTGCCCGAGGGAGCGCCGGCGCGTACCTCCCGCAACATGGAGGTCACCGTTCTGCGTCCGACCCTTGAGGAGCTCACGCTGAAGATGCCGCGTGGCGCACAGGTTGTGTATCGCAAAGATCAGGCGATGATCATCGCGCTCGGCGACATCCGTCCCGGTTGCACGGTGGTCGAGGCGGGCGCGGGGTCTGGAGCGCTCAGCCTGGCGCTTCTCCAAGCGGTGGGCGCTGAGGGACGAATCATCTCCTACGATCGACGAGCCGACCACCTCGCCCTCGCACAGCGAAACGTCGCGTCGTTCCTGGGAGAGGCCCCCGCGAACTGGGAGCCTCGCGAGGGAGATCTGGCGGACGCCCTCCCCGAGTTGAGCTGCGACCGCCTCGTGCTCGACGTGCTTGAGCCGTGGGAGCTGGTGAAAGGGGGCGGGCAGGCGCTGCGTCCCGGCGGGATCCTCGTCGCCTACCTCCCGACGGTGCCCCAGGTCATGCGGCTGGCCGAGACGCTCGAGTCCGATGGACGTTTCGGTCTCGTCCGCACCATCGAGACGCTGGTGCGGCCGTGGCACGTCTCAGGTCTCTCCGTTCGACCCGATCACCGCATGGTTGCCCATACGGCCTTCCTGACGCTGGCCCGTCGGGTGCTGGCGGCCGGGGAACAACAACTCCTGCCCTGAGCAGTCAATCCCGGCTCACGGTGGATCATGCGTCGGGGAAGGACCCTCACGTGGCGAGGCCAGTCCATAGACCGTCCCGTCGGCACCGGGTAGCACGTAGATGCAGTCCCCTGGGCATTTCACCGCCGCGGCGAGGATCGACCGCACCTGGTCGGGGAGGACGGGAACGCTCTGACCGGGACCCGTCCGCAGGTCGCCGTCCGACCCCACGACGTATGCGAGTCCGTCGCAGTGCATCCGGAACTGCTCGGGGGCGAGTTTTGCGCAGAAGCCGTCGCCCGTGCACAGCTGCTGATCCACCCAGAGCCGGGGGCGCGGATCATCGGAGTCGGGAACCTGATCGGGCTCGGGACTGCGGTAGCCGGGAGTCGCCCGCCCCGGCGTGAGCGGCGCCACCGCCTTGCCACCAAGGTCAGGGTCCGCCTCCGCACTCTGACCCCTGCCAGGGGGACTGGCGGTCCCTTCGCCACGTGGCTTGGTCGACCCGCGGGCGCGCGGACCAGGCGTGTCCGAGGCGACATGATCGGAGAGGTGGGATGTCACGCCCGGGAGGCTACCAGCCTGTCGGACCGGGGCTGAGGTCGAGGAGCCCAGCGTGTCCGCTCGCTCGAGACCCAGGGCTCGGCTTCGCGCCATCATGAGCCCGCCCGCCCCCGCCCCGGTCTCGACCCCGGACAGATGGGTCTTGGCCCCAACGTCCATTCGGACAGCACCACCCTATACTCGTTTCTCACGAGCAGGGTCGGCGGGAAGGAGGTCTGGTGACCGAGCGCCCAAACCGCGGCCACGGACGAGAACCCGAGCGACGCCTGGGAGCGTCGCAACCCCTCGGCGGTTCCTTCGATCAGAGCTTCGGTCGTTCGCGGCCACAGATGGGCGACGAGGACGAACTCCAGGCAGAGCTGAAGTTTCTGCGCGAGGAGGTCGAGCTTCTGCGTCGCCGTCTCGAGACGAGCCCAACCAGGATCCGCGTGCTCGAGGAACGCTTGCTCGAGACGAAGGGTCAGCTGCAAGGCGCGCTGAATCAGAACGCGAAGCTCACCGAGACGTTGCGCGCGGCACGCGAGCAGCTGGTCAGCTTGCGTGAGGAGGTCGAGAAGCTCGCCGCCCCGCCTCAGAGCTACGGCTCTTTCCTGGCCGCGAACGAGGACGGGACGGCAGACATCTCCGCCCAGGGCCGCAAGCTACGGGTCAACGTTGCCCCGGACATCGACGTCGAGGAGCTCCGTCGCGGTCAGGAGGTCCGGCTCAACGACACGATGAACGTCGTGGGCGTGAGCCTCTACGAGGACTCCGGCGAGGTCATGATGGTCTCGGAGATTCTCGACGAGAGCCGCGCACTCGTCGTTGGGCGTGGGGACGACGAGCGCATCGTGCGCCTGGCGGACCCACTGCGGGAGCTTCCACTGAAGGCGGGTGACTCCGTCCTCGTGGATTCCCGTTCGAATTGCGCGCTCGAGATCGTCCCCAAGGCTGAGGTCGAGCAGCTCGTGCTCGAAGAGGTGCCCGATATCACCTATGAGCAGATCGGCGGCCTTTCAAACCAGGTCGAGCAGATTCGGGATGCCGTCGAGTTGCCGTATCTGCACGCGGAGCTCTTCGCGGAGCACGATCTCAAGCCCCCGAAGGGAATACTGCTCTACGGGCCCCCGGGTTGCGGCAAGACGCTCATCGCGAAGGCGGTCGCCAACTCCTTGGCGAAGCGGGTTGCGGAGAAGACTGGCAAGGCCGACGCCCGCAGCTACTTCCTGAACGTGAAGGGCCCCGAGCTGCTCAACAAGTACGTCGGTGAGACAGAACGGCAGATTCGGCTCATCTTCCAGCGGGCGCGGGAGAAGTCCGCCGAGGGCTACCCGGTGATCGTGTTCTTCGACGAGATGGACTCGCTGTTCCGCACCCGCGGCTCGGGGGTCTCCTCCGACGTGGAAAACACGATCGTCCCGCAGTTGCTGGCCGAGATCGACGGCGTCGAGAGCTTGAAGGACGTCGTCGTCATCGGGGCATCCAACCGCGAGGACATGATCGACCCGGCCATCCTGCGCCCGGGACGTCTCGATGTGAAGATCAAGATCGAGCGGCCGAATTCGGACGCGGCGCGTGAGATCTTCTCCATCTACCTCCACGAGGGCCTTCCACTGGCGGAAGACGAAGTGAAGAGCCGTGGCGGCGACCGCAAGACCACGATCGAAGCGATGATCGAAGCCACGGTCGAGAAGATGTATGCCGAAGACGATGACAACCGCTTCCTGGAAGTGACGTACGCGAATGGCGAGAAGGAGATCCTCTACTTCAGGGACTTCAACTCGGGCGCCATGATCCAGAACGTCGTTGACCGCGCCAAGAAGATGGCCATCAAGCGTCTCATCGCGAGCGGCGAGCGGGGGCTGCGCACAGAGGACCTCATCGCTGCGATCCGCGACGAGTGGCGTGAGAACGAGGACCTACCCAACACGACGAACCCCGACGACTGGGCGCGGATCTCGGGCAAGAAGGGCGAGCGAATCGTCTATGTCCGAACCCTCATCGGTAGCGGCGAGGAGGAGGGCAAAGCGATCGAGAATGTGAACGCGGGCCAGTATCTGTAACAGGATCCGAGCGTGGTATAGCCGTAGCCAGAGCAAGCAGGCGACAGTGAGGGTCGGGTGGGTCTTCGCAAGTACCTCGGTACGGAGACCGAGTTCGGGATAACTGTCGCAGGCCAGTCGGATATGAATCCCGTGCTTGCCTCGTCGCTCGTGGTCTCGTCCTATCAGCCATCGGCTCGGCACCAGGTGAAGTGGGACCACTCCGACGAGCACCCGCTTCGCGATGCTCGAGGCTTCGACGAGACCGGCGGCCACGAGACTCCAAGTGACGAGGAGCTCGGCCTGGCGAACACCGTCTTGACCAACGGGGCCCGTTTCTACGTCGACCACGCTCATCCCGAGTACTCCTCGCCGGAGTGCTCGAACGCCCGTGACCTCGTCGTCTGGGACAAGGCAGGCGAGCGGATACTCGCCACCGCCGCGGATCGGGCCGCCTCGGCTCTGCCACAAGGCGGACGCATCCTGATCCACAAGAACAACACGGACGGCAAGGGCGCCGCGTACGGAACACACGAGAACTATCTGGTCGACCGGGCCGTCCCTTTCCCTGAACTCGTCAGGCAGCTCATCCCGTTCTTCGTCTCCCGACTCGTCTACGTGGGCGGGGGCCGTATCGGCAGCGAGTTCGATGAAGAGGTGACGTACCAGCTTTCACAACGAGCCGACTTCTTCGAAGTCGAGGTCGGACTGGAAACGACGCTGAAGCGGCCTCTCATCAACACGCGTGACGAGCCACACGCGGATCCGGAACGCTACCGCCGTCTTCATGTCATCAACGGTGATGCGAACCTCTGCGAGGTGGCGACCTTCCTGAAGGTCGGCACTACCGCGCTCGTGCTGTCGATGATCGAGGACGGTGCCGCGCCCGACCCCCCGGAGCTCGCCAAACCTGTCGCCGCATTCCACAAGGTCAGCCACGACGTGACCTGTCAAGCGCCCATCCAGCTCCGCGATGGAAGGCAGGTCACGCCGCTCGATCTCCAATGGCGCTATCTCGAGGCCTGCCAGCGCTATGGCAAGGAGCAGGACATCGACCCGGTGACGGCCGAGGTGTTCCAGCGTTGGGAGTCGGTGCTCACAACCGCTGAGGTGGACCCGAGAAGACTCGCCGGGCAGGTGGACTGGAGCACGAAGCTCGAGTTGCTCGAGCAGTACCGCGAGCGGCACGGACTCGACTGGCACGACGACCGCCTGAAGATGGTCGACCTCCAGTATCACGATGTCCGTCTCGACAAGGGCTTGTACAACCGGCTCTCCGCCCGAGGCAGAGTCGAACGGCTCGTCGCCGAGAGCGAGATCCAGCGTGCGATGGCCGAGCCGCCGGAGGACACCCGCGCCTACTTCCGCGGCCGCTGCCTCGCCAAGTACCGCGACAAGATCGTTGCAGCGGGATGGGATTCTCTCATCTTCGACATCGGCAAGGATGCACTGCAGCGCGTGCCGATGATGGAGCCCGGCAAGGGGACGAAGGCGCACGTCGGTGACCTGCTTGAATCGTCCGAGTCGGCGGAGGAGCTCATAACCGCTCTCGAACGCTAGTTCGAGCAGCAGTGGTCCCGAGTGAGCCGCGGCAGTACGGGCGGTGGTGTCGTCGCAGCCGCCAGAATGCCCCGTTCCGTTCCCGGCCCAACTCCCGCCTTTCGGACCATGTTCGCGCGAAGCACGAATCTCGCCGCCGTTCGGAGGTACGCTGCTTGTCAGCGTGGCCATGTGAAGGCCCGGCTCGGCAGACGTGGTCAAATCTCAGGAGGTGCCTTGGTGAGCGAGAGCGGTCAGACCCGGCAGCGGCCTACCCCCCGTGAAGAGGTCACTGCTGATGACCAGGCAACGGCGACGCGCACCGAGTCGGCCGAGGAAGTACTCGAAGACGTCGACGAACTGCTCGACGAGATCGACGAGGTGCTCGAAGAGAACGCCGAAGAGTTCATCAAGAACTACGTGCAGAAGGGAGGTCAGTGACCCCAGACCCGTCCGGGAACCTCGGCCTCCCCCTGCCGTTCGACGCCCACGGGTCGTCGTTCTTCGAGCTGCTCCGCCGAGTCGCGCCGGACGCGGTCCCGAGCGCGCTGATCGCTGCCCCGGGTCTCCATTCCCGAGAAGGCCGTGAAGGCTGGCACGACATGATGCTCGAGGGCACGACCGTGCTGGCGCTGACGTTCCGTGACGGGGTCGTCGTCGCCGGAGACCGACGCGCGACCGCCGGTCACATCATCTCGAAGAAGGACATGCGCAAGGTGTTTCCGGCTGACGCCTACTCGGCGGTCGCGATCAGCGGTGCCGCCGGACCGGCGATGGAACTCGCCAAGGTCTTCGCAACCGAGCTCGAGCACTACGAGAAGGTCGAGGGCGAGCCGCTCTCCCTCGAGGGCAAGGCGAACAAGCTCGCGCACATGGTCCGGGCGAACCTTCCCCTCGCCATGCAGGGTTTCGTCGTCGTACCGCTGTTCGCCGGAGTGGAAGCGCGCTCGACGAACGGTCGCATCTTCGAGTACGACCCGGCCGGGGGGCGCTACCTTTCCGCCGACTACGCGGCCGCCGGGTCCGGCGGACGTGACACGCGTGGCGCCCTGAAGCGTGAGCACGATCCTGAGGCCGACGAGGCTACGAGCGTTCGACTGTGCGTCGGCGCCCTCTTCGATGCTGCGGAGGAGGACAGCGCTACCGGAGGCCCCGACCTCATCCGGCGCATCTACCCGACCGTTGCGGTCATCGATCCCGACGGTTATCGGGAACTCGACGACGAGGTCGTCGCCGAGCACGTCGAGGCGGTGGTCGACCAGCGTGAGGAGCGCGCGAACAATCAGCCGCACCTGTCCCCTCCAGTGCCGCCGGTCTAGCTGAATGAGCACACCCGAGAGATGAGGACCGACGGTGGCCCTGCCGTTCTACGTCTCGCCCGAACAGCTGATGAAGGACCGGGCGGAGTATGCCCGCAAGGGCATCGCCCGCGGCCGGGCCCTCGTTGCGCTCGAGTACGCGGACGGAGTCGTCTTCGTCGGTGAGAACCCCTCGCGTTCTCTCTACAAGACCTCGGAGATCTACGACCGCATCGCGTTCGCGGCCGTTGGGAAGTACAACGAGTTCGAGTCCTTGCGCGTCTCCGGCATTCGTCTGGCAGACGTGAAGGGCTATCAGTACGGCCGCGAAGACGTCACCGCGAAATCGCTCGCGAATGCCTACAGCCAGGCGCTCGGGACGATCTTCATGGGTGACGGCAAACCGTTCGAGGTCGAAGTACTCATCGCACAGGTCAACAGTGGCGACGATGGCGACGCCGCTCCCGAGCTCTATCACATCCTCTACGACGGCTCGATAGTCGACGAGCACCACTTCGTCGCCATCGGTGGCCAATCCGACGAGCTGACCAGCGCCCTGGAGTCCCGCTACGAGGAGACCCTGTCACTCGAACAGGCGGTTGGGATCGCCGCAAGCGTGCTCGCCGGGACCGCCAATCGGGAGATACCTGCCGCTGACCTCGAAGTGTCCGGGCTGTCGCATCAGCGGCCGCGACGGAAGTTCTTCCGTATCGACGAGGATGCCATCGCCGGAATGGTCGCCCCGACGTGAGGTACAGGCCATCATGCTCCGCATCCGGAGAGCCCGGCTCGCCAGGCGATCCAGGGGAGGCAGGGCAAAGGTCGGGCCCTGGCGCGATCGGCGACCCGTAGGTAAACAGGGTTGGCCCCGTCGACGAAAACCGAGAGGACCGTGCGCCGCAGGATCTTCGGGATAGAGAACGAGTACGGCGTAACCTGCACCTTCCGGGGGCAGCGCCGTCTCAGCCCTGACGAGGTCGCTCGCTATCTCTTCCGTCGCGTCGTCTCGTGGGGCCGCTCCAGCAACGTGTTTCTCGAGAACGGGGCACGTCTCTACCTTGACGTCGGCTCCCACCCGGAATACGCGACGCCCGAGTGCGATTCACCGGCTCAGGTGGTCATACACGACAAGGCAGGCGAGCGGATACTCGAAGACCTCGTGCGCGCCGCCGAGCAACGCCTGCACGAAGAGGGCATTTCGGGCGACATCTCCCTCTTCAAGAACAACACCGATTCGGCTGGGAACAGCTACGGCTGCCACGAGAACTACCTCGTGGCGCGCGTGGGGGAGTTTCAGCGTCTCGCCGACGCCCTCATTCCTTTTCTCATCAGTCGTCAGATCTTCTCCGGCGCAGGGAAGGTGCTTCACACGCCCCGGGGGGCGATCTTCAGTCTCTCCCAACGAGCGGAGCACATCTGGGAGGGCGTGTCCTCGGCGACCACTCGGTCACGCCCCATCATCAACACTCGAGACGAGCCCCACGCGGACGCGGAACGCTACCGGCGCCTCCACGTCATCGTGGGCGACTCGAACATGAGCGACGTGACCGCCTGGCTGAAGATCGCCACCACCGACCTCGTGCTGCGGATGCTCGAAGAGCAGTCCGTCATGCGGGACCTCACCCTCGAAAACCCGATCCGCTCCATACGAGAGGTCAGTCATGATCTGACCGGTCGGCGCCGGTTGCGGTTGGCGAACGGCCGTGAGATGAGCGCTCTGGATATCCAGGAGGCCTACCTGGAGCGGGTCGAGCGCTTCGTGAACGCTTCCGATCCGGACCCCAAGACGAAGGAGGTGCTGCGGCGTTGGAAGGAGGTCATCGAAACCATCGCGGTCGACCCGTTCCGACTCGTCGGTCAGCTCGACTGGGTCACGAAGTACGAGCTCATCGAGGCCTTCCGCGCCCGTCATGATCTGCCCCTGGCGAGCCCCCGTGTCGCCATGGTGGATCTCGCCTACCACAACGTCGCCCGGGATCGTGGTCTGTACTACCTGTTGCAGCGGCGCGGGAAGGTCGAGCGGCTGTTCGCTGACACGGAGATCGTCGCGGCGAAGACGAACCCTCCAGCACGCACCCGAGCCGCTCTGCGCGGTCGGTTCATTCGTCACGCGAAAGCTCGTCGACGTGACTATACGGTGGACTGGGTGCACTTGAAGCTCAACGACCAGGCCCAGCGGACCGTCCTGTGCAAGGACCCTTTCCGCAGTGAGGACGACCGAGTGGACAAGCTGATCGCGTCCATGTGAGCGGCTTGTGAACGCGAAGGTCGAGCGCCTGATCAACCTCACGGTTGCGCTGCTCGAAGCCCGTCGACCGCTCACGCTGGCAGAGATACGTCGCAAGGTGCCCGGATACCGGCAGGACGATCCGGAGAGCGCTCGGCGCATGTTCGAGCGGGACAAGGACGATCTGCGGCGGCTCGGCGTGCCGGTTCGTACCAAGGCTCTGGATGCGTTCGAGACCGAGTGGGGCTACACGATCGACCGGCGCGAGTACTCACTCCCACCCGTCGCTCTCAGCGCTGCGGAGATCAGCGCACTTGCGATCGCCCTCGAAGTGACACGCGAGCAGGACGCGCGACTGGGCTTGGCGAAGGTGAGTGCCTTGGCTCCTGATCCCGAGCCCGTCACAACGCCCCCGGCCCGAGTGGAAGTCGGAGTCGGTGCCCTGGACGGCGTCGCCGACGCGCTCGTCGAACGTCGGGCTCTCCGCTTCACCTACCGAAGCTCCACCGGCGCGACTTCGACCCGGACTGTCGACCCCTATGGTCTGGTCCAGAGGCGCGGCGCCTGGTACCTCGTGGGGCGGGACCATGACCGTGAGGCGTTACGCGCCTTTCGCCTCGACCGATTCACCACGCAGCCACAAGCAGTCGGAGATGCGGGGACCTATACGGTGCCCGAGGATCTCAACCTCGTGGAGCTCACCACGGGTCCGTCCGGGGAAGGGGTGGAGATCACAGTCGCGGTGGCGCCCTCCATGGTCTGGGAAGCGGAGCGCCGCGGGGCGAGGGTGGCAGGTGAGCGGTCCGACGGTTGGGTCCAGCTGGTCTTCCAAGAGGCGGACCCGGAGCGGCTGATGCCCTGGCTGCTGGGGTTCGGGGCAGATGTGAAGATCCTGTCACCGCCGTCCATCCGAAGCCTCGCCGTGCGAAGATTTCAGGATCTGGCGCGCCAGTACCCGTCCGAGCCTTCCGGGGAGGAGGAAGAGAGGGCCGGTGGCCGCCGCTGACACGGTCGCGCGGTTGCTCACGCTCGTGCCATGGCTGCTCGAGCGCCCCGGAGCGACCGTTGCCGAGACCGCGAAAGCCTTCGGAGTCGATCAGCCCACCATTTTGGCCGACCTCGACACGATCGGATATTGCGGTCTGCCCGGACTCGGCGGCGGCGACCTTTTCGAAGTCACCGTCCTCGAAGACCGGATACTGGTGCGGATGGCTGACGAGTTGCGCCAGCCGTTGCGGCTGACCCCCCGCGAGGCGCTGGGTCTCATCCTGGCCGGCGAGGCCGTGGCGGCAGCGCTTGGCGAGGAACTCAGTGCCCTGCGCTCGGCCCTGTCAGCCCTCAAGGCCGCGGCCGGGGTCCCACCCGGAGTCACCGTCGAACTCGACGAGGACGGCTCGAAGTGGCTGCCTCCGTTACGGCACGCCCTCGCCTCCAGCAGGCGGGTGCGACTCGGCTACCGCGGACGGGGGGACGTCCGACCAAGGGAGCGCATCGTCCACCCGTGGACCCTGCATGTCGCAGAGGGGGCCTGGTACGTGCAGGGGCTCGACGAGCGCAGCGGACAAGCGCGAACATTTCGCCTGGACCGCATAGCCGATCTGGCTGTGCTCGAGGAGCCTGCCGTCCCCCCACCCCGAAACGTCACTCTGCGTCCGCCGCAATACGAGCCTGGTCCTCGCGACTTAGAGGTGGAGCTCATCCTCTCACCCGAGGTGCGGTGGGTGTCGGACAAGGTGCGTCCCGATGTGGTCGCCGACCTACCAGGCGGTCGCCGGCGCGTGGTATTCCACACGGACGCGCTGGCCTGGGTACGCCGACTCCTGCTCGGGGCGGGTCCCGGAGTGACCGTGGCACGGCCGCTCGAACTCGCTGCCGACATAGCCGCAGCCGCGCAGGCGGCACTGCGCCGCTACGACCACTGACTTCCTCGCCTCGACGTCGCAGGGGCATGCCAATTCAGTCCTCCACCCCTCTCGTCGGGGTGGCGGTGCGAGCGGAAGGGGCTAAGGTTCGTGGGATGTCGCCCATCACCATCGCCGCCGTGGCCAGCATCGTCGTCCTCACCTTGGGCGCCCTGGTCGCTGTCGCGCTCGGTCTCGTGCGGCAGATCAAGACACTGCTGACGGGCGTCCAGGCCATGCAGGCGCGGCTCGAGCCCTCCCTGCTCGAACTGAACCGGGAGACGAGCATCATGGAGCGTGAGCTTGCCAACCTGACCGAGACCGCCAGAGAAAGCCGCAAATCCTGAAAGTCTCGCGACGCTGCGCGCCCGGGCCGTTACACTGGGCGCACCGCGGGGATCCCTCAGCGCGTTACCTTCGACGTCAGGAACGTCCATGCCCGGAATCGGAGCCCCCGAGCTCATGATTGTGCTCGTCATCGTGCTCCTCCTGTTCGGTGCGAAGAAGCTCCCGGACCTGGCCGGCTCGATGGGCAAGAGCCTCAAGATTTTCCGCAAGTCGGCTGCGGAGGCGGAGGAAGAGGAGACGGGTGAGCCGGAACGCCGTCCCAGCGACACAACCTCCGCCTGACACCGAGGCGGTGGGCTCGCCCGCTTTGGGCGAGATGACCCTCAGGGAGCACCTCGCCGAGCTTCGCACGCGGCTGGTTCGCATCGTCCTCGCGGTGCTGGCTGGAGCCGCTGTGGGATGGTTCCTCTACGACCCCGTACTGGAGTTCCTCAAGCAGCCCTATTGCGACCTGCCCACCGCGTTTCGACCTGAGGGCCCCGGCGGCGACTGCACCCTCGTCGTCACGAGACCGCTCGAGGGTTTCGCCGTAAGGGTGAAGATCTCCCTCGTCATCGGGCTGTTCATCGCCGCGCCGATCTTGTTCTTTCAGATTTGGAAGTTCGTTACCCCCGGCCTCACTGAGAAGGAGCGGCGTTACACGCTTCCGTTCGTCGTGACGAGCCAGATCGTGTTCCTCTTCGGGGCCGCCTTTGCGTTCTACGTCATCCCGAAGGGCCTGCAGATCCTGCTGGCCCTCGGGGGTGAGCACGTGTCGGCCCTGCTCGCTGCGCAGGAGTACTTCTCGTTCATTCTCACGACGGTCGTCGCGTTCGGGATCGTGTTCGAGGTCCCGGTGCTCATCGTCTTCCTCGCAGCGATCGGGCTCGTACGCAGCTCGCAGCTGCGGCGATTCCGCCCGTACGCGATCGTCGGGAACTTCGCGGTCGCGGCCATCGTCACACCCACGGTCGACCCGGTCAGCATGCTCTTCATGGCTGTGCCCATGGTCCTCCTCTACGAGGGCGCAATCGTGTCCACCTGGCTGATGGAGCGCGCACGCCGCCGTCGCGCCCTCACCCAGGCGGCTGGAGGCTCACCGGCTTGAGCGGCATACGTGGGCCGCGGACGGGTCGCATCCCGCCCCACATCCAGGAACGCGTCGATCGCAAGCGGTCGCGGACCGCGACTCACACCCCTCGCCTGCCGCGTTCGGCGTAGTCCGGGCCGTAGCGGCCCAGATGGCGGCCTGGTTCAAGGACGCGCAGGAGAGGCTGCCTGGAGGCGTGCCGTAGTCAGGTATGCACGTCGGCAGAGCTGAATGAGAGCGCGGCTCTTTGTTCTTAATTTGCCCGCGGATTGCCCTCTTCGGGCGGGGGCCGGCGCAGAGGCGTCCCGCGGGGGAGTGCGTGCCAGCTGCGACCGTTTCGGGTGATCGTGAACACCCCGGTTTGGGGGTCGAGGCGCTGTTTCCAGTTGCGGTCGTGTACGAGCTTGTGCCAGCGGCGCAGCAGCAGGGTGAGCTGGTCGGGATGATGGTCGCCGCCGTCGACCTGCTCGACCACATGGTGAATGTCCGCCCACGGGGCGGGGCCGGTGGATCCGGGGAAGCGAGCCCCTGTCCCGCGCTCTGACGGCCAGTCGGAGGTCGGCGGGGATGGTGGCAGCCTTGGTCTTGGCGGACACGGCCAGGGGGACGTACCCCGTCGAACAGCACTACCCGCAGGTCCGCATCGGCGGTCAGGGCTTCGACGGTGGCCGCCGTGAGGGTGGGCAGAGCTCCGGGGGCGGCCAGTTCCACCGTGCCAGCGGCAGTCGTGGTGACGTTGGCCAGGTCGACGTGGGCGATGAGCAGGGGGCGGGCTCGACGGCGTCTGCCCCTGCCCCCACCCAGCCAGTCGGTGCAGATGCGCACCAGCCCTCGGGCGCGCTGCTTCGCCCGGCTCGACGCCTGCCCCGGTTCGGTCGGCTCGCTGTCAGGCAGGCCGCTGGCAGCATCCAGCGCGTTCAGACAGGTCGCGCCCGCCACCGGGTCGAGTTCGCCGTACAGGCGCACCGACCCGTCAAGGGACGGTTGCACAGACAAGAAGCTCGTCTCGACTTGGCCCTGCTCGCGGCGTTCGACTTTGCGCGTACCGTCGACCTCGTCGGCCGCGCGTTCCACCGCCCACACGAGCTCGTCGGGCGAGTACTTGTCCACCAGGTCCAGTGAGGCCTCGACGCGTTCGTCGATGGCCGGCAGGTCGTCGACCTGCATGCGCCGCAGACGCGCCACGATGCCCCGGACTTGGCCCCACGACAGCTTCCCCTCCGCGAACAGCGCCTTCGTGACGGGCATGCGTTCGAGCACCCGCGCCGCCTCCAGCAGCATGCGAGCATCCGAAGAGACCAGGCGGTGCTCGAGCGCCAGCAGCAACTCCAAGGGCAGCCCTTCGATGACCTCCACCACCCCGGCGCGCTGCACCCGCCCGGCCAGGTCCACCGCCTCCGCCGTCGCCTGCTGCATGCGCCGTAGCGCCTCCGACAGCTCGGCCAGCAGCCCCGCACCCTCCGCCAGGCTCACCTCCCCCTGGGGCGGGGCCGCAGGCTGCGTAACAGGAGACTGGGAAGTAGTGACCTCTGCCATAATCCGAACATACGTTCTCGGTGCGACATATTCCAGCCAGAAGGTCGCGGAGATGTGGAAAAAGCAGGTCGGAGCAGAGCAGAAATACTGGCGCAAGTTTCGCACGCGCCAAGGGAAAGTCTGAGTGTGAAACGCCGTCGAAAGCCACGCGCAGTGTCCGTGCA